>JAYVSC010000035.1:0-17385 GCA_043775705.1 Spirochaetales bacterium | reverse complement strand
ACCGATAACAGGAGCATGAATGGTTATCGTGTCCCCGCTGACCGGATGAGTAAACTGGATCGCGAAGGCATGCAGGCGGATCCCGCCCAGGGGATCGCTTCGCTTCGCCCCGTATTTCAGGTCGCCTTTTATCGCCATGCCGACGGACGCGAGCTGCGCGCGGATCTGGTGGGTGCGCCCTGTTTCGGGCACTACTTCGAGAAATGCGTATCTGTCACCCATCCCGGAAAGCTTCCAGGAAAGGGCGGCTTTTTTCCAGTCCTGCCCGGGTTTCCTGATTTCTTCCTTTTGCAGAACGAGGGCCTTATGGTGCTTGTGGTCAAAGCGGATCATGTGTTCAAGCCTGCCTTCAGCGGGAATATCTCCCGAGGAGGGCTTCTCGACTATCGCGATATATTTCTTGTTGATCCTGCCGTCCGAAAACTGCGCGGAAAGGGATGCAAGGGTATCGCTGTCAAATGCGATAAGGACGCATCCGGAAACAGGCTGATCGATGCGGTGAACCGCCTCCATGCCGGGAAGCCCTTTGCCCGCGCAGAGCTCGAGGGCAGACCTCATGTTTTCGATGAGGGAAAGGGAGGGTTCCGCGACATTCGACTCGCAGATTTCCCCGATTTTTTTGGACACTACGGCCAGATATTCATCAATATATAAAACCCTCTCAGGGAGACTCGGCGTATTGACTGTCATTTTATTTCCTCCAGAATTCTGTCCCCGAGCGTTCGCATCCGGTCAAATTCCTGTTCGTCGAAAACTTCCGCGCGGGATGAATCACTATAGCGCTCCGCGCCGTTTTTGACGAGCCCCGCGCGGTATTTCATCTCGAGAATGCGCGTGACCGCCTCATCGAGTCTTTTAGCGAAAACCGAATCTCCCCTTGCCTCGGATGCGATGGCATTCGCGACCGAGCGGATGTCGGGATCGGATACCATAACCATGTCGCAGCCGGCTTTAAGCGCGAGGATAGCTGCCGTTTTTGTACTGTAGCCGTTTTTAGCGATCGCCCCCATCGCAATATCGTCCGTGAGGATAAGACCCTTGAAACCGAGGCTCCTGCGGAGGAGGCCGGTTACGCCTTTGTATGAAAAGCAAAAGGGAACGAGAGGTTCTACAGCGGGCACGATGATATGGGACACGAGCACTGCGTCTGGATGCTGCTTCACGAGAAAGCGGAAAGGAGCGACGAAGGTTTTCTCGAATTCTACTGAACTCACGTTCAGGGTTGAAAGCCACGCATGGGGATCCCCGCTCCCGTTCCCCGGAAAATGCTTCAATACCGTAAGGATGCCGCCTTGCCGGTAGCCCGAGAGCGCCGAGAGGGCATAGAGCTGCGCGATATCCTTTGATGCGGAGTATGCGCGAGAGCCGAGAAAGGGCTGATTCTCGGGAGTCAGAATTTCCGCAATCGGAGCGAGATTCAGTTTGATGCCGAGCAGGGAAAGCTGTTTCCCTGAAAACCGGTAGAGGTCCTCGCTTTTTTTTGCCGAAAGACCCGAAGCGACTGCGGATGCCGACGGGAGGCGCGTGGTGACCTTTCCCATACGGTACACGGCCCCGCCTTCATGATCGATGGCGAACAGTACCGGAACGGGAGCCTTGAGAGCGGCGAATCCCTCCGTGCAGGACGCGAGATAGTCGCTCACCTCGCGCGGGGTTTCCCCTATATTGAAGCGGAAAAGCAATACGGCGCCGGGGACGACCCCGTCAAAGTGACGTCTCATGGAAGCGGAAAAGGAAGTCTTTCCGTCGATCCCGGTCATCAGGACCTGGGATGATTTTTCCTCGACTGTCATGGACGAGACTAATCTCGTGATTAGTGATTTCCCTGATTGCGGAATATGAAACCCATCACCGCAGGAGGTGGCGGCAAGGGCAAGGACGATGACTATGCATTGAAGAACGAACTTAATGCGCGGTGTGTTTTTAATCATGGAAAACCATTATAAAAAAAATCCTGCCCTTTTACAAGGACAGGATTTTTTAAAAATAAGTTACTTTCCGTAGGTTGCGATAAACACGCCGGCTGCGATCGCGGTTCCGATAACACCGGCAACGTTCGGTCCCATCGCGTGCATTATCAGGAAATTACCCGGATCGTTTTCCAGTCCGACCTTGTTCGACACGCGCGCAGCCATCGGAACGGCAGAAACTCCGGCCGAACCTATGAGCGGGTTGATTTTCTCGCGGAGAAACAGGTTCATGATCTTGGCCATGAGCACGCCGCCCGCAGTGGCCACTGCGAAGGCGAAGAGACCAAGGGCAACGATGCCGATCGCGTTGGGGTTCATAATCTTCTCGGGAGTCATCTGCGAGCCGACTCCGAGCGACAGAAAAATCGAGACGATGTTCAGCAGCTCGTTCTCCATGCACTTCGCAAGACGGTCGATCACCTTGATTTCACGGACAAAGTTACCGAAGGCGACCATGCCGATAAGGGGTGCAGCAGGGGGTATAAGCAGTATGGAAAGGATAAGCAGTGAAATGGGAAACATGATCTTCTCCGCTTTCGATACATACCGAAGCTGCTTCATCTTGATCAGCCTTTCCTTTTTGGTCGTCAGGAGGTTCATGATCGGAGGCTGGATCATCGGAACGAGGGCCATATAGGAGTAAGCCGCGACCGCGACTACCGCGAGCATATGAGGGGCAAGTTTTCCCGCGACATAGATGGTAGTCGGACCGTCGGCTCCGCCGATGATCGAGATGGCGCACGCTTCCAGCATGGTGTAGTTGATGCCTGGAATCAGGTTCATAAGGGAAACGCCGAACAGCGTAACGAATACGCCGAGCTGGGCGGCTCCGCCGAGAATCGCCGTTTTCGGATTGGCTATGAGGGGGCCGAAGTCCGTCATAGCCCCGATTCCCATGAATATAAGCATCGGGAAGAATTCGTTCCCGACGCCGGCGTCATAGATAATCTTGAGCATTCCAGATTCCGCAGCATACATTCCGCCGCCGGGAATATTCACGAACACGACGCCGAAGCCGATCGGAACGAGCAGGAGGGGCTCGAAATTTTTCGCGACGCCGAGATAAATGATGAGAAATCCTATCGCCATCATCATCAGGCGCTGCCAGCCTGGAACAAGCGTCGTCTTGGTGGGATCGACAAGATTCTGCACTTCCTCGCTCCTGTTGATAATGGCCGAGATGCCGGTATTGGAGACGATTTTTGAAAGGAACTGGGGAACCGAGATATTCGGGACGTTTTCAGATCCTTTTACCTTTGCCTCCAGGTTGAAGATTGAAGCGCCCGGCTCCTCATTGTCGGAAGCGAATGCGGTGCTGACAACCGAATACACGAGGCCGATCGCGAGAATCGCCATAGTCACATTCAGGATGCGACGCTTTGATTTGGTGGTATTGTCTATCATTGAGTGTTACGCCGCCTTATTTGATTTCCGCAAGAATTTGTCCTGCGGCTATCTGGGATCCGGGGGCTACAAGGAAATGAACTGTGCCTGCGACAGTTGCCTTGATTTCCAGTTCCATCTTCATGGATTCGATTATCATGATATTCTGCCCGATCGAAACCGAAGAGCCCGCAGAAACGACATGTTTGAGCAGAGTACCCGCGACTGGGGCTGGAATCACGGTTCCGCCGGTTGGCACGGCCCGTACTGACCGTGCCGACGGCGCACCTGTTTCGGGAGATGCAGAAGATTCCTGCGCAGGAGAAGCAGCCGGGGACGGCGGTAGAACGGCACCGGCTCCGATTACGGCAAGGGTTTGTCCCGAGGCGATCTGGGATCCCGCGGATACCGCAAAATGAAGGGGACCGCTCACCGTAGCCTTGATCTCAAGCTCCATCTTCATGGATTCGATTATCATGATATTCTGCCCGGTCTTGACCTCGGCTCCGTTTGCCACCAGCTGCTTCAGCAGGGTTCCGGCAACAGGAGCTAATATGGAAGCACCATTAGTTGTCGCACCACCCGATGAGGCAGTGCTGGCCGAAACAGAAGAGACAGCTGCACTCCCGGATGATTTAAACGCGATATCGTATGCGGTTCCGTTCACCTGGACGGTCATGGCTTCCCCGGAAGGACCGGAGTTCACATTATAGTCCGTGCCGTTCACGCTTACGACATAGGCTCCGCCGGCTCCTCCGGCAGCCGCGCTTACAGGCGACGAGGCCGTAAAGGTTACCGGGCCGCCGGCGCGTTCCTTGAAGAATTTCGGGGCAACTTTCGGGAACATGGCAAAGGTCAGCACGTCCTCGGCGCTGATTTTCGCTGTCCCTATTTCCTTGAGGGCATCGGCTTCCAGCTTGGCAAATTCATTTGGAATGTCATCTGCCGGACGATGGGTAATCGCCGCTTCCATCTTGAGTTCGCCCAGTGCCTTTGTGACGAGTTCGGGATTACAGTTCGCGGTTGTCTTCCCGTATTTTCCGACGAGAAGATCCTTCGTTTCAGCAGTCAGCTTGTTGTATCGGCCGAACAGAACATTGAACACAGCCTGGGTACCGACAATCTGGCTGGTGGGAGTGACAAGAGGAATATAGCCGCAGTCTTTCTGCACAATCGGTATTTCCCTGAGCACTTCGTCAATCCGGTCGGCGGCGCCCTGGTCCTTCAGCTGGCTTTCAAGATTTGAAAGCATGCCTCCCGGAACCTGGGATACGAGGATGCGGGTATCGGCACCGAGAAAACTGGACTCGAACTTGGCATATTTTTTGCGCACCTCGCGGAAATAGGAGGCAATCTCGAGAAGAAGCTTGATGTCGAGGCCGGTGTCGAATTCAGTACCATGGAAAATTTCAACGAGAGTCTCGGTCGGACTGTGGGAAGTGCCCATCGACATTGACGAGATAACCGTGTCCAGCGTATCGGCCCCGGCTTCAGCGGCCTTGACCAGGGTTGCGACCGACATACCGGTCGTTGCGTGGGTATGTATCTGAACGGGAATATCAACCTTGCTCTTGATCGATTTGACAAGTTCGTAGGCGTCAAAGGGTTTCAGGAGACCGGCCATATCCTTGATGCAGATCGAATCCGCACCGGTGTCGGCATAGGCTTTGGCAAGATCGGCATAGGCCTTCAGGGTATGAACGGGAGTCGTTGCATAGGAAATGGTGAGCTGAACGTGTTTGCCGGTTTTTTTCGCGGCAGCAGTGGCGCGGGAAAGATTTCGGGGATCATTGAGGGCGTCGAAAATGCGGAATACATCGACGCCATTCTTCGCGGCGGCTTCGACAAATTTGTCGACCACATCATCTGCGTAATGGCGGTAGCCGAGCAGATTCTGACCGCGTAAAAGCATCATTATCGGTGTTTTAGGAAGGGCTTTTTTGAGGGATCGGAGGCGATCCCACGGATCTTCATTAAGAAAACGAATACAGGAGTCGAAAGTTGCTCCACCCCAGGCTTCAAGACTGTGATATCCGACTGCATCGAGTTTTTCACAAACAGGAAGCATATCAGCGGTGGTCATGCGCGTTGCATGGAGAGATTGATGAGCATCACGAAGGACGAGATCAGATATCTGTACTTTCTTGGCCATACACGAACTCCTTATTTCTTCTGTCTCTCATTGACAGCTGTGGCGATTGCAGCTATGACGGCCTGGTGTTGGCCGTCATCTGCGACGATGGGTGCGCGCTTTGATACGTTTAATTCGTCCTTATCATTACCCGTTAACTTCACAAGAAGTTCTACGAGCCTCATGCATATGATGAGAATGATAAGGAAACCAAATACAACGCCCATTCCAAGGATAGTCAGCATTCCGCTCTGACTAAGCATTTCCGGTATTGTCATAAAGCCTCCGATAAAAAAATATATCGAGAAAATAATATAGAAAGCATCCGCCTTGTTCAAGTATCAATTATTTGTTATAATAAAAATGTTTATAGAACTGAATATTACACTTGAACATATCCAGTTAGAGCAGAAGGAGCACATTTATGGATTCAAATGCTATTCTCGAACGAGCAAAGGCTTATATTTCCGGGGAAAAAGACAAGAAATTCGCCGATGAGGTTTCAAGCTTGGTCGCGAAAAATGATATGAAAGAACTGGAGGATCGGTTTTATCAGGATCTCGAGTTCGGTACGGGTGGATTGCGCGGCGTGATCGGCGGCGGAACCAACCGCATGAATACCTTCGTGGTGAACAAGGCGACTCAGGGGCTCGCCAATTACTTTATTAAAACCTTTCCGGACAAAGCGAAAAACGGCTCCCTGAGCGCCGTCATCGCCTATGATTCGCGCCATTATTCAGACGTCTTCGCCGAGGCCGCCGCTTTGATATTCGCGGCCAACGGTTTCAAAACCTATCTTTTTACCGGCCTCCGCCCCACCCCGGAACTTTCATTTGCCGTTCGCACCCTCGCTTGCGATACAGGCATCGTGGTAACCGCTTCCCACAATCCGCCCCAGTATAACGGCTACAAGGCTTACTGGAACGACGGAGCCCAGGTAATCGAGCCCCATGACGAGGGCATCATAAGCGAAGTAAGCGCCGTTAAAACGGTAAAAACAATAGCGCGCGACGAAGCGCTCAAATCGGGCAAGCTTGTTCTGATCGACAAGGAAATCGACGAAAAGTACTGGGCCATGGTCAAGAGCAAGCTGTTCAGAAGCGAGCTGATCAAGGCAAAAGCCGGGGAAGTTAAGATCGTGTATACGCCCCTTCACGGAACAGGCGCCATGCATGTCGAAAAGGTATTGGGAGACCTCGGACTCACCGTCATTTCCGTTCCCGAACAGCAGAAGCCTGACGGAAATTTCCCCACGGTCGCATTTCCGAATCCCGAAGAAGCGGCGGCTCTCAAAATGGCCGTCGAGCTCGGCGAAAGAGAAAAAGCCGACGTCGTCATGGCAACCGATCCCGATGCCGACCGTTTCGGAAGCGCAGTCCCCGGGCCCGACGGAAAGTTTGTCCTGATCACCGGAAACCAGATGGGCGCCCTGCTCACCGACTATATCTGTCTGTCGCTCAAGGAACTCGGGAAGATGCCGAAAAATCCCGCACTGATACGGTCAATCGTCAGTTCCGCACTGGGCGACCGGATAGCCGCCTCCTACGGAGTTGAAACTATCGAATGCCTTACCGGCTTCAAGTGGATAGCGGCGGTTATGGCGGATTTCGAGAAAACAAAGAAGCATGCCTATATTTTCGGATACGAAGAAAGCTACGGCTATAACGTCGAGACCGAGGTGCGCGACAAGGACGGCATTTCGGCCGCGGCCATGTGCGCGGAAATGACCCTTTACTGGAGAAGCAAAAACAAGAGTCTTCTTGACCGCATGAACGAACTTTATCTCGCGCACGGATACTTCGAGGAACGCGCAATCAGCAAGGCCTTTCCCGGCGCGACCGGCGGAGAAACGATGAAATCCCTGATGGCAGGCCTGCGCCAGGACGGACTTACAACCCTCGGCGGAAAAAAAGTGGTCTCCATCCGCGACATCAAGGAAGGCACCCGGTATGATCCCGCCAATCCGGCGAAAAAGGAAAAAATCGATCTGCCCTCGAGCAACGTACTTCAGTTTTTCCTCTCTGACGGCACGGTAGTGAGCGCGCGACCAAGCGGAACCGAGCCTAAAATCAAATTCTACATATCAACCCCGGCAGCAGTGGCCGGTAAGAATATAGGCGAAGCGAAAGCCTCTGCCTCTGTCCTGATGGGCGCGATCGAAACCGAGATTCGCACGATTCTCGGAAAAGCATAAGGGTGAAGGCATGACACAATATGACGCCCTTCTTTCGTCATTTTCAAAAACAGTTTTCACGGTTTTTGACACCGAGACCACGGGACTTGACCCGAAATCCAACCGGGTCGTCGAGATCGGGGGAATCCGTTTTGATTCCCGCGGAATCGTGTCCCGCTTCAGCGTACTCATAAACCCGAAAGTTCCCATGCCACCGGAAGTGACAAAAATAAACGGCATCACGGACGCGATGCTCGCCGGTCAAAGCGAGTCAAAGACGGTCCTTCCGGATTTCATGCGCTTTATCGGCAATACAGTGCTGATTGCCCATAATGCGCCCTTTGACGTCAACTTCATCAACGAGGATCTATCCCGGCTCGCCCTGCCCCCTCTGACCAACAAAGTGATCGATACGCGTCTTTTCGCGAAGGAAGTCTTCCCGGACCTGCCCAAATATGCGCTCCAGGAGCTGGCTCTTCGTTTCGGGATAGAAGCGAAGGATGCCCACAGGGCAGAGGATGACGCGCGGGTATGCATGGAACTTTTTTTGGTATGCATGAAAAAATTGAGGGAGAAAAACCCGCATTTCACCGAGGAAGCGCCGGCCCCCTCAAGCCCCGCGCCGGAGACGGCAAGGACATCAAAACAGGACGAGAGCGCCTATAGCGATGATCTATTTTCAAATGAGGGTGAAAGCGAAGAGGATTTGTTCGAACAGAGCCTGGACTGAAGAAAAAACGCTCCTAGTCCTCATAAAAAGCTTCGAGAACCTGATGTCCGCGAAGCTTGCCGATGGCCTTTCCCTGAATCTGACGGACGCGCTCGCGGGTAATCCCGAGCAGTTTTCCGGTTTCTTCAAGCGTCAGGGGTCCCTTGTCCGTCAGGCCGAAACGAAGTTTTATTATCTTCATCTCGCGCTCGCTCAGCTGACTTAAAACATCGTTCATGGTTTCCTGCAAAGTTGCCGAAAAAACAAGTTCAAACGGCTCGATCAGACTGTCGTCGCTGATAAGGTCCGAGAGCCGGGTATTATTGTCCTCATCGACGTTCGTGTCGAGGCTCGTCGTTTCCTGAGAAAGACTCATAATCTCGCTGATGCGCTTGGCAGGTATCTGAAGGTATTCGGACAGTTCTTCGGGGCTGGGATCGCGTCCGAGATCCTGGGTAAGCTGCTTGGCGACGAAAAAGCACTTGCTGATGGTATTGAGCATATGGATCGGGATGCGGATGATACGCCCCTTGTCGGCGAGGCTCTTGATGATGGCCTGCCTGATCCACCAGGTTCCATACGTGGAAAACCGGCAGCCGCGGGTACAGTCAAAGCGGCCGACAGCCTCGATCAAGCCGATATTGCCCTCATCAATCAAATCAAGCAGGCCCAGACCGCGATGCTGGAAATTTTTCGCTATGGAAACGACCAGACGCAGGTTAGCGTTGATCATCCTGTTTTTCAGCTCGCGCAGCTCGGATTCAATCTTGATTGATTCCCTGATGAATACGGGATCCGCGGGCCGTTCCGCATAAGCTTCCTTCAGGGAAACTATAGAGAGCTTTGTATGCTGTATTTTTTGCCCGATTTCCTGCTCATCTTCGATAGTAAGCAGGCTGTACCGGGATATCTGTTTCAGATAAAGGGCAAGAGGATCCGAATCCTTCGGAGGAGTCGGCTTTTTAATGCCCTTTCTGGAGGTCATCAGCGTTTTTGAGCTTTTTGCATGAGTCTTCTCTTTCATCGGTTTTTTATCGTCAATATCCACGTGGGGCCTTGGCCGGATCTACCGGAATGTCTTTATTATAAACCATAAAATATAATTGGGGTTTACCTGATAACGAGTCCGAACCCAGTGTACCGATTTCATCGCCGAATGAAAAGGCCTCTCCCGGATGCACAAGGACGCTGTCGAGACCGCCATAGACATATATAAAACCGGATTTGGACTGAAGGAACACCACCTGACCGAAACCCCGGTACGGACCGGTTGAAAGCACGGTTCCGGATGCGATAATTTTTACTTTCTCGCCCTTATCCGATGTTATGGATACCCCGTAAATCTTTCCCGTCAAATAGGAAATATCTTTTACTGATACAGGCCAAATAATCCTGGAATCAATTTTTTTGGTCTCATAGGAACGGGGATCCTCAAAAGGTTTTTGGGGAATGATGTCGCTAACCGGGGCCGGAGACGGCAGGCGGGGAGAACCCGCGCTTACCGTCGGAATATACAGGGTCGAACCGACCTTAAGAGTGGCATTTTTTGAGAGTTTATTCGCGGAAATAAGGGTTTCAACCGGAACGACGAGTTTTCTGGAAATTCCGTACAGAGTATCCCCTTTCACGACGGTATAGAGATCCGGAATCCGTATTTTCTGTCCTATCTGCAGCTTGTCGGGATCTGTCAGGTCATTCCAGCTTAATACCGCGTCGGAAGGTACGTTATATTGCCGGCAGATGCCGTACAAGGTCTCACCCTTTTGAAGCACATGAATCCGCTCTTCTGCGTTTACCTGAGGAATGATTAATAAAAGAGAACAATATAATAAAATTGGTAAGGCAAATTTTTTCATATACATCCGTTCTATTTTTCGGCTTATTTGAATACTTTCTTTACACAAAGAACTGATGAAAACAACAGAAGGGTGAATCCCCTTACTGGTTAAGAATTTCGTCGACGGTTGGAGGGAAAAGGCTCTTCATCGCGTCAAGATCTTCGGATGAAACCAGGAATTCCCGCTCGTATGCTATTTCTTCATTGCAGGAACGAAGTTTATCCAAAAGACCGAAAACCATATAGGTCATCATAACCAGGCCGGCCTTGGGGTGGCGGTTAATGTATTCGGAAAATTTTTCACGGGATAGAGCCATAATAAGGGAAAGAGACTTTGCCTTTACGGTCGCGGTACTCGGTTCATTCTTGAACAGGGAGGTTTCCCCGAATGTTGCGCCGTTTGCAAGGGTATTAATTTGAATTTCTTCTTTTTGCTGACCTTTTTTCAATATCTTTACTTCTCCGGAAAGGATAGTAAAAATACTGGAAGATATCCCTCCCTCGAGGATTATTGTTTCTCCGGATTCGTATGAATACAGGTCGCAAATTTCCGGCAGGTCATCAAGATCCGCCCGATCAATCCGGGAAAACATTGGTATATCGATCAGACTGGAAAAAAGAGCTTCCGGAAAAATATCAACTTTTTTCATAACGACTCCCCAAAACAATATAATGTATATTATCACATTTTTTTCAAAAAATGATATAGTATGAGTATAATGCGTCACAAATCGAAATGGTATACGCCTTTTATATTTGTTTTTACCTTATTCATGGCTCTACCCGTTATTTCCGAAACGGCCAGTACGGAGACAACGCTCCGCTACCGCGGGGGAAATACCTACTACCTCGTGGAGCGCTCAAACTGGTCGAAATATATCGATGGAAAATACATCGGCTTGACCCACCGGGAAAACCGTGCAAGCCTGACCGTCTCGGGAAGCGCTGCAGAAGGCATCAGATTCTCAGGTGTTTTTTATGTACTTGAGGAAACCCTCCGGGACATGACCCATTCTTCCCGCGGGATCGACGCGATTGTAGAGACATCGTTTATCATCTCACAGTCAGGGGAAATGGTTTTCAAGGTTGATAATGGATATCCCGAGCTTCGTTCCTTCCCCGTCTATCCCGACACACCCGTAAAAAGCGGCGACAAGTGGCAGGCCGCGGGATTCCGCATTATCGATCCGAAAAATGACGGGAAAAAAACCAAACTGCCCATCCAGGTAGAATATCAATTCATCGGAGAGGAAATATACAAGGATCAAAGTGTATACCGCATAAAAGCCCGATACGCGACTCGGCTGAACAAGTATTTAATGAACAAAAATGATGACAGCGAGCTTCAAAATGCCACGGGTACCCACGATCTGGATATTCTTGTTTCAGCGGACAGCGGGGCTGCGGTATTGATCCTTGACCGCCTGGATGAAACTTTTTTCTATACCAACGGCGGCAGCGTCCGGTTCAAGGGCAGCACAGCCCTTTTTACCGAAGCGCCGGTACCGGTCCAGCATGAAAAGCTGATTCCCGAAATCGACTCGATTGTTGCCAAGGCTGAAACACACAAAACAGACAGCGGCGCAACGGCGGATGATTACTTCGGAGAAAGGGCTCCGCCGGTTTCACCGCCGGTATCTCCGCCTTTGCCCGTTGTGCCTCCTGTTCCAGGCAAAACCAAAGACGCACCATTCACGGTCGAGCAGACCCCCCAGGGGATACGCCTTTCTATCCGCGATATCCGCTTTTTGCCGGACAGCGACATCATCCTTGACAACGAGAAGTGGAGACTCGATTCCATCGCGGAAACCCTGCGTCTGGTCAAGGGCGGGCGTTTTCTGGTTGAGGGACATACCGCGTCTGTCGGAAAGACGGCGGGAGAAAAAGAATTGTCCGTAAAGCGCGCTCAAAAAATAGTGGATGAGCTGACAAAACGGGGACTGCTGAGCGAGCAGTTTATGTTCACGGGCTGGGGCGGCACGCATCCGGTCGCGGATAACTCGACATCTGAAGGCCGCGCGCAAAACAGGCGGGTTGAAATCACGATACTGGAATAGTTTTTACGTAAACTCGCGGAAAAAGGCAGCGATGTCGATACCGTTTATTTTTTTTCCTTCAGGGTAGAGTGCGAGAATGTTTTTCCGGCCGTCCCTGAGATGATTCGAGGTAATGCCGTAGTTGATCGAGCTGTCCGCTTCGACGAATGCCGCAATATGGTCGGCGGCGCGCACCAGCTTTCCGTCTATCGGCTTGAAGGATTCGCCATTGTATTTTTCCTGCAGATCTTCAAAGCTTACCGCCTTGCTCTTTCCGCCCTCTGTCGTAATCCTGTTCTCGAATTCATTATTGGTGAAATACATGATCTCGTCGCGGAACGAACTGTCCATCAGGGGAAGCAGTTCCCTCGCCACGATCTGGTCCTCGATCTCCTTGACGATTTGCGGAAGGTGGTCCGTCGCCTGCTTGACCGGCGATATTATGTCGCGCGTGACCGCCTCGGGGAGATCGTGGAAAAGTGCCGAGAAAAAATTGTTGAAGTTTCGCGCGGGGCACACGCCGACCTCCCGTCCCATCAATAGAGTCAGGGCGGCGACGAAATAGGAGTGGCCGAGCACGCTGGTCCGGGGAACGCGGGGAGTCTGGTTCCACCGGGTCTGGAAGCGCAGGCGCTCTATTTCCATCAGGAACTCGTAGGGCTGCTGCTTGCTGATCAGGAGCTGCAGGCCCCTCAGGTCGAGAAAGCCCTCAATATCTTTGTTAAGGGCCTTCTCTATCCCGACGAGCCGGAAGGGCTCGTTCACCATGCGAAGCATCTCGACTTCGCGTATCACCGAATATTTATGCGAGGCGCGGAGTACGCGCCAGGTTATATCCGTGGTGTCCGGGGTTTCGAGCACATGACGCGAGAGATTTTCCATCAGGCCGGTATCTTTAATGATAGGGCGGTACTGGTCCACGACCCATTTGTTCAGCTTCACGAACTCTTCGGGATACTCGTCATGAATCATTTTCTGGACCGGCGCCTTGATGTCGCAGAGGGCTATCTTTCGCAAGAGATCGAAAAAGGACCCGTAGATGATGCGCTCCCAGTCTATCCGGTTTCCTTTTTTTTCCTCGAGCTTGCCTACCATGTAAGCGATTACCGTCTTTTCGGCTGTCTTGTCCATCTCGATCATCTCGAAGGGGCGAACCAGATCGTTCCACCGCTCTATAGAAAAGCCCTCGAATATCTTCAATACAAAGTTACGGTCAAACATGGGTAATTATCTCGCTTTCATTCATTCTGATTTTTTCACGGCTGTCGGCGCCTGCGGCATAGCCGAATACCGTAATTATTCCTGTTTCCCAAAGCGAGCTGCCGAGGCCGAGAACGGAGAGAACCGCCTCGTTGTCATAGCCCTCGATCGCGCAGGATTCGATTCCGGCGGCTGCGGCGCCCGTCATCATGTTGGCGCAGGCAATGTAGCACTGGCTTCTCGCCCAGTGGTCAAGCATCTTGTTTTTTTCGAGGAATTCGTAATAGGGGCGGAAGTCATCGACGAAGGCCCTGATTCCGCCGGGAAAACGGCTGCCCCGCTCCCTCACGAAGGAAGCGTCCGGATCATAGGCGGTTGATCTGCGGCACATGGCGGCGACCGCAAGGGGCGCGCTGCCCACCGCATCCTGGGAGAGGCAGGCCGAAAAGAGCTGCGCCCTTTTTTCGGGGGACCTTAGGGCGAAAAGGTGCCAGTGCTCGAGGCCGAAGGACGAGGGGGAAAGCCGGGCGCACTCGAGGATGAATGAGGTGTCAGTATCGGACAGGGGCCGTGACGTGTCGAAAAGTTTGCAGGCATACCGCCTTTTCATTATTTCGAGAAACTCTTCCTTGGTTCTCATGGTATTGCGTCCAGTGCGACCGCGAACATCGCGTGAAGGGCGCTCATCCGTTTCTCGGAGGGAAGCCCTTCGCCGGTCACGCAGGAATCCGTATGCGTCAGGATCGACAGGGCTTTTTTTCCGAGCCAGGCGGCGTTGCAGTAGAGCGCATAGGTTTCCATATCCTGGACAAGGCATCCCATTCGCGCCCAGGGTTTCCAGGATTCTTCCGGACCGAGGGCATTGTATTCGGAAAAAAGATCCGAGGAAAAAACACTGCCGGCGTGGAAGGGAAAGGAATTTCCGCGTGCGGCGGCGACCGCTTTTTCGAGCAGGGAAAAATCGGCGCTCGGTGAAAATGTTCCGGGCAGTTTGTACTGATAGGCATAATTGGAGTCTGAGGACGCGGCCACCGCAAAAACCAGGTCTCCCACTCCGATAGACGGCTGAAGACCTCCGGCAGTCCCGATCCTGATTATATTCTCGACGCCGTATATATGAAAAAGCTCGTATGAATAAATTCCGGCCGACGGTCCGCCCATACCCGAACCCATCACCGTGACCGGCTTTCCCTTCCATGTACCCGTGAAGCCGAGCATGTTCCGCACCGAAGTGATCTGAGCGGCACCGCTGAGGTATTTTTCCGCGATGTATTTGGCCCGCAGCGGGTCCCCGGGCAGGAGGACCGTCTTCGCGATATCGTTCAGACCTGCATCATTGTGCGGAGTCGCCATATCAGCTTGCTCCCTTTACATAGGGTATACCCGCGGAAGCAGGCGCATAGTTCTTGCCGCTGAAGATGACGAGGGTGAGCAGGGTGATCGCGTAGGGCATGATATTGAATACCTCGGTCGGCATTTTACGCAACAGGGTGTAGTCGTTCGCGATGATCGAGAACGCGAGCGCCGTGCCGAAAAGCAGAGAGGCTCCGGCGATGCCGATGGGCTTCCAGCGGCCGAAAGACACGACCGCGAGGGCGATGAATCCGTGTCCGTTGACGGTGGTCGAGTTGAACTGGGTATTGGTGGTGAGCACGAGGCAGCCCCCGGCAAGACCCGCGAGAAGGCCCGACGAAAGAACGGAGATGTAGCGAATCGCGAGCACATTGATGCCGACAGAGGCCGCCGCGTGCGGATTCTCCCCGCAGGCGCGGAGGCGGAGACCGAAAGGCCTCTTGTACAGCATGAACCAGGTCAGCACGATAACCGCGAGAGCGATGTAGGCGGTCGGATAAATTCCGCCGAAGCCCGGCATCATGCCCAGGGTAAACTGCTTTGTGCGGTCCTGTTTGAAAAATATCTGCGACAGAAATATCGTCATGCCGACTGCCAGCAGGTTTATTCCGGTGCCGGAGACCGTCTGGTCGGCATTCAGGGACACAGCCGCGAAGGCGTGCACGTAGGAAAAAAGCATGCCGGCTATCGAGCCGATCAAAAGGGACACCCATACGGCTTCAGGACCGAAAACGGGATACAGAAAAAACTGGGCGGCAGCCGCGGCGAAGGCGCCGAAAACCATAAGGCCTTCAAGGGCGATGTTTACCACGCCCGAGCGCTCGCATATCATTCCGCCCGTGGCGGTAATGAGAATGGGAGAGACAAGCATTAAAATGGTGGGGATCTTACCTAAAATATTATTCATTGATGACAATCTCCTTCTCCGCTTTTTTCTTCATCGAGTATTTGATGAAAATGCGGAACCCGGCGCGTATCGCGATGAATACGACAACCAGACCCTGGATGATGTAGGTTATCTCCTTCGGGATGCTGTTCGACTCCATCAGGGGCTGTGCGGAAGACAGCATGCCGAACATGAGGCCCGCGAGCAGAGTGCCGAGCGCGGAGTTGTTGCCGACCAGGGCAACCGCGATTCCGGCGAAGCCGTAGCCGTCATTGCCCGAAAGCACGCGTCCGAACTTGAAGGAGCCGAGGGCGACGACGCCGCCGGCGAGACCCGCGAAGGCCCCGGCAATGGCCATGGAGAGCACTATGCTCTTTATGACCGGTATGCCGCCGTAGCGCGCGGCTTCCTTGTTGAAGCCCGTCGCCCGCAAGCCGTAACCGAGCCTTGTTTTCTCGATGATGAACCAGTACACAAGGACGGAAAGGAGCACAAAAATTATGCCCAGATTCAGCATGGAACCGTTGGTAATCTTCGCGAGAAAGGACGAGCCGAGAAGCGCGGTCGCCGGAAAATCGACGGTTTTATAGGTGTTCGTTCCCGGGATCTGCATGATGAGGATGCGCGAGAGATAGAGGGCTATGTAGTTCAGCATGATCGTCGCGACGACTTCGGAGACCTCGTATTTTGCCTTGAGCCATCCGACTATACCGCCCCAGAGCGCGCCTCCCGCCATCGCGAGGACGAGGGCAAGCACCCAGTGAAGTACGGGAACGTGCGGGCCCATCAGGGCGAAAAACTGGGCGACCGTCAGCCCGACGACATACTGCCCTTCACCGCCAATGTTGAAAAGCCCGGTCCGCGCGGCGAAAGCCATCGCGAGGCCGCACAGGATAAAGGGCATCGACTGGGCAATCCACTCGCCGACATATCGTATGTTCCATATGCCGCGGTCAATGTTGTACCCGGTCACCACCTGGAGAATCGCCTTATACATGCCGAGGGGATTGCGCCCTACCAGAAGGATCAGGATGGTCCCGCACAAAAAGCCGAGCAGAACGACCATTATGGAGATCGCGGCATCGGAGGTGAGCAGCAGTTCCCTGAGGGATTTTCTTTTGCCTGTATTCGTCATATTGCCCCCTCTTTTTCGGAAACTGCCTTTTTCGAGCCGGCCATCATAAAGCCGATCTGGTGCTCGTCCACCTCGCCTGCCTTGAAGACACCGACGATCTCGCCCTTTGAAATGATGGCGATGCGGTCGCAGAGATTCATGATCTCGTCCAGTTCGAAGGAGACAAGCAGGACAGCCCGGCCCTTATCCCTCTCGGCGATGATCCGCTTGCGGATGTATTCAATTGCGCCGACATCGAGGCCGCGCGTCGGCTGGGCGACTACAAGAAGGCCGGGCGAAAGGTCAATCTCTCGCGCGATGATTACCTTCTGCTGGTTTCCGCCAGACATGTTACGGGCCTTCATCGCCGGCCCTTCGCCCGCGCGGATATCATATTGAGTAATCAGATCGGCGGCGTGCGCATCAATGACCGGAAAATCCAGAATTCCGAATGATGAGGAATAGGGAAATTTATCGTAGTTTTTTAGAATGAAGTTGTCGGCTATCGAAAAATCAAGCACAAGGCCATGCTTGTGCCTGTCCTCGGGAATATGGCCTATTCCCGCTTCAATATGCTGCTTCACCGAGAGCCT
>JAYVSC010000034.1:0-16635 GCA_043775705.1 Spirochaetales bacterium | reverse complement strand
GATGCGGGAAAAATCAAGAATATCATTGATGATCGACAGCAGCATCGTGGCGGATGAGCGTATATGCGAAACATAATTTTTTTGGATGGAGGAAAGGGGGGAGCGGGAAAGCAGCTCGTTCATGCCGAGAACCGCGTTCATCGGAGTCCTGAGCTCATGACTCATGTTCGCGAGAAAGGCGGCTTTCGCGAGTACCGCAGACTCCGCTTTTTCCCGGGCATGCACTATCTCGGTCGTATTCGAGGCAATCGTGATTACTCCGAAATTCTCGTTCTGATAGTTCAGCGGATCGCGCTGATAGTTGATATAGGTTTTCTTTCCCCCGTTTCCAAAGGAAATCGTTCCCTGTTTTGACTCTGCAAGATTGTCCGAAAACAGGGCGGAATAATTCAGGATATCCTCTTCCGCGTTCCGGAAAAGATAATTCCAGGGATGATTGACAAGACTGTGCCAGTTATCGAACCCAAGGGTTTTAACCAGGCTTTGGGAGGCATATTCAATCGTTCCTTCGGGACTTACGATCGCAATGGCATCCGACGCGGAATCCATGAGGGCTTCCAGTATCGCCTTCGGCTTGATTTCCGCGGTAATGTCGAATTTTGTCATGATATAGCCGAACGTACCCGCGGTTGACTTGATTGTTCTGAGGTCTACATAGTACCAGCCGATATTGTTCTTGCTGTCGGTGTATTTGAGCACCTGATGGGTCGGCTCGTCAAAGAGAATGCTTTTTTCTATCATTGACTCGATAAAAAGAACGTCGACCTTAGGTAAGTCCCGCAGGGATTTCTTCGCGAGATTCCGCCATGAATGAAATCCGTTTGTGCGCGCGACGGAATCGCTGACCAGTAAAATCTGCAGATTACGGTCAAAAACAAGGATTTCACCAGGGATGGAACTCATGAGCGTGTCGAGTATTTTCTTTTGCGAATAAAGTTCCGTCACCTCGGTAATATAAAAAACCTTGCCGAAAAGCTGCCCTTTTGAATCGACATTCTGCGCGCGGATATGGAACCATTCATACTGATCAGTGTCATGCCTTTCCAAAGGAATCGTTTCATCGACGGCGATACCCTTGTTCATTTTTTCAAGCCATTTTTTGAGAAGCAGCACCAGCACGGGGTTTTTTACCAGATCAAAAATATTAGAGCCTTCCGCACCGGCGGCGGAGGGGATATTGAAATACGTGCGGGCGATCTCGCTCATTTTGGAAACTTTATTGTCGGAATCGAGAAAAAATACAATATTGGGAGATAAATCCAGAAGAATGTCGGAGAATGCTGACTGATCACTTTTTTTCGAGAAATCACCATTTTGCATTGAAATAGTATACCCTTTTATAACTATTATATCAATTTGTATACACATTATCTTTTTTTTCTGTTATTGTGTACTGATCATGGATTGTTCCTACTCCGATTTCGTACTTCAGGATATACTCGAAAAAGAACAAATCTGCACTTTTTTTCAACCTATTGTAAATCTTAAAACAGGCATTATCTTTGCGTACGAAGCCCTTGTCCGGGGAATCCGAACCGATTCCGCCGATCTGATTACCCCCTGCGAACTTTTTACCCGCGCCGACGAAGAAACTGTATCCATTGAATTCGACCGCCTCTGCCGCAAAAAAGCCCTCGAGAACTTCAGCGAATTTCATGCATCCTCTGACGCCCTGATGTTCATGAACATCAACACCTCCGCTATCGGCTCAGGACTCTCCGAAACCCCGCATATCAGCACGATCACCCACCAGATGGGCTTTATACCCCAGCATATCGGGCTGGAATTGATTGAATCCCAGTCCAGGTCCTCGGAAAATCTGATCGATTTCGTGAAAACCTACCGGGACTCGGGCTTTTTGATCGTCATCGATGACTTCGGGACAGAGCATTCGAATATCGACAGGCTTATCCAGATTCACCCGGACATCATAAAGATAGACAGAAGCATCATTTCCGGCATCGAAAACGATGTGTACCGGCAGTCCATCCTGAAATCGATCCATTCCCTTTCGGAAATGACCGGATCCCTCTGCCTCGCCGAAGGGGTCGAAACCCTTGAGGAAATCCGCACCTGCTACCTGCTCGGCGTAGATCTTTTTCAGGGTTTTGCCATAGCCTACCCTTCCCCGGACCTTCCCTCCGTCGAGCGGGACACCTTCGAAAAAATCGCTTCGATCCAGTCTCATCTCTATAACGCATCCCTGAACGCCTTGCGCAGCAAGAGACGCCTCACCGGCGACGTCAATGTGCTCGCCGATTGGCTGATCCGCCAGATAGGAAATGCAGACCTTGTGTCAATGGAAAATGTGTTCCGGGAATTCATCGCCCTGAACGGCGAAATTGAATGCATTTATCTGCTTGACGCGAAAGGCGTGCAAATTTCAGAAACGATCTCCTGTCAGTTTATCACGCAGCAATCGCGTCCGAGCATTTTCTATCCGTCGGGAAAGGGATCAAACCAGGCGCTTAAGGCCTATTTTACCTGCTTCGAGGCTTTGCGGGTGCATAAGTATCTCACCGACATTTATCTTTCTCTCGCAACCGGAAACCTGTGCCGCACTTTTTCCATCCAGCTGCCCAACGAGGAAAAGGGACTCATCATCCTCTGCATCGATTTCCTCGAAGAGGCTATCCGCTCCCCGCACTGAAACTGTTGCCGAAAACCCTTTTTCAGGCTATCCTTAGTTCCATGACATATCAAACCTACACCCTGACCGTCTCCTGCAAAGACCAGAGCGGGATAATAGCGGCTGTTACCGGCTGCATCGCCGAGACGGGCGGAAACATTCTCAACCTGGCTCAGCACACGGCTATCGACATAGGCATGTTTTTCTGCCGCATTTCATTCGCGGGAACCGAAACCTTCACCGAAGACAGATTCAATTCAGCCTATGGCAAAGTCGCGGAACACTTCAGCATGGAATGGGAATTCTACAATGACGCGCGCAAAAAGAAAGTGGCCCTCCTGGTGTCGAAAACCAGCCACTGCCTCTACGAGCTGCTGCTCAAGCACGCGGACGGAGAGCTTGACTGCGAAATACCGGTAATAATTTCAAACCACAGCGACCTGGCCCACATCGCCACCTCGTTCCATATTCCCTTTTTTCAGGTGGACACCGCGAAGGGCAAACAGGCATACGAACGCGACCTGGACGACATCTGCTCCCAATACAAGATAGAGCTTCTCGTGCTCGCACGGTACATGCAGGTTATCAGCGGGGACTTCTGCAAGAAATGGAATAACAGAATCATCAATATACATCACGGCTTCTTGCCCGCCTTCAAGGGCGCGAAACCCTACCACCAGGCCTGGCAAAAAGGGGTTAAGATTATCGGCGCGACGGGACATTTCGCCACGGAAGACCTCGATCAGGGACCGATCATTTTCCAGGACGTCATCAGAGTTGCGGACACAAGGTCCGTGGATGAATTTATCAGAATGGGAAAGGACGTCGAACGCCGCGTACTCGTGGAAGCGGTGCGCAGATACTTGAGCCACAGCATATTCCTCTATAACGGGCGGACCTTCGTCATAGAATAAATCTAGATGATCTGCTCGAGCACATCCACGACCTTCTGGTCATAGAGGCCCGGTTTTTTCCGCAGCTCTTCAACGGCCGATTCCTTGTCGAAAATGTCCCGGTAATTGCGGCGCGAAATCAGGGCAACGAAGGATTCTGTCACGTGGATCAGCCGCGCGATGAGCGGTATGCGCGAGCCGGCAACGCCTTCAGGATAGCCCGATCCATCCATATTTTCATGGTGCATCAGCACTCCGTCGGCAAAAACCGACATATATACTTCGGGAACGAAAGAGAGCTGGGCCAGACCCTGCTTTACGTGATTCCGTATTTCGTATTTCTGTTCGTCGGTAAGGCTTTCCAGTCGAAGGAGATTCCTGTCAACCTCGAGAAACCCTATATCGTAGACCATCGAAATCGCGAAGAAAAGGGTCGCCTCGTAATTCGAAACCCCCATTTCCAGGACTATCTTGTATACCATTTCGGAAACGTTCTTCGAATTGTTTTTACGGCCCGTAACGTCATCAATCTGCATGCCGACTTCCTTGCATTTAATCGCAAGTTCATTCAGCTGTTTTTTATCTTCGTCCGTTACCGGTGCGGGAGGCAGCCCCGTTTCAAGCGCCGCATTCCCTATCATCCGCATTGAACCGCCGGTGCCGTAAATAGGGGGCAGTGCCTCGAGCGATACGGTGCTCGCGGGCAGGCGAGCCATCTGCGAAACGGCTTTCAGGGTTTCGACGAATTTTTCGTTCTGGTTCTTGGAGGATTTCAGGTTGACTATCATGTTGATCAGAACAAGGATAAAAACGATAAAGCAGACGCCCGCAAGGATGATAAGCGAAAGGGCTAGAATCCGGTTGTTTGTTCCGGTAGTTTCCTTTGCCTGGGACAGCGCGCTTTCATAGGCACTTTTTTGGGTATCGATCAGCTGCTGCTGATATTCCTGGTTTATCGCCTGGGCCTGCTGCGCGGTTTCCTGCTTGACCGCCTCGAGCGCTATCTGCAGCTCCAGGGTGTTGTACAACACCGGATTGCTGTTGCTAGTCGCGGCTACAGCCGAGTTGGCGGCCTTGGCCGCGGGATCCGCGCCCCAGGCGATATCCTGCGCTTCATAGGTATTGATGATTTTGACGGTTCTGGTCACGCGGTCGCTGGAAAGAAAGGGAAACTCGATCAGCTTTTCCTTGACTGCGTTGAACGCTTTTAAGGACCTGGTATTCTTGATCTGACCGAGGTAAGCGAAATATATCGTTTCGGAAAGAACCTGGACATTGTCCGGTATCGTGTCCTGCTTATACGAACCAAGCACGTTATTTATGTAGGTAAACGCCTTTTCAAAGTTTCCGCTTGAATACTGCTCATTTGCTGCCGTTAAATATCGAGTAACCAGTTCATCATCCGCGGCGAACGCCGAGAAGGACACCAAGGCACAAACCAGAGCACACAGTATTCTGCGAAACTTTTCATTCATAATTTCCTACTCCAATTGCCAGTCTTAATTTTAGATCGTTTTTTATACCGCTTGAGTATAACAAAACCGTGTCGTTCAAACCCGTAAACAGCTGAATATTAAAATTGCCCATTTTAGCCAGGACAGATGAAAAACCGAGATTCACGCCCGCGGCAAAACTCATATCCGTTTCGTTCAGGTGACCGGGATAATAATCGAAGGCTAGCTGAAACCGTCCTGTTTCGCCCGACTTCACATCCCTGAATCCAAGCCCCACAACCGGGGTGCTGAACTGCGTTTCATATCCGAACACGGCGTAACCAGCCCTGAGCTCAAGATACTTGCTTATTTTGTTCGCGGTCAAGGACGCGAGAGCCTGACCCGACCAGTTAAGGTTCTGCTTTCCCAAAAAAGTCAGAATCATCCCGTCTCCTATAATATCGGCACCTATTTTAAAATCTTCACCATGATAAAAGAAAGAACCGCTCGCAGAAAGGCCATATTTGAGATTTTTATCGCTCGGCTCGAGGATAAATGACGCATTTGCCAGTCCCAGCATCGCATCCCAGGTATAGGAGCGGTACGTATTATTGAAATCCTGGTCAAGATACACCTTTTTCCCCGTTGCGGTATTCGTGGCAGTCTTGTAGGTTTTTGCGATATCCTGCTTGATCTTGGTTTCCGTCGCAGCCTGTTTGAAACTGCTGACGGACTGCTGTTCGGTCACCTTTTTCTGTTCGGTATCCCGTTTGGCGATAGTTGTCTGAACGGATTGATAGAGATCTACCGCTTCTTTATTGTCAAGATTATTGTCGATCAGGACAAGAGCTATGGCTTTGGCTTCTTCAAACTTGTTCTCGATAATCAATTGGCGGGATTTTTTTAATAAATAAGATTCAAGGCGGGGATACCAGGGGGCTCCCGTATTCGAGCTTAACAAGCTGTTTAATTTCGGTATTGAATTATCGGCAAGGGCCGAATCGGCTTTGCGGTACACGTCTTCCGGAACTACCTGTCCCCATATAAATGATGAAAAAACCAGTAAAAAGGAAACAAGCAGGATATTTTTATTCATCTCTCTCTCCAAAGTATCACAGGATACACCTATTATTTTAATAATAATCTATTGCAAGGCGTCAAGCAAGTAATAGAATTAGTATAAATCTCCAAAATATCTTGTCCAGCATTGCTTGTGCTTCATCCGAACCCATGGTACCATTATTCATTATGAGTAAAATCCAAAAAGCTCTTCTTGCACTCAGTGTATTCGTTTTACTGGCTTCCGGTACCCTTCTTCTGATTCCGCACACGCCCGTAATTGCCTTTTACAATACACCGGAAGCTATCCGTCAAGCCGTCACATCCCTGGCTGAAAATCCGGACTTTGCCGGGAAAACAATTTTCAAATTCCAGAAGCTGGATGATACACTGCCGCTGTCGGCACAAACGAAGAAACTGTCAAAAATCGATCTGCTTTTCACAATGGACGGCAGGAACGCTTCAGAAATCGCGGAAAGCACTATGCCACCTTCCGAGCAGGTCCGGAATCTTATGCCCTCCGCGATGCGGAAGGCGGGGCAGAACGAGACCCGGGGGTATGGACTACCCTTATTGCTGGATCATTTCGAGGTAGCCTACAACCTGAAAACATTAGACCAAAACGGCATCGCGGAACCGAAAACCCTTTCGGATCTTCTTTCCGCCGCGAAAAAAATGAAAAAAACCTCGTTCTATCCGATCGTATGCGCCGGAGGCCAGGATACCGACATTCTGTTCCTCTCAGGCGCATTGCTCGAAGCGCGCTTCGGACTTGAAGGCTGGCAAAATGTCGTACACAGCCTGAAAAACGATTCGTCATTCAAAACAGTCCTGGCCGACAAAAACTTTCGGGCGGTTCTGGATGAACTTGTCAGATGGCGTACCGACGGTCTTATCCATCCGGAATGGTTTCGGATGAGCGCTGCCGACGTGAACAGCTTTATGGAAAATGACTACACCGGCATCGTCTTCATGAGCCTTTCCGCACACCGGACCATTTCCCAGCGCACAATAGAAAAATTCTCGAGCAGTTTTTTCCCTCCCTCCCTTTCAGGTTCCCCCCGCGCACTCACCGCGCCGACGCTGCTCGGTATCCGTCCCTTCAAGAAAAATCCGGACAAAAAGGCCGAGGCGTTTTTATATCGCCTTGCCCGGGATGACGGCCAAAAAAAGATCGGCAGTATAACCGGCCTCGCTCCAGTAAACTCGACGGCCGAGACAAAGGACAAACAGGCAACCGACGTACGGCTTTGGATCGCATCAACCGGGCAGCCCCTGCCTGACCTCGGAAGCGCCGGCTTCAGCGATGCCGGTACACGCGCCGAGTTCGCCCGGCTTCTTCGCGATTATATTCAGACAGGCGGCGTCGGATACTGAAAAAAGAAAACCAACAGGCAGGGCTGATTCCCTATAAGAGGAATCGGCCCTGTTTTTTTTCCTTGCGGCTAATCCTTAAGGCACATACCTTGCGTACTCGATATTATCTCCCTGATAACCCACAAACAGGTCTCCGTTGGTCTTGATGCCTACATTCACGCGGTATTGCTTCGGCACCTCGCGTGCGGGCACGGTCATGACTTCCCACATGCCGGTAAACTTCTCGTCCACCACGCCCTGATGGTCAGTCGCATT
Source organism: Spirochaetales bacterium (assembly GCA_043775705.1). Lineage (GTDB taxonomy): Bacteria > Spirochaetota > Spirochaetia > Treponematales > Treponemataceae > Teretinema. Next base: position 8,989 of record JAYVSC010000034.1, on the reverse strand, counting down.
AAGCACTACGGTTTCGGCGACGGTGTTGATCGCATCGACGTTAAGGCGCGCCATCTTGACCGAATACTTCGTATCCGCGCTCGACATGTTGTAGTACGTGATGTACGGGATTATTTCCGTATCCGCGTCCCCATTGATATCCTCAACCCTTGTCGTGATATCGGTGAACTGCCCTACCTGGCCATAGGAGTCAACGGTGATAACAACCGGAGCGGCAGTGGGATCGGAAAGGTACGCATAGCGCAGATCAGCGGAGGTCGTCTGCTGATATGCGATATGAATTCCGCTATTGGCGTCGACCGTCATCGACACGTATTTACCGGCGCTGTCGCTGTCGATCGTTCTCTCCACCCATGCAGTTCCGTAACCGGCAACAGCTGCCTGCACGTTAAGCGTTCCAAGAAGGTTGGGCGCTGCTCCGGCGGTTATCGCAATGGCGCTCGCAGCCCCTGTCTGGAAGGATTTTACCGTTACCCGACTGGTCACGGGATCCACCTCGGCATAGCAGTTATAATTTTCCGACAGCACTTTATTGAGCTGATAGGCAAATTCGTGCTGTAAATTGCCGTTCGTGCTGGCCGCGAAGGTTACGGAAATGTCATTCCCGCCGTTTTGGGCGACGCCATCAACCGATAGCTTGAAGTTGTACGTGCCGGTACCGACGGCAGGAGCGTTCGTGGCTTGGCTGTTGAATGCCTGATAGCCCGAGAAAGCCGTCGCCGGGGTCGTGTTGTATTTGAGCTTCAGGCTGCTGCTCGGCGCGTCATACCATGCAACGATCGCCGTACCCGCATTGGTAAAGGCTACCGCGGAATACGGACTATTTGCATTCGCGCCCGCTATTGCGGTAAAGCCCTGTCTCCAGACGGAACCGTTTGTGTAAATCGAAACCGCTTCTTCCATATTAGACCATTGCACCGTTCCATTTCCCCCGTTCGCAGAAGTATAGGGAATCATGGTCGTAAGCACGGTTCCGGCGGTCAAAAGGGTTGCGGTGGAAAGTCCTGCGGTCTGGCCAGAGGGCCCAACCTGGAAATAGCGGAACTTCAGGAGTTTCTGCGTGGCATCATAATAGGAAAGGTACACATGGCTCGTCGTATTGTTGCCTCTCACTTTCATGTCCGGCCACTGCACACGGTCAAGCTTGTTCAAGTCCGAGCCATTCCAGTTCGATTCAAGGAAAAGACGACCGGAACCGGCGGCGTTCGAATACTCGATGTTGCCGGTTCCATTGGGCGTTCCGAGCACAAAACCAAAATGGGAGGGAAGAGTAAAACCGTTTACAGGAACGCCCAGCGTATCACCGCACTGCGAAACCGAGTATACCGTCGGCGTCGTGCCGTCCTGGTTATAGGCAATCTTGTTGTCGAAATACCGCGTATATGAGCTTCTGATGTCAGTCCATGTAGCGGTCATGCTTGCAAGGGCAGGGAATATCGCATACCGGTCATCCGCGCGGCCCGCGCCGAAGTTCAGGTTGTTCCCCGACACTTCCATGTCGACCATGCGGATATCGCCGGTGTTCGTAGTTGCGGTCGTCTGCCAGAGATCTATCCACCGATTGTCCGTAAGGACATCATTGTTGATCGCGTTCGGCTCCCTATTGCAATAGTTGGAAGCCAGGCTTCCCGCATACGATCCCTTCGCCTCGTCATCGTTCACATTGTTTGTGGTAGGGATAAAATCCGAACCGCTTACAATCGCCATGTTGAGATAACCGGAGGCCGTAATGTCTGCGAGGCTGACGAGGTATTCCTTCTTGTCGACAACCTGGGTTACGTTTGCGTTCAGGATCTGCACGGCAGTGCCGTCATAGGCGGTGCGTCCCGCGTTCAGTCCATCTGTATCCTTTGACAGGGTAAAGCGGTTCGCCGCCGTCGGGGTCAAATTGAAACCCTTGACGCGAATTTGCTCAGACTGCCAGGTCGGCGCGTTCGTAAGCTGCTTTCTCCAGACACTGTACTTGCCGGTCGCGCTTCGGGCCGAGATGGACCTGTTGAGCGGGTTCGAATTGCCAAGCTCTGTCTCTATCGAGGAAATATAAGGAACCACGTCCATCTGATAATACGGCACGTTATTCGTCGTTATGTCTGCAGTCGCGTTCAATGCTTCCGATGAAGCATTCGGGGCGGTGCGCTTGTCCTCTGCGAGAACGCGGATATAGCGGTCCAGCGCAGCCCTTCCGGTCACAAAGGAAGTATCAAAGTCCAATTGCCAGTTAACCTTGTGGCCGGTCTGATCGAGATAGTCAGGCGATACCGTAAAGCGCCAGCCAGCGGGGATCCATTGATCGGTTCCCGTCCAGAGGCCGGTAGCCGAAGAATAGGTCGCAACCTGGGCATATAAATGGGTCAATGTCTCGGCGCTTCCGTCCGCATTCGTGTCGAATGTCGTCCGTGTCGTCGCCCCGGTGAAGGTATAGCCGTCAATGTACATCCAGATGGAACTCAGGCGCTGGTCATCATATGCAGTTCCGCGTACGGAAATCTGTCCCGAGACATCGGGATCGGCCCCGCCGATCACGCCTGGATTTTCGATGTGCCCATTGCTCTTCGAGTTCAGGTACAGCGAGTTATCGCCAGAGGTATTCCAGAAGAACGGACTGATCACGCTCTTGGGAGAAACGCCGTCAACCGCGTCGACGATGAGAGGCACCGTCAATTGAGCCCACTGGCTGTCTGTTCCCGGCGTAGTCTCGTCGGTGCTGTCCCAGATAGTGAACACGAAGTTTTTGCTTCCTTCGCCGATCGCGGGCAGAACGAGATTCGCCTGCGAAATGAGGATCGTGCTCAATAGGCTGAAGCGCACGCTGGTGCCCGCTGAAGTCAGATCGACCGCGGGACCATTATAGGTCTTGGCTATCCTGAACGTATTTCCGACCATGTCGCGGATGTAATAATTCCCTTTAGGGAGGACTACCGAGCCGGTCTCCGTCGGCAGGACCGTCGCGTCAAGATATACAATATTACCATCGACAAAACCATGTCCCGCGGATGTGATGATATTCGTTCCGGTATCGATAGCCGTGGCCACATGCTCCGTTCCGCTTCGCAAGGAGGTCAGCGAATGGATGGTAGTGCCTCCGACCGTAAATACATACTGCAGCTGGCCGTTTCCGCCCACTACGTCGATATCAACCGAGGTCAGACCCTTTGCGGTGAATGCGCCGGAAACGACAGTGGCTACTGCCTGTTTCTTTCCAAGGCCGTCAAGAGCGCTGTAGGCGGGAACGCGTTCAGCGGTGCTTACATTTCCGTTCCCGTCAAGGTCGGTACCCAGGATAACGGCCGCAAGCATTGGCCGGTTATTCTGAACGCTTGTCAGCGTCGTACCGGTAATATAGTTTCCGGCCTTGTCATAGGCGACATAATGGATCTCGATCGGACCGTCCGGAATATTCCGGGAATCCAGCGAGGCTGTCCAGTTGTATGTTCCGCCGGTGCGCTCTACCGTTTCGATAAGCCCGTCGCCGTCGTCGTTGGTTATGGATGAAAGCGTATCCCCAACCCATACAGGAGACTCGATGGTCATATTGTCCACAATCAGGGCATAGGCGACATCTGCCGTCAATATTGATACGTCCACCGAGTCGGCCCACGTGATAGTTCCGGTACCCGAATTGAACGCGGTGATCAGTCGGTCGACGCCGCCGATCTTCACGAGGCTGCCCTTCCGTACATTGGTGTTTCCTACCAGGGAGGCGTGGGTAAGGGTATAAGCCGTGCGCGTTGCGCCGGTCAGCTGCAGGCGCGGCAGGCCGTCAACCATGGCAAGCGCGCTCAGCAATGTCCTGTTCGCGTTTCCGTCCTTTGTCACCATCGGATTGTATACGCGGTCGTTGGCATCGATGACGACATTGCGTTCGAAGTAGAAAGCAACGCGGGAAAAACCGCTGCCGGCCTCAGTCACGCTTGAAGCTATAGTATATATATTGTTGCTCTGCACTACGGGGTTCACGTTTGTGATCTCCGCGCCGCTGCTGGTCAGCGCCGCGACCACGGGATTCGCGTTGTCATAATTGAACGCAACGGAAGCCGTGTTATCGAGATTCGGCGTATTATTGTCCGTCGCCTTTATGCTGACGCTGATCGGCCCCGATGTGCCGGCCCCCGTTGTAACGGGGATGGCAAGGGTATAGTTATATTTGCCGCCGCCCAAATCCGGTCCCTGGACGAACCAGGTCGGATGCAGGCCGCTGCTCAGGGTTCCGTTAATGTCGCCGCTGACCACTATTTCGGAGATTCCGCTTTCATCTTCGACGGAACCGCCCAGTGTCCAGTTTCCCTTGACCCACATGTCCGCGACATAGGGTATATCGGTCGCACCCTGCGTCAAATGAAGTGCCGTTGCCGAGCCGATCTTCGGCACGTTTTTATCAACGTCAATTACATATGCTACCGACCAGGAGCCGTCGACCGGCGTCGCGTTAATATCCCTGGCCCGAACGCGGAAATTGATTCTGGTAATAAGAGGTTCAACAGTACCATTTCCATCCCCGGCATTTGCATCCCTGCTTGCGGTAAATTCGGTATTGACCGAATTACTCAAGGAACCGAAAGAAGAAATATAATCCGTGGAGCCTTGCGTGATGATCTTGTACCTGACCCCGTTCCTGATTCCAGTCGCGTTGATTGCGGCCCCCGTCGGATTAAATTCATTCGTGGTATTAATGCTCTTGTTCCAGCTTATTGTTCCGCTGACCAGCTGCCCGTCGCCGCCGTTGTACCAGTCCGTGCCGCCGGCCACATCGGCTGCGTCGAAGTTTCCGTCATTGTTTGTGTCTATCTGCATCCATACCGATGCCACTCCGTCGTCATCCTCGGAAGTGCCGAAGATACGGATTATTCCGCCCATGACGCGGTTTGTCTCTATCGGGGATGGATACACTACGGCTACCTTCGGCTTGTCGCCTGAAGGATCTACCTTGAGGGTATAAGTAGTCTGGTCATATATCCGGACATTTCCGGCATTGTCTTCAACGCGCATTAATATCGGCACCGTCCAAAGACCGGCGTCAAGGCCCGTTCCCAAAATACCGTCACCGGCATTGGCATAAATGTCTATCTTGTTTACGCCCTTGAAGTCAATTCTCCAGGACAAGGTACCGGCAGTAACGTTCTGCCAGCTTTCGAGGGCATGATTATACCCTATCTTGTACTGAAGCGACTTGATGCCCGAGCCGAGTCCGTCATCGGTCAAACCCTTAACCTCGATCTCGCCGTTCACGGTCGCACCGAGGAGCGGGCTTTGATGGGTAACGGTCGGGGCGGTATTGTCGAGCTGAATAGTTCTGGTTGCGGTCGCCCTCAAACCGGAGTTATCGGTAGCTTCCACGGTCAGTGCCACATAGCCGTCCGCGACGCCGCTTGAAACGTCAATTGTGCCCGTGCTGTATGCCCGAATCAAAACCGTTCCGGTATCAAGACCCGTTCCGTCGCGGGTTGCGGTAAATTGCGTGCCGACAATATTGGCTGAAGCACCAAAAGCCGTCATGAAGTTGGTAGTATCAATGGTGCTTATCCGGTACTCGCCGCCTTTCTTTATTTCCGAGGCTGAAAGAACCGGCGCATTCGTAAAGGATCCGGTCATGGCGAACGGGCTGCCCGTTACGCCCGGTATGGCGACAGTCACGCTGCCGATACCGTTCGCGTCGGTAACCGATACGCTCACCGCGAACTGCGCGGTCGTTCCTCCGAAAGGCATATTGTTGACCAGCAGATCAGGCGAGGCGAAATCGAATGGGGTCGCGCGGTCAACAAAAATATCAGAGCGCAATTCAGGCGTGACGGTGTCAACGCGATACGCGACGAAGGAATTATATATGGTCATGCCGTACTGAATTTTGGGCTCATCGGACAGATCGGTAGTAAAGACCGTACCGGAGGCGTCGGTAACCTCAAAATACAGAAGCTTGGCGCCATCACCCGCCGAGGCGTCCCTGCTCCAGGTGCCGCCGTCAAGAGTGACGTTTTCCCAAACAGTTCCGTTCTCCGAAACGCGGAACAGGGTGACGGGTCCGTCATCGTCACTGACAGTACCGTATACCGTATCCGTCATCTTGAGAATGGTGGTGCCGTTGGTATTGATATTCGTAAGCTTGACGACAGGCCTGTCCGAATCCTGATCCACTGTAAAGGTCCGATACGATGTCGTAGAATTGCCTGCGGCATCGGTCGCCACTGCGCGAAGGCTGAGCTGAATGCCCGCGGTTCCGCTCGTGTCATACGCGGCAACGCCCCAGGTTTCAGTGTTGAAGGCGGAAATTGTCCATGCGAAACCGGAGGTTCCGTTGAAAGTCTGCAGCGGAGTCCATGTCGCAAGATCGGAATGCTCGATGGAAACGACTACGGTGCTCAGGGACTGATCATCCCCGCCGGTACCGGTGACATCGATCAGTTTATTTGTCGTCGAGGATGCGAGCGGCAGCGTAAAGCCGACAGTCGGAACCTGCTTGTCAACGAGTATGGGGAAGCTCACTGTCGTCGTTTTTCCGACGACATCGGTAGCCTGCACGTAGACCGAATATTGGGTTCCGTTTGTCAGTGCAAGCAGCGTTGCCGCGGGAATTGAAGCGTTCCAGGTACCGTTGTATATGGTTCCCGTCGCAAGGGTCGCGGTTATATCGGCGATATCTATCGCACCTATCCTGGTAATAAGCACAGAGGAGAGGCCGCTGCCTCCGATGTCGGTTGCGGCAAATACCGTTGAAAGTATTGCCGTTCCGTTTACGCGGACCAGGCTGGCCGGCGTCGTGACGGTGATATCGGGGTTGGTCAAGTCGACAGTGACGTTATTCGTATTGGTTGCGGAATAATTTCCCGCGGTGTCCCTGGACCTGAAGGATACCACATTGGTTCCGTCAATTACAGGAACGATACCGCTCCAGCCGGTCGTACCCGAGAGGGCATTCCAGCTCGTACCGCCGTCAAGGGTGTATTCAACCAGGTTCACGCCGCTGCCGCCGGTATCCGAGGCGGTACCCGTCACTGAGAGCGAGGGGGTGCCTTTCCATCCGGTAAGATTCGTGACTATGGTAATAAACGGCAATGTTTTGTCGACCTGGACCGTCCGGGTCACCGTTGTCGTCTTGGTCGCGGCGTCTGTTGCCACAAAAGAGAGGTTATATACGCCATCGCTCCGGGAAGCCACGTCAAACGTATATGTCCAGTCATTTGTTCCATTAGGAATAATCGCTGTCGTTCCACCGCCGTTAACCGAAACAGTCAAGCTGGTAAGCGCATTGGTGTCGCTCGCCTTGCCGCCGAGAACCAAGTCGGTTCTCCGATACTGCGTATCGGTTGTATTGACTGTCGTCTCTGTCAGGGTAGGAGGCGCGATATCGTAATAGAAGTTGACGAATGCCGTTCCGATATTTCCGACCTTGTCGGTTGAGCGTACATAAAGCAGCTTGGCGCCCTCGGCACCGAGCACTACGCCGGCGGCGCTCCAGTTGATTGTCGCGTCAAGGGAACCCAAGGCGGTCCATGTGCCGTTGACGCCGTTGGTTGAATCGAGGCTGTATTCCGCGTCAGTGTTCGCCGAGGCGGCAAAGCCGGTTCCGCCGGTGTCTCGCGAGGTTCCGCTGATAGTATAGGTTGCGGTCGTAGAGGAAGCGCCCGAGCCGGGAGCTCCGATTACGATCGTAGGCGCGGTCAAATCAAACTGTACCGACCGGCTTACGGTCGACACCTTGTTTGCCTGATCGGTTACGGTCAGAATAATCGCATAGAGGCCATCTCCGAGAGTTGTCGGCATTGTCCAGGTCCAGGTTCCGGCAACGGAGTTCCAGTTAAACTGGTTCACTCCGACTCCCGCCGCAACAGTCACGGCCGCCGCTCCGTCCTTGCTGTAGGTCAGCACTGCGGTTGTCGCGGCGCGTCCTGCGGTAATCGAGGCGTCATCGGCCGTTCCGCTGAAAACGACGTCTGTTCTGGTCTGGTAAAGAGTCGCGGTATAATTGATCTCGGTTGCGCGCGGATTTGCGCGGTCCACGAAAATCGTCGTGTTTCCGGTCGCGCTCACGTTTCCGGCGCGGTCAAAAGCCCGGTAATACAGGGTTCGGGACCCTTCCGCCACGGCAGACACGTTTACCGCGCCTGTCCAGCTTGCCGTTCCCGAGGCTGTTGTCCAAAAGCCTTCCGTTACCGCGCCAAGCTGATATTCAACCCTGGTCAAATTCGTATCGGAAGCGGTGCCGTCTATAGCTACCGTTGCGCTCTGATAGCCGACTACCGGCGTAATGGTGACGGTCGGGAGGGCATTGTCCACCACGACTGTGCGCGTCAGGGAAGTTGTTTTAGTTGCCACATCGGTAGCCGTGAAAACAAGCGTATAGGTTCCATCAATCGGGGAGTTTACATCAAAGATATAGCTCCAGCTGTTGTCATCGCCATTTCCCGGGATATTGTCCACGCCGTCAGCGTCGACAGTGATCGCGCCGGCCGCGCCGCCGTTAATTGAAACGGTCAGGCTGGTAAGGGCATTGCTGTCGCTTGCAAATCCGCCAAGGGTCAAGTCGGTGGTGCGGTACTGCGAATCCGTGGTGTTAACGGTTGTTTCAGTCAAGGCAGGCGCTGCAAGGTCTACCTGGATATTCGTCGTGGCAGTACCCACGTTTCCGGCACGGTCCGTTCCCCTCACATTCAAGGCAACGGTCCCTTCCGCGGCGCTCGCGAGATTCAGGCTTCCAGTCCAGTTCAAGGTACCTGAAGCCGGGGCCCATGATCCTGTGCCGAGCTGATATTCAACCAGGCTCATATATGTTTCGGCCGAAGTTCCGCCGATGTTCACGATACCGCTGTTCCAGCCGGCAACCGGCGTTACGCTCACAATGGGCTGGGTCTTGTCGACGATTACAGTGCGGGTAAGCGTCGTAGTCTTGGTTGCGGCATCCGTGGCCACGAAGGACAGGGTATAGGTTCCGTCTATCGGTGCGTCCACGTCAAAGGAGTAAGTCCAGCTGTTGTCGTCCCCATTTCCCGCGATATTG
>JAYVSC010000033.1:0-26250 GCA_043775705.1 Spirochaetales bacterium | reverse complement strand
GCCATCAGCATCTTGACGTCAAAGGGACCCGCGTCCTCGTTGATCATCTTCGTTTCGGTCCCGCCTCCGGTCGAGGAGGTCAGGGCAGAATGGGCAAGCTTTTCCGATTTTTCGCGGATAAAGGCGTCATAATCGTTCAGGAAGGGGAATAGGACCGGCAATATCGCCTCATTCGAGACGAGGTCGCCCTCATCGAGTTTTGCCTCGACAATCTTGAGGATGGATGCCTTCAGCTCGACTTCCATCTCGCCGATATATTTTCGCACGGTTTCCCAACTGAGGGTGCCGTTGCGCACTTCCTCGTACAGCCGGTTCAAATGGTCAGCCTTCAAGAGGTCACGCTTGAGACCCGAATCTTGCACGGACAGGGATCGCTCTTCCCGGCCGCCGCCTTCGCTCCGAAAGTCCAGCATGGGCCGGGGAACCGAAGGTGATCCCAAAAAGGATGTTTCCATCGGAAAAGAATAAGAGGCAACGTCACGGCCCTGCGCATTGCGGCGGCTTTTAGCCCTTGCAAACAAAAAGAGCACGACCAAGACAAGGCCGAGTATGAGCACAAGGATAAATGAAACCAGGGCAATGAGCAGCCATTGCGGATATATACTTGCCGCAGGAGCCGGGGCAACCGGGTTGTTCTGCTGCTCGACCAGCTTGTTCGTTACCTCGCCGAGGAGCTTGAGCGTCTGCTGGATGACCGCCTGATTTTCCGCAGAGACCGCGGGGGCGGAAGTTACTATCGTTGCCGGGGCTTTCGCCTGCTGGACTTGAATCTGCTGGAGCATTCCGCGCTGCTGCTCAATCTGGCTGCGGAGGTATTCGTTTTCTTTTCGCGTCGCCTGGTCCGAGCTCTGAAGGCTGGTCAGCTGATTCGCGGTAGTGTCAAGTTTCTGCAGGAGCGCATTGATATTCTCGTTGGTTACTGCGCTTGTTACCGCCGGCTGAGCGCCCTGAGGGCCCTGTGAGCCCTGTGAGCCCTGCGCATTTACGGTGCCTGCAGCCCCTGTCGTGCCGTCAGTGCCGGAAGGAGTCGCTGAGGGGGCTTCCGTAATTGCCGGCGGAGCAGCGGTTACAGGCGGCACCCATTCATTTTTCAGGTTGTTTACGTCCTGCTCTTTTTTTATCTTCAGGTAACTCTGGGTCGCCACTGAATTGGTCGGGACGAATTTCAGCGCCTTCTTGAAGCATTCATACGCATTCTTGAAATTCCTGCGCTTGTATTCCGAGGTGCCGATATCGGTAAGGGTTTGCGACGATGCCGTTTTGAGTGCCGCCGCGGCCGTCGCCTCCGGCACTTTCTGAACGATCAGGTCATAGGCTTCCTGATAGCGGTTTTGACCGTACAGCGTCATGGCCGTATCGAGAAAACCCGTATCCTGCGCAAAGAGGGCGGGAAGGATGAACAGCGACACTAAAATCGCAAGGCCAAATTTTTTCTGCATCATATTCGGTTTTCTCCTAGTTATTGAGAGTGACGGCGCCATGACCCCAGCGTCCGCCGGAAATCATGGCTGGACTTCCAAAAGTCCAGGTATTTGACCAGATATTGGGAGAGGTAGGAAGGTCTGACCAATTCACTGCTGACTGACCCGCCGCTCCTGCGCCCAACGCAAGAATTCCGCCAAAATAGTAGAACCGGGCCGGCGTCACGGCGGTCGTGACCGCACCTGCCCCGAAGGCAACGCTCGGGAAATTAGTGTCCGTTCCTGCCTGCCAGGCAAAGGGAGCGATAAAGGGATTTGTCAAGTATTGTACCAGGGACGGCGGGAAGGTTGCAGTTGGGGCCACTGTATACTGGTTTACAAAACAGCCGGTTATATTTGTCATAACACTTATTCCGCCGGCTAATATCACCACAGAAACCCCGGTTGAAGATTTGTACACGCCGCCTGCGACCCCTGTACGCGGCGTCGCCATTACAACCTCAGCGGGCGCGGTCAATGTATTCGTCGTAAAAATCAGCCCGTCATGGGCTCCGGCCGCTACCAGAAGGGCACTGCTGCGTCCGCCGATATTAAAAATAGTGCTGTCGACGGCATACGCAAATCTCTCCGAGGAGGCGGTCACTGAAAACGCAAGCTTTGCGGTCCACAAGTTACCGCCGGGGGAGTATTCATAGGTTGTGGTAGATCCCGCCCAGACAGCACTGGCATTTCCGGTGGTGCCTCCCATTACATATATTTTGTCATTGATTACCGCTGCGTTAATATTTGCCCTTGCCAACGGCAAGCCGATTCCGGTAGACCAGGTATTTCCGGCTACGTCATAAATCTGGACAAGGGTTTGAACCACTCCGGCGCTGTTGAATCCGCCGATAATATATAGCTTTCCATTATACGCGGCATAACCGGCAAAACTGACCGGTGTTGGTAAAGAAGAAACGGTATACCAGGTACCCGCAGCACCGGTAAGGGGATCGAATAAATCGACATTGGCCACTGTCGTGCCTATTGTAGCTCCGGAGATTCCGCCCAGAATCCATATACCGCGAAGTTTCTGGGCCAGGGTAGGCGCAGGCTCAACGGTTGTCGTAAATGTCAATTCGGCCGATGTAAGGTTTCCATTCGCAGCTGAAAAGCAATACACGCGGTAGTAATAAATCGTATTCGCATTCAATCCGCTCAGAGTTCGGGTATGGGACAAGTTCGAGGTATCCAGAACCAGACTGCCGGTATAAGTCCCTGCGGCGGTGCCATATTCCAGATACGTAGTTGTCGCGTAGTTCGTCACATAGGTTATCGCCGCCGAATTATAGGAAGGAACGGAAGCCGGTGCGGACGCCAGCGCCAAGGGGGCAGGAGCCGCCGTTGTGGCAAAAGAATACTCGATCGACACCGATTCGGTTTCCGCTAGATAAAAAGACCGGATCCGGTAGTAATACGTTGTCGCAGGGGAAAGTCCAGTCAGAGTTTCCGCATGGCTCGTGCTGGCTGCCGACGTAAGCAGCGTCGCGGAACTGTATATTCCGGCCGCAGTTCCATATTCCACAATATGACGCACGGACGCATTGGTCGTCCAGTTCAAGGCGCAGCTGTTCACAAGCGGCGTCGGAATCGGAGCAGTATCAATCGTAATAGCAGTCAAACCCAGTGTAGTAAATGAATGCTCGGCGGAAAGAACCGGCGTGCCGGTTTGATACACGGACTTGACCCGATAATAATATAACGTCGAGACAGCCAGTCCCGTCAGCGAAGCGGTATGAGCGGTACTGGCAACGGCTGGCATAACGGTGGCAGCGGTATACGTACCTGTTACAGTCCCGTATTCAACTACATCATTTGTTGCAATATTGGTGGTCCAGGTTATCGCACAGTCATACTTTCCGGGAACGGCCGAAGGACCGGTTTGAATTGTAATGGCATTGAGCGGAAGGGTCGTAAAGGAATATTCTGCCGACACGGCTTTCTGGTATGTCTGATAATAGGACGTGATACGGAAGAAATACTTTGTGCTGTCCCGGAGGTTTTCGATTGTTGCGGTATGGGACACAGAATCCGTGGCCGTAAGCGGAGTTCCGTATGTATATACGCCCGTTGTCGTTCCATATTCAAGAATATATTTCGTTTCGACATTCGTGTTCCAGATAATATCACAGGATGATATCGCCGGAACCTCGACCGGGTCGGCGGTCAGCTTTACGGATACGGTCCCCGGCGGAACCGAGATCAGATCATTGCAGGAAAATAAAAAGACCGCGCTTATAGTTAAAAGTATCGCTGAAAGTTTAAAGGCTTGTTTCATGGTGTTTCGCTCCCTCATCAGAATTCATAACAGACGGAAAGATTCCCGCCAACCGTATTGAAAAGCGCATCCTTCTGGAAGACGGTCATGTATGTCCCGTTTAATTTCAGCACCCAGTTATCGCTCAGGAAATAATCAAAACCTGCCTCCGCCTTCATGTGCGGGGAAAGGGAGCCGTAGCTGTCCGGGGAAACTCCGGACCGAAGATCCTGTATGAAAATAACGGTCATTCCGCCGCCGAGCGAAGTAAAGGGAACCAGGCGGGAAAACAATCCGGGGTTCGTCCTGAAACCCATATAACGGTATATAATTTTGGGGGAAATTTGAATGAAGGTATACGCAAGCTCTTTCAGTTTGTCGTTTTTCAAGGTGATCAGATCCAGATCGGCGCCCGCAAAAAGGCCGCGCATGAAGGGAAGTTTGAATTCCGCGCCAAGCCCGCCTCCTGCAAGATAGCTGAAGTTATTGTCGCCGATGGGCACGGAAAACAGGGACCGGGCGGCCAATTGCACGGCCGAACCCTCATATTTCCGAATCTGTGCCGGATCCGCCACCCGAACTACCTTATCGGAAGGAACGGTAAGGGTACCAAAGGACAGATCGATAAAGTATCCGATATCCGCATCATAATCCGTAAAGGTACCCTCTATTACTGATTTATCAAGCAGAATCAGATTGACGACTTTTCCCTGCAGAACCGAAATGTTGGGCTCTGTTTTCAGGATTGAACTGCCCTTAATCCGGATTTCGCCGGAATTATTCTTGTAAATCATCTCGTCGCCGGAGGCCGACTGAAAACTGGCAAACAGGATAGAACCGTCATCCAGATAGATTACGTCCGCCGATATTTTCGCAGACATAAAACAAAAAACGAACCCGGATAACAACAGCCATTTTATCAATGCCCTTTGCTTATTGGTACTCATCCACTAACCTCCCTTCGTTGAAAAACTACATACTATCAATGAGCGTACAGATACATTTAATTATCGGATAATTACTGAATGAGATATAGAAAAATGATAAAAAACATGAATAATTCATGAAAACTCTGTCCAAAAAGATAAAACCAGGGGAAATTTCAGGAAAAACTATCAGAAAACTCGCAGATTTTTCTACCGCACCTACAGAGAGCTCCGGTGAGCAAGTCTTGACGGGTAAAGCCGACGGAAGAATGCCCTCCCCGGTTTTATTGACAACCTGATGCCTAGGGATTACCCTGAATCTATGAGGTAATAAAATGCCAGGGATTGAGGTCGGCGAGCTTGCGAATATGTGCTTTGATCTGCTTATTATGCCCATTTTGATACTTGTCCTCGTCAGGGGCGAGGCACCGCGGTTTGCCTTTTTTTTATTCGGCGCGCTTTGTATCCTGATCAGCCATATCGCGACCGTCGTCGAAGGCTACTTTTTTCCTGAATTCATGAATCTGGTCGAGCACTTGTCAATCCTTGCTTCCGGGATTTTCTTTCTTGTCGGAATTTTCCGGTATTCCCTTGTCAAAACAGGTAAGAAATGATGCCTGTCCCGGATACTATGATCGCTCTGATCAATTTCTTCTCCGCGCTCATTTTCGCCCTTCTTGTAGGCTTTTGCATTACCATATTCATCCGGTCCAGAAAACTGCGCTATCCCGTCTTTTTTCTCGGATTTTCATTTACCCTTATCTGCGCGGTCTCGGTTTTTAATATCTTCGAACATCTGAACATAGCAAAGGCCATGGACAAGTATGAGGAATATGCCGAGGTGCTCTTCCTTCCTTTTATCCTGCTCTTTTGCTATTCATGGACATCTTCGTTTATGGTTGAAAAAAACAGAAAATACGCGCAGGAGCTGCAGCATCGGGTGAAAAACAACCTTCAGATTATCGAAAGCCTGCTCATGGTCCAGCGGTCCACGCTGCCGGAAGGTGATGCGGCAGAGGTCATCGACGCAAGCCGCCGGCGCATCCTGTCGATAGGTTTGGCTGAACAGTTTCTGCACGAAAGCAGCGGACCTCTCAGCGATACCAGCTGCGTTGACATGAGTAACTATCTGAATGCCCTCCTTTTACAGGATGAACTGACTTTTTTCGATGAAGGACAGCGCCCCGGTTTTGCGATTTCCTGCGAAAAAATCGTATTCAACGCCGAAACGGCTATATCCTGCGGGCTCATCGTAAACGAGCTGGTTCTTTTGCTCAGATCGGTTCCGAAGGAAAAACAGGAACTAATTACCCTAACCCTGAAAAAGACAGAGAAGAACCGGTATGAGCTTAGCTTCTCGATGAAAGGGACGCTGCCGAAAAACGATTTTTCCGGAAAGCTGGTCGAAATTCTCTGCGCTCAGCTTAAAAACCCGGTACACAAAAAAACCGGAGGTTCTTTCACCCTCGAATTCTCCCCGGAAAGAAGGGAGGAACTGCGATGGCAGCTCCGCGGATAATGATCGTCGAGGACGAAACAATCGTTTCCTGGGCCCTGAGCATCCAACTTGAGTCCTGGGGATATGCGGTGTCAAGCCTGGAAAGCTGCGGATCGGCCGCTATAGAAGCCTTTCACCGGGACAGACCCGATCTGATTTTGATGGATATCAATCTTGCCGATGACATTGACGGCATCCGCGTTGCCGAGACAATACACAGAACCGCATGCGTACCCATAATTTTCATCACCGCCTCCCAGGATGCGGCAACCCTGGTAAAGTTGAACGCAACCAATCCTTCCTGCATTATTTCCAAACCCTACAGTCATTTTCTCCTGAAAAAAGCCCTTGCCGAGATATTCACCCAGGAATCGCCGGCTTCCCGGGCAAGGGATTGAAGC
The DNA here is from genome assembly GCA_043775705.1 of Spirochaetales bacterium. Classification (GTDB taxonomy): domain Bacteria; phylum Spirochaetota; class Spirochaetia; order Treponematales; family Treponemataceae; genus Teretinema. Next base: position 19,708 of record JAYVSC010000033.1, on the reverse strand, counting down.
GGTGAAAAAAAGCGCGCTCGGGATAAGGTTGCAGGCAGGGCCCGAAGGGACCTGCGCGTAATATGCGCATCGGCGCGCGTTTTTCCGAGCGGAAAGCCCGGTCGGAGCGGTATGTCCGCTCCGATGCCCACCTTGATAATTAATGTCCTTTTTAGTACAATGGTGAAAGTAATATAGATAAACTTTTATCGAATACTATATGGGGGTTTTTACATGGCAACAGCGTGCGGGTTCTCGAAGGAACTCAATACGTTCATTGATGAATGGAAAACTAAGCCCGGGAACCTGATTATGATCCTTCACAAGGTCCAGGAAGAACAGAGCTTTATTTCCAAGGAAGCGGCTACCGAAGTCGCTGATCGAACAGGGAATCCATTGGCCCGTGTATACGGCACAATGTCATTCTATTCATTTTTCAAGACCGTAAAGCCGGGCAAAAACAGGATCAGCGTATGTCTCGGAACAGCCTGCTATCTGAAGGGCGGTCAGGATCTTATAGAAGAGGCCCGCACGATGCTGGGTCTCGCAGAAACCGATATTACCACTCCGGACGGCCTCTTTTCGGTTGAACCGGTCCGCTGTATCGGCTGCTGCGGTTTGGCTCCGGTTCTTTCGGTCAATGGCGACATTTACGGAAAACTCACGAAGGACCAGGTGGACGGTATTCTTAACAAGTACAAAAACGCATAACTGCGATGCATTATACCCTGTGCGACATGTTCAGCGATCTGACGCAAAACGCCTTCGAGGCAGGATCGAAACAAATCACGGTGGTATTTACGGAAAGCGACGCTTATCTGTCGGTAACAATCGAAGATACGGGCAAGGGAATGAGCGCAGAACAGCTGCTTAAGGCAACGGATCCGTTCTATACCGACGGGATCAAGCATCCGCTTCGCAGGATCGGGCTTGGAATACCTTTTTTGATACAGACCGCCGAATCTACCGGCGGAACATGGCACATCAGTTCGGAAACGGACGGCGGACCGGACAAGAGGTCGGGCACCAGGGTGGAATGCGGCTTCGACCTGAAGAATATCGATACGCCGCCCGTCGGAGACGTGAGCGGATATTTCGCCCACATCCTGACTTTTGACGGCGAATACGAAATGATCATCGAGCGGTCCAGTCCGCTTCTTTCCTACACGGTGCGGCGTTCGGAACTTCTGGATGCCCTTGGCTTGACCGAAACAGGCCGATTTGAGGATGCCAACGCGCTCGCTCTGCTTGCCCAGTATCTGGACGAGTGCGAAACGGCAAATTAACGGAGGAATACTATGGCTAAAATGTCCCTTGAGGACCTGAGAAAGCTGCGCGACTCTACGCAGCAGCAGATTAAAAAACGCGAAACCGAAGGCAAGACCATTCAAATTATCGTCGGTATGGGAACGTGCGGCATCGCCGCAGGCGCCAAGGATACCCTCGACGCGTTCGTAAAAGAACTCGATCAGCGCGGCATGGGCGGCGACGTCATCATCCGCCAGACCGGCTGCATGGGGCTATGCCAGAATGAGCCGACCGTCGAGGTCGTAATGGCAGGAATGCCGAACATCATTTACGGCCGGGTTGACCCGAAAATCGCGAAAGAAATCGTCGAGAAGCATCTTATCAGAAAAGAGCTTCTCAACGAACAAATTCTGGATCGCCCCGCGGGCGACATTCTGAAAAAGTAAGGAGAGAACTACATGGCATATACCCACTACATTCTCGTCTGCGGCGGAACGGGATGCGAATCCAGCAAAGCTGACGGGATTTACAAAAATCTTATTCTCGAGGCACAGGCTGCCGGCGTTACCGACAAGGTACAGATAGTCAAGACCGGCTGCTTCGGCTTCTGCGAGAAAGGCCCTATCGTAAAGGTGCTTCCGGAAGACTCGTTCTACGTCGAGGTTACTCCCGCCGACGCGAAGGAAATCATCACCGAGCAGATCGTAAAGGGACGCGAAGTCAAGCGACTTCTCTACAACAAGAACGCGAAGAGCGCGGAAACCGTAGAGGAAATCCAGTTTTATCAGAAACAGCTCCGCATCGTGCTCCGCAACTGCGGCGTGATCAATCCGGAAAATATCGAAGAATACATCGCGCGCGACGGATATCTCGCGCTTGAAAAAGCGCTATTCGAAATGACCAGCCAGCAGATCGTCGACGAAGTTAAGCTCTCGGGCCTTCGCGGACGCGGCGGCGCGGGTTTCCCCACCGGACTGAAGTGGGAATCGGGACTGAAAGCCCCCGGCGACGTCAAGTTCGTCGTCTGCAACGCGGACGAGGGCGATCCGGGAGCCTACATGGACCGGTCTACCATCGAGGGAGATCCCCATTCGGTGCTCGAGGCCATGATAATCTGCGGAAAGGCAATCGGGGCCCACGAGGGTTTCGTGTATATCCGCGCTGAATATCCCCTCGCAATAGACCGCCTGAAAATCGCGATGAACCAGGCGCGCGAAGCCGGACTCCTCGGCAAGAACATCCTCGGTTCGGGCTTTGATTTTGACATCGAAATCCGCCTCGGCGCGGGCGCATTCGTCTGCGGCGAAGAGACTGCCCTGATGCGCTCCATCGAGGGAAAGCGCGGCATGCCCACCCCGAAACCCCCCTTCCCCACTCAGGCGGGACTCTGGGGAAAACCAACCGTCATCAACAACGTCGAAACATGGGCGAACATCCCCATCATCCTTACCAAGGGAGCGGCCTGGTTTGCCAAGATCGGCACCGCCGATTCAAAGGGAACCAAGGTTTTCGCGCTTACCGGCAAGGTGCAGAACTCGGGACTCGTCGAAGTTCCGATGGGCACCACGCTCCGCGAGATCGTCTTCGAAATCGGCGGCGGCATCAAGGGCGGAAAGAAATTCAAGGGCGTCCAGACCGGCGGTCCCTCGGGCGGAATCATCACCGAGGAAAGCCTGGACACACCGATAGACTTCAAGGGTCTCCAGATGCTCGGCTCGATGATGGGCTCCGGCGGCATGATCGTCATGGACGAGGACGACTGCGTAGTCGACGTCTCGAAGTTCTACCAGGAATTCTGCGTCGAGGAATCGTGCGGAAAATGCTCTCCCTGCCGCATTGGCACAAGGCAGATCCACGCGATACTCGAGAAGATTTCGTGCGGAACGGGCACGGTCGACGACCTCGACAAAATCAAGGAAATCGGCTTTGCCATGCAGAAGTCGTCCCTGTGCGCGCTCGGGCAGTCAGCCCCGAACCCGGCAATCTCGACGATCAAGAAGTTCGAGGCCGAGTATCTCGCGCACATCAACGATCACAAATGTCCGGCCGGAAAATGCAAGCATCTGATATCTTTCACGATCAACGCGAAATGCATCGGCTGCGGCGCGTGCACGCGCAAATGTCCCGCCAATTGCATCGCCGGCGAGAAAAAAAGCATGCATGTGATTGACCAGAAAGAATGCCTGAAATGCGGCGAATGCTTCAAGACCTGCAAGTTCGGCGCGATCGACAAAGCGTAAACGAAGAAACCGTACCGTTTTCTTCTGGAGTTTCGGGCGGAGGCCCGAAACATCCACAGATTCAAGGAGTTTGCGAATGATTAACATAAAAATAAACGGCAAGGCCATTCAGGTTCCGGAGGGGACTTCGATCCTTGCCGCGGCGAAGACGGCCAACGTCAAGATTCCCTCACTATGCTACAACAGCGACCTGCCCGCCTGGGCATCCTGCGGCATCTGCATCGTGCGCATGGAAGGCACGCCCCGCATGATCCGCGCCTGCTGCACCGAGGTGACGGAAGGCATGAGCGTGATAACCCATGACCCCGAGATCGTAAAGGCGCGAAGAACCGTGCTCGAGCTTATCCTGTCGAACCATCCCCAGGAATGCCTGACGTGCACCCGCAACAACAGCTGCGAGCTCCAGAGCCTCGCCGCCGAGTTCGGCCTGCGCACCATCCGCTACGAACACTTCATAATCGACCGCCCGATCGACAACTCGAACGACGCGATCGTGTTTGACCGCAACAAATGCATCAACTGCGGACGCTGCGTCGAGGTTTGCCAGGAAATGCAGAAGGTCAACGCGATCGAGTATCAGGCACGCGGCGGAAAAACCGTGATAGGACCCGCGGCTCTCGCCAACCTCGCCGACTCGCCCTGCGTCCGCTGCGGCCAGTGCGCGGCGCATTGCCCCGTCGGCGCGATATACGAGGCGCACGGCAGCCGGAAGATCTGGGACCGCCTTGCGGATCCGACATTCACTACCGTCGCGCAGATCGCACCCGCGGTCCGCGTGGCCCTCGGCGAGGAATTCGGCATGAAGCCGGGCGAGCTTTCCACCAAAAAGATCTACGCCGCGCTCCGCCAGATCGGCTTCGACTACGTGTTCGACACGAACTTCTCGGCCGACCTTACCATCATGGAAGAGGGAACCGAGCTGATCGGCCGCCTGCTTAAAGGGAAGGGGGCGATTCCCCTCTTTACTTCGTGCTGCCCTGCATGGGTGGATTACGTCGAAAAAAACGCGCAAGACTTCCTCCCGAACCTGTCGAGTGCGAAAAGCCCCCAGCAGATGATGGGCGCGATGATCAAGACTTACTGGGCGCAGAAGGCAAAGATCGACCCGGCAAAAATATTCTCCGTGTCAGTCATGCCCTGCACCGCGAAAAAATACGAATGCAAGCGGAACGAATCCATGAAATCCTCGGGATTCCAGGACGTCGATTCCGTCATGACCACGCGCGAGCTCGCGCGCTTTATCAAGCAGGCCGGCATCGACTTCAATGACATTGAGGGCGAAGACGCCGATAATCCTCTCGGGCCGTACACCGGCGCTGGAACGATATTCGGCGCAACCGGCGGCGTAATGGAAGCCGCGCTCCGCACCGCATACGCGGTCATCACGGGCAAGGAACTTGCCGACATCAACTTCATGCCCGCTCGCGGACTTGCGAACGTGAAGGAAGCAAAGGTTGACGTGGGCGGTACCGAAGTTCGCATCGCCGTCGTCCACCAGCTCGGCAACGTCGAGGCCCTCCTCGAGGAAGTCCGCGCCTCCCGGGCGAAGGGCGGAGAACCCCTGTATCACTTTATCGAGGTTATGGCATGCCGCGGCGGATGCGTATCCGGAGGCGGTCAGCCCTACGGAGCCGACGATGAGGTCCGCGCGCAGCGCGCCGCCGGTCTATATACCGACGACAAGAACAGCAAGGTGCGCGTTTCCCACAAAAACGAGAGCGTCCTCGCGGTCTACAGCGAATTCCTCAAGGAACCCAATTCCGAAAAGGCGCATCACCTGCTGCACACGCAGTACGTGAAACGCCCGCTTTACAAATAACGGGATAAGCCCCTCAGCCGGAATCACGCCGGATGAGGGGTTTTTTTTTGTCTTTACGGGTACAACTTCGCAAAAAGCAGTATATTTGGTAAAGTTACTTTGCCGATGGAGGCTTATGCGATGAGAAAATTTGTACTGGCTGCAGCAGTCGTTTTGTTATGCCAGGGATTATTTGCGGAACAATATCATTATAGCGAGAAGACGGCAGCGGATCAGGCCGAGCTTGTGTATAAATTTCAGACAAACACGGAACTGGGACTTTGCGGATTCACCGTATACAGTCCCATCACCAAGCAAACCCATCAAATAGACATGGATAAAAACTTCGCGACGCTCAAATGGATCAACACCAAGGCGGACGGAAGCGTCGACACCTACACGAGGGACGGAAACAAGCTGACGGCAGAAGTTGTCAGGAACGGGAAGAAAGTCAAGGTAACGAGAACGATCGACGAAATGCCCTGGTATGCCTCCATGGAATTCGGCCTGGGCCAGTTTTTCAGAGGCGGAAAGAACAGCGTGCAGTTCTGGAATATTCATCCCGAGACCCTGAAGGCGCACCGGATGACGGCCGAGATAATCGCCCGGGAAAAGATCGATGTCAACGGTACCTCTACCCCCGTCATGAAGGTGAGGGTCACGATCAATGGAATACCCGCCCTCTTTTTCAATTTTTTATACTGGTTCAGGGAAGAGGACGGACTCTTTGTGCGCTTTGAGGGCGCCAAGGGTCCGCCGGGAACCCCCAAAACCACTATGACCTTCGTTAAAATCGACTAAAAAGGATGCGTTGACGTTAACACATCTCTATTATAGTATCTGACCATGGAATCAATCATTGCTACTCTGTCTGGCGCATTTACCGCATTTTTCAGTTTCAAGGCCTATGTCATCCTTCCGGTTTTCATGCTGATCCTCGCCCTGATCGCCAGGATGAAACTAAAGGACGCTATCCTCGCGACCGTCAAGATAGGCGCGGGTTTTGCCGGTGTATTCGTATCCTTCACCTTTTTTGTCAGCCAGATCAGTCCGGCCATCCAGGCAATCATCGCCGTACGCGGCCTCAATTACCCGGTAGTCGATGTCGGCTGGCCGCCGCTCGCCGTCATCACCTGGTCATCGGCCATCACCCCCCTCATCCTACCTCTTGTAATGCTGTTGAACCTTGTCATGCTCATGACGCGTACCACGAAAACCCTGTATATCGACCTGTGGAACTACTGGCATTTTGCCTTTATGGGAGTAATGATAGCGAGCGTCACGGAAAATATTTTTCTTACCATCGGCGCCAGTCTCCTTATCGCGGCGTTTACGATTAAAAGCGCCGAGTGGTCGGCGCCCTACGTAAAGCGCGAAATGGGCCTTGACGGGATAGCCATCAGCCCCCTCTCGGTCGCGATACTGCTGCCCTACGCGGTACTGGTGAACAGCTTCTTTGAATCCGTTCCGGGACTCCGCCGCCTGAAATGGGATCCCTCCCGCGTCAAGAGCGGCTCGACGGAAGCATCCCTTTTGCAGGAACCGATGGTCATCGGCATTCTGGTCGGCGTGTTTATATCGCTGCTCGCGGGATACGGCATCAAAATGACCCTCGAGACATCGGTCAATATCGCCGCCGTCATGTTTCTACTCCCCCGCTGCGGAGGCCTTATAGGGGAAGGCATGGGCGCCGTGTCGCTCGCGTTCAAGAACCTTATGGAAAAGCACTTCAGCTGGATGAGGGGGGTCTCTATCGCGATGGACACCGGCATCCTGATGACAAACCCCTCGGTCATCGCGACCGGACTTATACTGATGCCCGTCTCCCTCCTGATAGCATTTATCCTTCCCGGCAACCGGGTGATTCCCCTGGGGGACCTGCCCAACCTGATATCGATCATGTCGCTTACGGTTCTCATCATGGGCGGCAACGTCGTACGCGCGGTTCTTGCGGGCATTCCGGTAGTCGCCTCCTATCTGCTCATCTCATCGAAGCTGGCGCCCCTGTTCACCAGGCGCGCCCTTGAAGCCGGAATGAATTTGGGCACCGGAGGCGGGGAAATCACCGCCTTTACCGACGGAGGCAACCAGATACGCTATTGGTTTTTCTGGATGTTTCAGGGAAATATCGTAGCCCTGCTGCTCATTCCCGTCGTGCTTCTGATGTTCGTCTTCGCCTGGAGAAAGCATAAGAAACTGACCGCATAACAAAACGTTATCTATCTTTCATTCTCTGTGTATGTCACGCGCGAGCGTCCTCCAGTACCTTAAGGGCATATGGAGGACAGCATGGCAATCATCAGTCTTGAAAACGTGAAAAAGAATTACGCGCTCGGAAAAACCACCGTCGAGGCGGTCAAGGGCGTCAGTTTTGAAATACAGAAAGGGGATTTTATCTCGATCGCGGGCCCGTCGGGCTCGGGAAAGTCGACCATCCTGAACATGATAGGATGCATAGACACACCCTCACAAGGGAAGGTCTCGATTGACGGGGTGGACACATCGCTCCTGAACGACAGGGACATCACGATTCTGCGCCACCGCACCCTCGGCTTTATCTTCCAGTCCTTCAACCTCATCCCCGTCCTCAACGTGTACGAGAACATCGAATTCCCCCTTTTAATCGGCGAAACGCAGATACCGGCCAAAGAGAGAAAGGAATGGATAGACTTCCTTATCGGAGAGGTGGGCCTGACGGAATGGGCGAAGCACAAGTCCAACGAACTTTCAGGCGGACAGAGACAGAGAGTCGCCATCGCCCGCGCCCTCGTGACCAAACCGCAGATCGTGCTCGCCGACGAGCCTACCGCTAATCTCGATTCGGCGACGGGAGAATCAATCCTCGATCTGATGAAAAAAATGAACCGCGAGCTCGGTACCACGTTCGTCTTCAGCACCCATGACCAAAAAATAGTCGACATCGCCAATCACGTAATCCGGCTGAAGGACGGCCTTGTTTCCGAAAACTACCGGCCCTCGGAGGCAAAATAAATGATCATCCTGAAAATCGCCTTCCGGAACCTTCTGGAACACAAGGCCAAGACGGCCATTGTCGGATCCCTCATCGCGATCGCCGTCATCTTCATGGTAAGCGGCAATTCGATCATGCAGAGCATCACAAGCGGCCTGAAGCAAAGCTACTCGGCTGCCTACACCGGAGACCTGATCGTCCACGGTATTTCGAAAGAGTCCTTCTCCCTGATCGCGATGGGCGGCGCCGCCTCCGACATCCCGCAGATTCATTCTTACGCGGAACTGTTGAAGGCCGCCAGGGATTACCCGCATACCGAGGCGGTGCTTCCCCTCGTGTCAGGCTCGGCGACCATCAGCGTCAACGAGGAATCGGCTGGCTTTACCCAGCTGTGGGGGACAAACCTTCTGGAATACCGCGCGATGTTTCCAAATTCGCTGAATATCACCGAGGGAGCCTTTCCGGCAAAGGACGGGGCTTACATTCTTCTCTCCGAAACGGTCAGGGCCGAAGCGGAAAAGGAAACAGGAAAGAAAATTTCCGTGGGGGACAAGGTTACCCTCGGCGGCTTCGGCTCGGACGGCTCGCGCCTCCGGGAAGCGGAGGTCGCGGGAATTTTCCATTTCGAGCGGGGAAGCGCGCAGCTTGAGCGAATATCCCTCGTCGACGCGAACACCCTGCGCAGCCTCAAGGGAATGACCGCACTGGAACCGTCTACACAAACGACACAGACTACACCGCCCGAAGCGAACGCTTCAGGCGCGGTTCCCGCTTCAAGCGCCGATGTCTCCGAGGACGATCTTTTCGGAAACGCAGGGAGCCTCATCAACGCCAAACCCGCCCAGGCGGCAGGGACGAAGACCGTCAATTACGATTCCATTCTGGGGGACACTTCGGTCCGGCAGAAATACTCGACCGCGGACGAAAATGCGTGGAACTTCCTTCTGGTCCGCCTTTCTGATTCATCCTGGTATCCCGAAGCTAAAAAAGCGCTGGACGGCGTAATCGCGAAAACGGGTGCGGAGTCAGCGGTGTCCGACTGGCAATGGGGCGCCGGGATGGTGGCCTCGCTCGCCGTGGGCATACAGCTCATTTTCAATATCATCATCCTTGTAATATTGATCGTCGCCGTCATCATCATCATGAACACCCTCGTCATCTCGGTGACCGAGCGCATTCCTGAAATCGGGACCATACGGGCAATCGGAGGCAGCAGGAATTTCGTGCGAAAGATGATCGTCTGGGAAACCCTTACCCTCTCGATCGCATCGGGCCTTGCGGGAGTTGCCGCGGGAGCGCTTCTCATCGCCACAGTCGGCTCCGTCGGAATAGGTTCGACGAACATGTTTTTCCAGATACTCTTCGGCGGCTCGACGCTGCACCCGGTGTTGTCCCTAAGCTCGGTATTCTGGAGCCTCGCGTCCACGGTTCTCATCGGCGTGCTCTCGAGCCTCTATCCGACGGCAATAGCACTTAAAATAAGCCCGGTCAGGGCAATGCAGAAAAATTAAAAAGGAGGACATTCATGTTTCAATCAATCAGGATCGCGGTACGAAATATCACGAGGCAGAAAAAACGGAGCATCCTGCTCGGAAGCGCGGTCGCGTTCGGCTTTTTGGTCATCTCGCTCGTCAACGGCTTTACGGCCGGAATCGTGGGCACGACAAAGGAAAACTTTGCCCATACCTTCGGGGGCCACATTTACATAACGGGAAGCTCCGTGAGCAGGATGGGAAGCGAAATTTCACTCATCGCCGACGACAAGGCGGCGGAGAAAGCCATTGCTTCCCTGGGGACGAAAGTCGCTTCCGTTCATCACCGATCGGGCGTGAACGGAACGATGTATTTCGGGACGAACAACCGCTCGATCAAGCTCGAGGGCGTCGATTTCGCGGATGAAGGCGATTTCGCGTCCAGCGTGGAGATCAGCCGGGGAAGCCTCGCGGATATCGGCAAAGAAGGATCGCTCATACTTCCCGATGACACGGCGAAAAAGCTCGGCGCGGAAATCGGCGAGACGGTGATATACAAGGCATCCACCATCACCGGTCAGCAGAACGTTGGCGAGTTCACCCTCATCGCGACAACCGTGAGCGGGGGACTGCTTCCGATAGAAACCGGCTATACCGGCAAGGCTGTACTGAACGCGCTCATAGGCCTCGATGCCTCTTCCTTCCAGAAAATCAACGTATACCTGAAGGATGTCGAAGGCGTCAACGCCGCCGCCGCCGGCATCTATGCGGCGCTTGCGCGGGAAGCGCCCGTAGAGAGCAGGATTTCGGACGATCAGGGCGGCGGCATCAGCATGATGAAGCGTATGATGGGAATGGGAAGCGTCAAGTCAGTCGCGAAGGCCGACCAGTGGACAGGAACCAAATTTGCGCTCACCACGATCGAGGATATCATGAAACCGGTCATGTCCCTCGTGACAATACTGAACACCATCGCGTTCGCCGTATTCATCGTCCTTCTCCTTATTATCGGCGTCGGGATTCTCAATTCCTACCGTATGATAATGATAGAGCGCACCTCCGAAATCGGCACCATGAGGGCTATCGGCGTACAGAAAAAAGGAATACGGGATATATTCCTCTTCGAGGCGGTGACCGTATCGGCTGCGGGCGCTCTCGCGGGATTCGTCCTCGCGCTCATCGTCAGCGCTATCCTGAGCCTCGTCAATTTCGGAAACGCGAGCATCTTCTCTGTTTTCCTCGCCAAAGGCCACTTCGCCTTCTCCCTGTCGGTACTCGACAGCCTGACAAATCTTCTTATCCTCTGCGTAATGAGTCTTGCCGCGGTGTACCTCCCCGCGCGCAAAGCCGCCAACCTCCTCCCCGCGGAAGCTCTGCGGGCGAGCTACTGATTTTTTAAGGAAACAAAAATGAACGAACGAACATTCAAGACAGCGGGATTACTTCTCGCTCTCGCGCTCGCCGGCATCGGCGCAAGCGCGGAAAGCCCGGACTTCGCAAAGACGCTCCAGACGATAGACGAGCGAAGCAATTTTTCGGGCAAGGATTTTTCCGCGAAAATAAAGATGGTAATTGAAGACCCAGCCAAGGCGACAGAGATCAAGAGCGCAAAAACGTTCCGCCGGGACAAGACCGACAGCTTTCTCATCCTTTTCCTGGAGCCTGAAACACAGCTGGGACAGGGCTACCTCAAGGTCGACAGCAATCTCTGGTTTTACGATCCGGAGAGCCGGAAATTCTCACACAGCTCCCTGAAGGAAAACATGCAGGGATCGGACGCCAAAAACTCCGACTTCAACCAGTCGTCACTCGCGGCCGACTATACTGTCGCCTCATCCTCAGAGGGAAAGCTCGGCGCCTATGACGTATGGATACTCGATCTCGAGGCGAAAAACAACGAGGTAACCTATCCCTTCAAGAAAATATCTGTTTCCAAAACCGAGGGCTTTCTCCTCAAGAGCGAGGATTATTCCCTCTCGAAAAGACTGCTCCGCACCTCATACTACACCAGCTACATCAAGCTCGGCTCATCCTACGTCGCCGACGCCATCCAGTTCTCCGACGCCCTCGTGAAGGGAAAGAAAACAAAAATCACCATGACCGACGTCTCTATCGATTCCCTTCCGGATTCGGTATTCACCAAAGAATATGTGGAGCGGGTTAACCGCTAAGGGGAACAGCATGAAACTGACCAAAAACTGCCTCATGGCCGCAGGAGCCGCGCTCGCGCTCGCCGCCTCTTTCCCTCTGTCTGCCCAGTCGGAAGACGACATGTTCGCCGGCGCTTCTCCCCTTGTCAATGACGGGACATCCGCCAAGGCGGACACGGTGGACGGGCTTTTAAAAACGGACGCGATCAAGATCGGCGGCTCCTTCGCCCTGGAAGCGGGCGCAAGGGGAAATCCCGAGGATTGGAAGGAAGGCATGAACGCGGACAGCATCGCTGTCCCGTTTACCTCCTCGTCGGTCAACCTCTTCGCCGACGCCCGTCCCGCCGAGGATTACCGATTCTACGCGAAGGGAAAAATGAATTATACCCCCGCTCTTACCACATTCGAACTGAGGGAAGCCTTTGCCGACATTCAGCCCCTCGAAGGCCTATCCGTGCGCGCAGGCAAGCAGACGGCGAATTGGGGCGTCGGCTATTTTTTCAGTCCGGGAAACCTACTTGACCTCCAGGCGATCAATCCCGAGGATCCGACCGCGGAGCGGACAGGCCCGCTCGCCGTCAGGCTGCAGAAATCGGCGAAAACCGACAACTACTACGCCTATTTCCTTCTCGAAGATGCCTCAAACGGGGGAGCCGTAGGCATCGCCCCCAAGGCGGAATGGCTTTTGGGGTCGGCTGAAGTGAGCCTCGGCGGTCTTTGGGAAAACGACAAACCCTGGGCGGCCACGACAAGCGTCACCTTCCCCCTTTCCTCTCTGGACTTTTTCGCGGAGGCCACGGTAAGGGGAAACGAGGACAAGGTTTTCATCATCGAGAACTCCCTTTCTCCGATCGGAGTGACAACAGAGACGCGAAGCGCCAGAGTGTTTCCCTTTGCGACGGGAGGCTTCAGCTGGTCAAAGACAGATGATCAAAACCGCGGCGATATTTCCCTGAGAGCCCAGTATTACTATAACGGCGAAGGATACCTTGACCCCTCCCTTTTACAGGACAAGAGCGCTTCTGTCGGCCTCCTTCTCGCACAGAAAAAAATCAGCATTGATGACCTTCGGGAACGGGGACAGCATTACGGAGCGGCGATGCTCTCGGTTTCGAACATTCTGAACTCGGACGCGGGCGTCACCTTTTTTTGGCTGGGAAGCCTGAGCGACGGATCGGGAAAAACGAGCGTGACCGCCTCATGGGACAGGCTCACGCATGTCCGGATGAGCCTTGCCTACGAGTATACCTACGGTGAAAAGGGAAGCGAATACGCATTTAACGGACCCGTCCCGTCGGTTACCTTGAAGGTTTCCCTGACTCAGGGTACATTCTAGAAAAGAGGATACCACCGACGTGAAAGCAAAGGTTCTTATAGTGGAGGACGAGGAAGCATTGGCGGAACTGACAAAGATGTACCTTGACCGCGAAGGCATTGAAAACAGGCTTGCCGCATCCGCCGAGGAAGCCCAAGCCGCCCTTGCGGAGGCAAACTTTGACCTCATCATTCTTGACATCAACCTTCCCGGCATGGACGGCTTCGAATTCCTGCAGGAACTGCGCAAAAAAAGCACGGTGCCCGTCATGATAGTCTCGGCGCGCGAAACCGACGAGGACGTGATAGCGGGCCTTTCCATGGGAGCTGACGAGTTCATCTCGAAGCCCGTTGCCCCGCGGGTTCTTGCCGCGCGGGTGAGGGCTCTCCTCCGCCGGTCAAGGATAAAAGAAACGGGAGAGGCAGCCCATAGAACCGTATCATTCTCGCATTACGAGCTCGATTTCGACTCATGCCTTTTATTGAAGGGTCATGAGCGTATGCCTCTTTCCGCAAGGGAGTTCGATGTGCTTTCCTTCCTTGTCGCCAACGCAGGAAAGACCTTTTCCCCGCAGGAAATGTATGAGCAGATATGGGGACAAAAGTACGGGGACGTAACGACGATCGGCGTCTATATCCAGCGCCTGCGCAAAAAAATCGAAGAGGACCCGAAGGTTCCCCTTATTCTGCAAACCGTCAAGGGACAGGGATATTTTTTTGATCCTGAAAACCTGGTAACAGAAGGAAACAAATGAACTATAAAACAAAACTTCTGCTGATAGTGTTCAGCATCCTCATTCTCCCTCCGGTCTCGATGCTGCTTCTGTTTCATTACCAAAAAAATTCAGGCGCGGTTGTTCCCGGGGTTCTCATCGGCTCGATACAAATCCTTACCAAGGAAGTCCAGCATGCCCTTGACAGCGGGAATTATTCCAGCCTTTCAAAGTTGCCGGAAAACACCGCCGTCATCATTCAGGACGGGAGCGGCGCCATTCTGTACAGATCGGACGGGGCCCCCGAGCCGTCTGCGCTCGCCCAGGACGACAGGGACTATCACATTTTCAAGTTTTCTTCCGGCGCAAAAAAGTACACGGCCATTCTGTCGGTTCCCGGAAATCTGATCAGCTCACCGATAGCAAAAATAAACCCCTTCAGCATCACCTTTCTTCTGATGCTCCTGATCATCGTCGGCCTGCCTATCCTGATCCTGCACAGCTTCAGCGCTTCCGTCCGGAAACTCGAGAAAGCCACCGTAAAGATAGCCTCGGGAGACCTCGATTTTCCCTCATCCGAATTTCGCACGACGGACCTCGAGTCCCTCGGCAGGGCGATGGACCGCATGAGGGTGCAGCTTAGGGAGGACAGGGAAAGAAGGGACCGTTTTATAATGGGGGTTTCTCACGACCTTAAAACCCCGCTCGCGGTAATCCAGGGCTACCTCGACGCTTTGACCGAGGGATTGGCCGAGACAGAGGAAAAGAAAAAATCCTGGTACCTCTTGATGAGCGTACGCGCGGAACTTCTGGGATCCCGCATCGCCCATCTGATCGACCTCGCAAAGACCACGACAAGCGAATGGCGGGAAACCCTGGAGGAAAATGACCTGGGGGAATTCATGGAGGAAACCCTTGTGCCGCTTTCTGAATACTGCGCGATCAAGGGCTTTACCCTGGAAAAGCGCATTGCGCTGCCTTCACCATGTCTCCTTGCGTTTGACCGGGACATGATTACAAGGGTATTCGAAAATCTGATCACCAACGCGGTTTCATACGGAGAACCGGCAGAGCCGATACTCATCGATATCGCCGAAAACATAAACTCAAAAAGTATTGAAATTAAAGTTCAAAACAGGGGACAGGGAATACCGAGCGAGAACAGACAAAAAATATTCGAGCCTTTTTTTCGTGGCGACAAGAGCAGAAACGACGGCGGGTTCGGGCTCGGGCTTGCCTCTGTCAAATCAATCGTGGGGACACACGGCTGGTCAATTGACGTCGAGTCCACTCCGGGAATGGACACGACCTTTATTGTCTCTATTCCGGTGCCGAAAGCTAATTCATAATGGCAGGTCTTCCAGTACCGGCCGGATATAGATCTTTCGGTCGATGCGTATTATCGGAGTGACGATGAGTCCGTTATCGGCGAGCAGTTCCTCGAATGCGTCATATTCCATAAAAGCAAAACCGCGCTTGATGTATTTTTTCGAGCCGGTATCGATAAACTTTGAAGGGTCGCATCCCGCTGTCAGATTTTTAAGCTCGCCTTCAGGGATGGGCATGTCGCTTATATCCCGGAACTGAATCGGCAGTTTGCGTTCCTGGAAAAACCGCTGGGCCTTCCGCGTTTCCGCGCATTTTTTCGTTCCATACAGAATAATGTTCATATCTTTATTATCCTCGTATCTTCGGCTATGCCCCAGCCGTTCTCGCGCGCCTCGGGCTTGACAAGGCGGACAAGGTCCCCCCGGCGCAGGGAAGAAAAACCGCTCGTTTCGGACAGGAAAGAATCCCCCGGGGCCGACAGGGCAATCCGTCCTTTTTTTCCGCACAGGAGCCGCCTGATCCGCCCGCTCTTGTTGACCATGGGATCTGACACAACCCGGTACAGATCGGCATCGTCGTTCGTATCGCCGTTCGCATCGCGGTCATCCCCCGCGGCAGGGACATGCACGCCGCGGACGGGCGGTTCAAAAAGGAACCAAGTCATCTTCAGCGACTCCTTGTCGACCTTCAGCGAATCGGCAAGAGACGCGACCTTCGGCGGCATTTTCCATAATGCTTCGTCATGGCAGGTATGCTGCGGTCCCGCTTCGAATGCGGGGCAGGGTAAATCGGCGCGCCCGGGACAGGGCGACAGAACGCGCCACCCGCGCGAGACGAGGCCGTCCCGGACGGCGAGAAGGTCCCGGCTTGTGGACAGAAGCGCCGGCTCGATCACCAGGATAAGACCGCCGTTTCCGAGCGCGCCAGTATAGCTTTCAAGAAGCGCAATTCTTTTTTCTATGCGGTCCCCAATTCCCGCCCAGAGTTCGTTAAGGGAATGACCGAAGGCGACGCAGTCGAAGCTGCCCCACCGGTTAAGACCGACCCGCACGGTTTCCGGGCGGCTTATATCGGCTTTCAGCGTCAGCACGCCTTCTGCCTTCGCGAGGAGTTTTTTCGCAAGGGTAAGGGCTCGTTCGCTTTGGTCAACGAGAGAGACGGAGAGCGCACCCTGTTCCAAAAAAGCGGACGAGACGGGGGCAGGCCCCGAGCCTGCGTCAAGCACGGCATCAAAGCCCCAGGGCCGCACGCGCGATATCTGAGCCAGGATATGACGCGCCTGTTCCCGCGAAACCGGCCAGTAATAATCGCTGTAGACAGCGAGCAGGGCGGGGTTGTCCATATATTTTTCGCCGATCAGCGCGCGCTCCCCGGTCAGTCCCTGCTGAAGCACGCTGAACGAAAACGGATCACTCTTTTTTTGCGTATTCTTTTTCTCGTTTTTTCTATGCATTGAAAATTGATCCTTTTGCTTTTCTCAGAATATAAACGATTCAAGCTTGCCGTCGAGGGCAAAGACATCGGCATAGCCGCTTTTATGCAGTGCATCGAGCAGCGCAGGATTCCGCTCGAGGCGTTTGAGTCCCGCCTGCATTTCGGGGCGTATAACCATGACCCTGCCCTCCGCCTCCAGGCTGTCGATAAAATCGAGGGTTTCGTTGTACGCGCACACGCGGTTTTCCATCGCCTGCACAAAATCCGGATACTTGCGGTACATCGCGCGAAACACCCATTGACTGCCGGACGCTGTTTTCCGGTAACCCTTCGGCTGCGTCAGGACGATTACGGCCCTATCGTTCCCGTCGGCAAGAGCCTTCCGGATCGGGATAGAATCGGCGATTCCTCCGTCAAGATAGGGAATGCCGTCAATATACACCGGAGGGGAGACAAGGGGAAGCGAGCAGGACGCCATTGCCGCCGGAAGAACCGCGGAAGCCTTCCTGGGCGCCAGATATACCGCTTTCCCGCTCTGCAGGGCAGTCACTGCGATAAAATAAAAGGCGACATTTTTTTCGAAGGCCTCGAAATCATAGAGGTCAAGCAAATAGGGAATCTTGTTGAATAAAAGGTCCATACCGAAAAGCGACCGTTCTTTCAGCAGACAGCGGATTCCCATATAATCGCTTCGACGCACATAATCGACATTGACTCTGCGTGCGCGTCCCTTTTGCCGTGAAATATAGGAAAGCGCATGGGTCGCGCCCGCAGAGGTGCCGATTATATACTCAAAATATACCTTCTTCTCCAAAAACGCGTCGAGCACGCCGGTGGTGTATAAGCCTCTCATCCCGCCGCCCTCAAGCACGAGGGCCGCCCGGGGCCGCCGTTTTTCATTCATTGAATTATTCATCCGGGTATATTAATCGAGAAATCGGGTGCGCTTCTACCTCTTTCATTGACAATGAAAGGGAATTGATAGACACTTTACAGCTGAATGGAAGAGCCTTTTGACATACCGAATGATTATTCCACGCACATCCTTGAGAAACACTGGCAGGAAGTTCTATCCGGCAAGCTTTCCGCGATGTATTTTTGCGTAAAACGGCGATCCCTCTTTCAGTCGACGGTAAGTGCGTTTTCAGCGGCAATCAGGGAACCGGTCGTCATTTCGTCCTATTGCCTTTCGGATTCCCCGCTGAGGGAACCTTTCTTTCCCTTTATCGATATCATCAAAAAATATATTACCGAAGCGGGGATATCTGTTGACGAACTCCTTGATATCGCGAAGGTATACGCGCCCCAGCAGGAACTGTTCAAGGCATGTCTTACGAATACCCGCCCCCACCGGAAAGACCTGCTTCTCTACAGCGAGATAAAATACGAAAAATCCCGAATTCACCGTTCAATCCTCGCCCTTTTACAGTATATTTCCCAGCAAAAACCCCTGCTGATAGTAATCGAGGATATCCGGAACGCGGGGCCTGCCCTGCAGGAGTTTCTCCTGTTCATCCAGGAAAACACGGGGTACGCCCCGATTTTCCTCCTGCTCGCCTATACCCGGAATTTTCACTGGAGAAATGAAGAGCAAAATGAAAAATGGGATGCATTCATTCTGGCCGCCTCGGAAAAAAACATCATACAGGACCTGGACGACGGTCAGCCAGCCCCTCCCGAGCCGCAAAATCCAAAGACCGAAAGGGCGCATATTCCGGGGGAGCAGCTGGTCGCTCTTGCCCGGCTCAATCTGTATTTCCTCGCTTTCGAGGAGGCCAAAGTATGCGCCAAGGAAGCCTATCCCTGGATAATAGGCCTTTCAGGGAGCGAGGCAGACGCGCTGCAGTACAGCGTTCTCAATATACTCGGGGACTGCTGCTTTTACTCGGGTGACTATGCGCAGGCGCTTCTGCACTATCAGGCTTTAACGGACAAGGCCCAAAGGATGGACAACGGCAACGAGCTGTCCCGTTCTTACCGTAAAACAGGGTTTACCTATCTTGCCTCGGGTGACATGGAATTAGCCAAGCGTTTCTCGTATCTCGATTTAAAAATCACGGAAGAGCTGAAGAAAAGTTCATCCCGGATGTATGCGTATTTCTTCGCGTTTTATTTGTCTCTGAGAAACTCCACAAACATCAGCCGGGAAATATATTTCAGCCTGATGGAGATGCTCAAGAATCCCGATACGAAAAACATGTATGCCTACTTCTGCGGAAACTCGGTGCCCTACACCCAATATTTTTCCAGCCTCCCCGAACTTCTGCGCTTTTCGGATGAATCGATTGCCTACTACCAGAAAAATCAAAACGAGTTCGGCCTTGCCTCCGCATATCACAAAAAGGGCATTATCTTCTCGAACAATGCCCAATTCATGGAAGCCTTCGCCTTCATGCGGAAAAGCCTGAAAATCAGGGAACAGCTCGGCGAACCTTTGTACACCATCAGAAACCAAAATGGAATCGGCTACCTTTATTATCTGACAGGAAACTACTCGAGGGCTTTTTCTTTTTTCAGAAAGTCCCTGCATATCCTGGGAACCATGGATAATTTTGATGAGATGACCGCTACATTGTACAATCTGGCGATGGTATATTTCGTGACCGCCAATTATGAGCGATGCGGCGACATCACCGACAAGATCCTGAAAATCATGGTCATCCTCAACATCAATTACCTGCCCTATCACCGGATACATGACGTCTACATTCTGCAAGCCCTCTGCTCGATAAAAACGGGAGCTTTCGCAAAGGCCCTGGAACTTCTGCACAGACTTCGCCCCGACGAGGAGTATTTTCCGTGGAAATCCCGTTTCTTGTACATGCTCCTGCAGGGAATGGCCGCCGCGCACGAAGGCAGCTATAAGGAGGCGATATCCTTTTTCACCTCGGCACCGGATATATTAAAAGGAGGCGATGAAAAAAATACAGACCTCCTTCCCGTCTGGTATTATGAATATGCGGCGGTTCTTCTTGCCTCGGGCAAACAGACGAAAGCGGATATTTTTATCAGGGAAGGGGTTTCCTATTGCGAGTCCATCGGATCGCTCTTCAACAAAAA
>JAYVSC010000032.1:0-8597 GCA_043775705.1 Spirochaetales bacterium | reverse complement strand
GTAATACCCGTTCCCATCCCGAACACGGAAGTCAAGCTCTCTTACGCCGATGATACTGCTCCTTGGAGTGGGAAAGTAGGTAGCTGCCAGGCTTTTTTTATTTTTTGTAGTAACAAAATAAAAAAGCCGAACTTTTGCATAGCAAAACTCCACGGCTATGCTTTTTTCAGTAAACCCTCCAGCAAGGAGGGTTTTTTTTCTTTTTTTGGTAAAACTATCGCTCAAAGAGTTTTTTTCCGTTCCTTCTTGAAGATTTGTCCAAAGCATAGTATTGTTATTATTAATATTGTGGGAGGTTTGTATGGCTGTTGTCGATTCTCAATTTCAGCTTGTGACATTTCAACTCGGTGAAGAATTGTATGGCGTCGATATCATGGATGTTAAGGAAATCGTCCGCATACAGGATGTCCGGACCATACCGAATGCCCCCTACTATGTTGAAGGTATTTTCAACCTCAGAAGCGAGATAATCCCGATTATCAACCTGCATAAACGCTTCCATCTGAAAAAAGCACAGCTTGAGGACGGGGATGAATATTTGGGCGGTTTTATTATTCTCAATATAGAAGGAAACAAGCTGGGAATCATTATCGACCGGATAGCCCGTGTCGTGATGGTCCAGCAGACTGAAATACAGCCCCCTCCGCAAATGATTAGCGGCATCGGCGCCGAGTATATATATGGTGTGGTCCGTCAGGAAACCGGATATTTGATCGTTCTTGATATCCGCCGCCTTTTCAACCCGAAAGAACTGCAAAAACTCGCAAGTCTTTAAGCGAATTATCTTAAAAATAAGTGTTTGGTGTAAATGAAATTACCTGTGTATAGTTCTACAATCCGCCGAAGAGAAATGGATGCAGTGCTCACCTGCATGGTGGCTGAAAAAATCGGTCCCGGAGAACTGAACCTGAAACTGGTTCAGCTGATACGTGAGAATTTGATAGTGGAAGGCGCAAGTGCCTTCCGCAGCGCATCCATAGCCTTTGCCTATGCCCTTATTGCCCTCGATCTTCCGAAAGAATCGGGAATTATTATTTCTGCTCTTGCTCCCGCCTGGCATTATCAGTCCGTAATCCAGCTGGGCTATGTCCCGGTCATTATTGACGTGGATCCGGATACCGCCCTGGTTACGGCCGAGGGCGTTGAGGAAGGGATCGAGAGGGGCGGCCGCCTTCTTCTTCTTCATGAAGCGCTCGGCTTTATGCCCGATCTTCCCGCCCTCCTGGCTTTCAATATACCGGTGATTGAGGATGTGTCCGAAAGCGTCGGAGCCTCATTGACCGAGATAACGGCCGGGCATTTCGGGATTTTTTCAATCCTCGGTCTCGAGGAACGGGATCTGCTTACTGCCGGAGGCGGGGCCATACTGCTTGCACCCAACAGGCGCGAGGCAGTGGTGTTGAAAAAACTCACGGAAGAAGCGCCCTTGACGGATATACTCCCGGACATCAACTGCGCGCTTGCCTATGTGCAGTTGAAGGAAATAAACAGGAATGCCGATCTCCGAAAGGAAATAAACACGCTGTTTATCCGATCACTCCTGCAGGGCAGGCACAAGACCATTATTCAGCAGGGTGACGGCATTCCCTCGGTGTACTCTTTTCCGGTTATCCTGTCCAGCGGATACAAGGAAGTGAAGCAATACGTAAACCGCAAGGAAATCGAGATCGAGCTCGCGTTTTCAGGATCGATTGCGGCGAAACTCGGTGAATCCCTGGAAGGCTGCATCAATGCGAAATCGCTTTTGATGAGATGCGTGCTCTTTCCGCTCTATCCCCGATTGGGAAGCAGTAATGCAGCAAAAATCGCGAAGGTTCTTGCTACCTTACCGTAAAAGGTTTTCGAAAAAAGCAGGGATATACAATGCATAAGGTAAAAAAAGCGATAGCGATTGTGAACACATACAAAGATGATGCCGCGCGCATTGCATCCGAGATTCAGGCCGCCCTTTTGTCCCGGGAGGTTTCATGCGACATTTTCAATTATGACGGACTCACCGCGGAAAATCCCTTTGATTCCTACGATTTCGCCATTACCCTGGGCGGGGACGGCACCGTGCTCTTTGCGGCTCGCTCTTGTGCCCCCAAGAAAATTCCGGTCTTTCCGGTGAACCTCGGCGAGTTCGGCTTCATTGCCGGAATACAGCCCGACGCCTGGCATGCTCCGTTATTCGATTATCTGGACGGAAACAAGCACAGCAATCAGCGGATGATGCTTGCCGCGCGGGTCGAGCGGAACGGAACTACAGTCTTTCAGTCCGTTGCCCTCAATGATTCGGTCATTTCAGGAAACGGCATCGCGAAAATTGTCAAGCTCGAGGTACTGTTCAACGGCATGTCCTTCGGCACTTACAAAGCGGACGGCGTCATTGTCGCCACACCCACCGGATCAACGGCTTATTCCGCGGCTTCGGGCGGTCCCATTCTGGCGCCCGATCTTTCAGCCTTTGTACTCACCCCCATTTGCGCCTTTTCCCTGTCCAACCGTCCGATTGTCCTGCCTTCAACCGGTACGATGAAAATTACAGTTTTGGGTACACGCCATAAAGATTCCATCCTCACCATTGACGGGCAGGAAGTGTTCCCCCTGCAGGAAGGCGATTCGATTTTCGTGAACGAGGCGCCTGACCGCATCACCCTTATAGGGTGCGACGCTGACGTGTTTTACGAGGCGCTTCGGTCGAAACTGAACTGGTCGGGTGCGCCGGTTCCCGCCGAGGCCTCCGTTCCGGATTCCGGAGGATCCCATGCTTGAAGATATTTCAGTCAAGGATTTTGCCCTCATCGATTCCGTATCCCTTGACTTCGAAAAGGGCTTGAATATTCTGTCCGGAGAGACCGGTGCCGGTAAATCAATCCTTATCGGCTCCCTTACCTTTCTGCTCGGCGGAAAAGTTTCGACTGATTCGATACGGACAGGCGCTGACGAAGCACGGGTTTCGGGTACCGTTTTTCTGGAAGAGGGAAAAAAAATGGCCCGCGCCTGGCTCGGGGAAAGGGGCATTGAATGCGACAATAACCGCGTCCTGCTCCGCCGAACAATCAGGCAAAACGGAAAAAGCGGTACCTGGATTCAGGACACAGCCGTCACCCGGGGAGAACTCGCCGAGTTCACCTCGTTTCTGGTGGACATCCATGGACAGCATGACCATCAGTCCCTGTTAAAGATAGACGAGCACCGGCGCTTTCTCGACGCATACGCGGGCATAGAGGACGAGGTTATCGTTTTTACCGGACACTACGCATCCCTTGCCGCGAAACGGAAAATGCGCGACGAGATGAACACTTCCGAAAAAGAAAGAATCCAGAAAACCGAGCTGCTCGCGTTCGCTCTTGAGGAAATACGGAAAGCGTCCCTGTCGGTGAATGAAGAAGCCGAGCTTGAAGGGGAGGAACAAAGGCTTTCGCA
This sequence comes from Spirochaetales bacterium, assembly GCA_043775705.1. Taxonomy (GTDB): domain Bacteria; phylum Spirochaetota; class Spirochaetia; order Treponematales; family Treponemataceae; genus Teretinema. The sequence goes on along the minus strand of JAYVSC010000032.1, from coordinate 5,189 downwards.
GCATGAAAAACTTTATGCGCTTATCGAGGAGATAAACGCTTCCCTATCCGGCGAGGAGGGCAGCGTTCCCTCCCTGAAAAAAACCCGATCATCCTTGGAAACCGCCTCTGATATTGACTCCAGCCTGTCTTTGTCCCTCAACAGACTGGAAAATTGTTATTATGAGATTCAGGATGTGGCGGAGACCCTGAGGCAATACCGGGATTCCCTTACCTTCGACCCGAAGCGGCTTGAAGTCGTCGAGGAGCGCATATCCTTTCTTTACAAGCTCAAGAAAAAATACGGCACCACGATTGCGGATGTGCTGGGCTATGCGGACGAGGCGGAAAGCCAGCTCGAACAGCTGTCCCTTTGGGAAACAAATAAAAGCGGAATTGACGCGGAGATTTCGGAACTTGAAAAGATCGTGTTCCGTCTCGGCACCAGCCTTTCGGAGAAACGAAAGAAGGCCTCTGTTACCCTGCAGGGCGGAGTAGAGGAAATCCTGAAAACTCTCGGTATGGCCGGCACCCGTTTTTCCGTGCAGATAACGGTACGCGAGGGGACTGACACAATGCAGCGTTCCGGACCATGGGGCTTTGACAATATCGAATTCATGATTAGCACGAATCCCGGTGAGCCCCTGAAACCGCTTGCGCGCATAGCATCAGGCGGCGAGCTTTCGCGCGTAATGCTCGCCCTGAAAACGGTTCTCGCCGATGCCGATGAATCGGGAACCCTCATTTTTGACGAGATAGATACGGGTATCGGCGGGGAAGTTGCCCTCGCGGTAGGCGGTCATCTGAAAGAATTGTCGAAAAGGAAGCAAATATTGTGCATAACACATCTTGCAAGCATCGCGGTTCGTGCCGATAATCAGATAAAGATCGAGAAAAACAGCGATTCCGGAAAAACGCTCACCAGCGCTTTTCCGGTGACCGGAGCCAAACGGGTCGAGGAAATAGCCCGGATGCTCGCGGGAGACGGATTCAGCGCTGCATCGATGCAGCATGCTTCGGAACTCCTCTCAAAATATGCTATACTGATATAAGGCAGCTTTAAAATAGGAAGAGATACAGTTTCAAGGAGTTGATATATGGCGAAAGTAACCGATGAGGCTCGACAGACCTATGGCGAACAGGTAGCTATTTACCAGCAGCAGATTGACGCGCTGATGATCCGTGAAAAAAATATGATCATGATGATAGAGAAGGATCCGACCGGCGCCTCCTACAAGAAACTGATGCTTACCGATGAAATGATATTCCTGTCCACTCTTTTTCTCGCAAAACACTCTCTTTCCGTCTCGGTTCTCGGCGTAAAAAACGAAGATGCGCTTAATGATGCCCGTAAAACACTGTATAAAGCAGTTATTTATCTGGAAGAGGTTGTCTCGAATTTTATCGATGCCGCATTTTCCGAGTATGAGTATAAAATCGACGAAATAAAAAACTTGCCCGAGGCAAAACGCTATTACCTGATTCGAAAGCTTGGACTTGCCATCAGGATGCTCCTTGACGCTTTTGGTGACAACACCAAGTGGAGATGGACTTTCGTGGAACTTGAAGGCCGATTCGCGACAGTAGCGAAAAACATTCTCGATCTGAAAACCGCTTCGAAAGACGGCCTCGATCACAGTTCTCCCGATTATGACGATACGGTCTATCACCTGCGCCTGGTAAAACACCTGCTGCAGCAGGCTGCAGACGGATACCGGGAAAAATACGAACTGTCAACCGGCCGTTATGACGATTTCAGGCTGGGTATCAACTACCTGCTGGCCCTCAGGCGCATCCATCTTATTCTGAATGAACGCAACGAGGCGGAAGAAGCCAAGAAAAAGGCCGATATCTGGAAAGAAAAAATGGAAAATGACCATAAAAAGAGCGAAGCGCAGAAAAAATGAGCAGAAAAATAATCCTGGATGTGGATACCGGTCACGATGACGCCGTAGCCATAATGATGGCCGCCCGAAATCCAGCGATTGACCTGGTGGCCATAACGGTGACAGCCGGAAACCAGGTTTTGGAAAAAACCCTCGCGAATACGCTCAATTTATGTTCTGCCCTCTCGATCGACGCTCCGGTGTATGCCGGCATGACAAGACCCATCATTGCAAAGCTCGAAACAGCCTCCCTTATCCACGGTGAATCCGGATTTGACGGTCCCATTTTCTCTTCCTGCACGAAAAAGGCCTCCAGCGGACATGCGGTCAATTTTATCATAGACACTTTCATGGCCTCCCCCCCGGGTGAAATCTCCCTTGTCTGCGTAGCACCCCTTTCGAATATCGCCATGGCCCTGCGTCTTGAGCCGGCGATAATTCCGCGCATCCGGGAAATCGTGCTCATGGGCGGTTCCCTGACCGGGGGAAACGTGACTCCCTCTGCGGAGTTCAATATCCATACCGATCCGGAAGCGGCCTCTATCGTATTCTCAAGCGGGGTTCCTGTTACCATGATAGGCCTGAATGTGACCACGACAGTGCTTCTCACCGATGAGCGTTTTGCTACACTGCGGAAAATCGGCGGAAAGGCGTCCGAAATATTTACCGCCAGCATGGAAAAATATATCGAAGCCTGCCGCCGCTATATCGGTGAAAGCCCGGCCATGCATGATCCCTGCTGCATCGCCTATATAGCTGATCCCGGTCTGTTTACTTGCCGGCCTTATCATGTCGAGATCGAGCTGGAGGGAATTCATACCCGCGCTTGCACCGTAGTCGACGTCAAGGGGGTTACACGCCGTGAACCCAATGTCTCTGTAGCCTTGACCATAGACGGGAATAAATTCTGGAATATGCTCGAAACCGCTCTCTCCCTGTACCGGAACCCTGCCTAAAACGTGCCTCTCTGGATCCGCTCTGACGCAATTCGGGGAAATGTGCACATAATTCATCCAGGTGGATATGGACGGGCGCGAATTAAAAAAAAATAATTGTTTGTACTCCTTTCATCCTCCCCCTTCTATTGAGTTATATGCAAAAAGAAATTATAATTATTTGTGATAGGGGCTCACCCAAAAAGAGCCCAAGTTATAATAGGGGGAAATATGAAGAAACTAATCTCTTGCCTCACGGTCCTGCTCGTTGTCCTTGCAGTGTTTACCGGATGCGCAAAGAAAGCTGAAGTAAAGGCTGATGCACGCCCGACTATCCGTCTTATCACCGACGCGACCGGAATTGACGACAAGTCGTTCAATGCGGCCGCCTGGCGCGGAATTCTGTCATTCTACGGGGATACCTGGGAAAACCAGGCCAGCCGCGGAAAGCTCTATGATGCGGTCACCTGCCAGACTCAGGATAAATACATCCCGAACCTGAAACAGGCTTCGGACGAAGGATACGACCTTATCTGCGTAACCGGTTTCACCTTCGCGGACGCGCTCACCGAGGTATCAAAACTCTATCCGAAGCAGAAGTACATGATCGTGGACGTTGACTGGGTAGCAAGCCCGAACGTCATGCAGTTCACGTTCTCCGAGCACGAAGGCTCGTACCTCGTCGGTGTGGCCGCTGCCCTCAAGGCACAGGCTGACGGAATCAAGACTCCCAAGTTCGGTTTTATCGGAGGAGTACCGGGTTCCGTAATCACCAAATTCGAAATGGGCTATATCCAGGGAATCAAGTCGATTCTTCCGAAAGCCGTAGTTGTTGACTACTATGCAAACGACTGGGGCAAACCCGAGCTCGCAAAAGCGCAGGCCAAGAACTGGTTCGATTCAGGCGTATACTGCATCTACTCGGCGGCGGGCGGAACCGGCAACGGAACCATCGCCCAGGCCAAGGAATACCGCAGCCAGGGCAAGAATGTCTGGGCAATCGGCGTAGACTCCGACCAGTATGAAGAGGGCGTATATGCCGACGGAAAATCGGCTGTTCTGACCTCCATGCTCAAACGCGTCGAAGCCTCGACCATGTACGCGCTCAAGGCAGTACAGGACAAGACTTTTGCCGCCAGCGTCATCGTTCTTGACATGAAAGCCGACGGTGTCGGATTCTCGGACAAGAACGCCGAACTCGGCGCAGATATCGTAACCAAGGTGAATGCAGTCAAAACAGAAATCATTGCGGGAAGCGTAAAAATTTACGCGACTTACAAGGATGCACTCGCAGCGAAAGCAGTACCGGCAGGACTGGGCGCAAAAGACAATTAATCGTCGGTAAATAAACAAACGAGGGCTGTCCGATCATCTGTGTCGGACAGCCTGTTTTTTTAAGCTCGAAACACGGAGTTTTTGATGGAACACAATGCGATCGAGATGCTTGGCATAACAAAAACTTTCCCCGGCGTGATTGCAAACAATAATATAAGTCTTTCTGTGCGGAATAACGAGGTCCATGCCCTGCTCGGCGAAAACGGGGCGGGCAAGTCAACTCTTATGTCGATTCTTTTCGGATCTTACGATCCCGATTCCGGAATAATAAAAATCCGGGGAAAAGAAGTTATGATCAAGGATCCCAACGCGGCAACAGCCCTGGGCATCGGCATGGTTCACCAGCATTTCAAGCTGGTGAACAACTATACCGTCACCGAGAACATCATTCTCGGGATAGAAAGCCGCACTCCCCTTGGAATGCTTGATCTTAAAACAGCGGAAAAACGAGTCGCCGAAATCTCCGAAAAATACGGACTGAAGGTAAATCCGAGAGACAAGATCGAGGATATCAGCGTCGGCATGCAGCAGCGCGTCGAGATCCTGAAAACCCTCTACCGGGATGCGGAAATTCTTATTTTCGACGAGCCGAGCGCCGTGCTCACTCCCCAGGAAATCGACGAGCTGATGGATATCATCAGACGGCTCAAGTCCGAGGGTAAGACCATCATTCTGATTACCCACAAATTAAAAGAAATCAAGGCGGTCGCCGAGCGCTGCACGGTCCTCAGGCGCGGCAAATACATCGGTACCGTGGATGTCGCCGGGGTAAGCGAGGAGCAGATGGCCGAAATGATGGTCGGCCGCGCGATCAAGTTCGAGATCGATAAGGAACCGGCCAACCCCGGCCCCATCGTGCTCGACATCAGGAATATCAATGTCAGGAATTCACGCGGAACCCTCGGCGTGAAAAACCTTTCCCTCGACGCGCGCGCAGGGGAGATTGTCGGCATTGCGGGGGTTGACGGCAACGGCCAAACCGAACTCATTTACGCGATCACCGGACTTTCGCAGATAGAAGAGGGGACGATTACCGTAAACGGAATGGACATCAC
>JAYVSC010000031.1:0-60559 GCA_043775705.1 Spirochaetales bacterium | reverse complement strand
GCATGCGGTTCCTGTCCGATGGCGACAATGACGCTTAAAATGGGTGTGGAAGCGCACCTCATGGCAACCGTTCCCGGAGTTACCGAAGTAATCCAGGCCTGATCGTGACGGATCGCTCTTCATTTCTTCCGGTAACGCGTTCCGATATGGAAGCGCGTCACTGGGATGAATGCGATTTTGTGTTTGTCACCGGGGATGCCTTTGTCGACCACCCTTCCTTTGCCGCCGCGCTGATCGGGCGGCTTTTGGAGGCAGAGGGCTACCGGGTGTGCATTTGCGCCCAGCCGCGGACGACAGGCACCGAAGCAAAAGCGGATTTTATGCGCTTCGGCGTGCCCCGCCTTGCCTGGCTTGTCAGTGCCGGCGCCATGGACTCAATGGTCGCCCGGTACACCGCGAACAATAAACCGCGCTCTGAAGACGCCTACTCTCCCGGCGGAAAAACCGGCTTCCGTCCTGACCGCGCCCTTCTTGCCTACACGTCAAAAATACGGGAATTCTCGAAGGGAACGCCGGTCATTATCGGCGGTATCGAAGCGTCTCTCCGCCGTTTTGCCCATTATGACTATTGGTCAAACACGGTAAAGCACTCTATTCTGCTCGACACCAAGGCGGATCTGCTCATATACGGAATGGGAGAGCTCCCCATTCTGGAAACCGCAAAACGGCTGTCCCGGGGAGAAGACCTGCGCGGTATACGGGGGACAGCCTGGCGGACAGGAAAGGAAAGCGATATTCCCTTTGAAGCCCTGCACCTGCCTTCTTTCGAACAAATTAAAGCCTCCCCGGATCAATTCTGCGCGCACTATCTCCTTCAGGAACAAAATACGGATCCCCTCAACGCGCACCTGGTCGCGGAACAGAGCGAGGACCGTTTTGTCATACAGGAAAAGCCGGCTCTTCCCCTCACTCAGGAAAGCTTTGACCGAATCATGGAACTGCCCTATACCCGTGAATGGCATCCGGACTATACGGAGGCCGGAGGTATTCCGGGACTCGAAGAAGTGCTCTTTTCGCTGACCAGTTGCCGCGGCTGTTTCGGAGCCTGCGCCTTTTGCGCGATCACCTTTCATCAGGGCCGGCAGATTCAGACGCGAAGCCATGAATCCCTCGAAAGGGAAACCGTGCTGCTTACCAAAAAACCCGATTTTAAGGGATATATTCATGATGTCGGCGGCCCGAGCGCCAACTTCCGCGTCCCTTCCTGCCCCAAGCAGGGGGCACACGGCTCCTGCCCTGACCGGCAGTGCCTGGGAGATTCCCCCTGTCCGGCGCTCAAACCGGACCATACAGACTATATTGCGCTGCTCCGCCGCCTGCGTGCCGTCCCGGGGGTAAAAAAGGTCTTTGTCCGCTCGGGAATCCGGTATGATTATGTCCTCCTGGACAGCGATCCCGAAAAAACATTTTTGAATGAGCTCTGCGAATTCCATATATCAGGACAGCTGAAGGTCGCACCGGAACACTCGTCAAACAGAGTACTGTCCCTAATGCGGAAAAGCACGAAGGAAATGTATCATGCTTTTGAGGAAGCCTACCGGACAATAAACAAAAAACTCGACAAAAAGCAGTTTCTTGTCCCCTACTACATCGCAAGCCATCCGGGTGCGACGCTCGAGGACGCCCTGGACAATGCACTTGAGCTGAAAAGGAGCGGTTTTGTTCCCGACCAAGTACAGGATTTTTACCCGACACCGGGAACCCTGGCTACCTGCATGTACTTTACGGGACTGGATCCTTTTACCGGAAAAGAAGTCTATGTAGCCCGCGGTGCCCATGAACGCAGTCTCCAGCGGGCCCTGCTCCAATTCAATAAAAAAGAAAACCACACACTCGTGCGGGAAGCGCTTCATATGGTTCGTCGCGAGGACTTAATCCCGGAATTACTGGGAACCGGCAAGAAAAAATCAGCAAAGTCGAAGTAAATACGAATACCACTTTCTCACCACCACCCGAAGAGAGTACCGGCTCTGGTTGCGTACCACACTAGCACTATAAGGGTCACGACAGTCAGAACACTGAACCAGGCCGAGATTGAAATTCCGTCTTTTTTCAGGGTAACCCCCTGGAAAAAGGAAAGGCCCAACAAAAGAATAAACCCTGAATTTCGCTTTGTCCATCTTGTTTTTTTTCCACTTGCCGACAGGGGCGAGAATGTGTTATTTTCAACTTAACTCACTTACCCAGAAGGACTGTTTATGACTATTACCAAAGACAGCGTTGTTACGATCGAGTACACGCTTACCGACAACGAAAACGAGGTGCTGGATTCTTCAGAAGGAACCGGCCCCCTTGAATATCTGCACGGGCACAACAATCTCATCCCGGGACTTGAAAAAGAACTGGAAGGGAAAAAGGCCGGCGATACATTTAAAACTTCGGTAGCCCCGAAGGACGGCTACGGAGAATATCAGGACAAACTGGTAGTCGAAGTGGACCGCTCGCAGTTCCCCGACGATGTCGAAATCAATGAAGGAATGCAGTTTGAGGCCGGCGGACCCGACGGTTCACAGATTGTCACCGTTACCGCGGTAACGGACGCCAAGGTTACCGTCGACGCAAACCACACCCTCGCGGGTGAAACCCTGAACTTTGACGTCAAGGTAGTTTCGGTTCGCGAAGCCACGGACAAGGAAAAAGCCGAAGGGCTCGAGAGCCAGGGCTGCGGATGCGGATGCGGCGACGGAGGCTGCGGCGACGATTGCGACTGCGAAGAAGACGGCAACGGTGAAGGCTGCGGATCCGGCGGCTGCGGCTGCGGTCACTAAAAAAAGGAAAGAACCGGCGTTAAAACCGGTTCTTTTTTTTTACCCTTTTATGCAGATAAAAAAAACCGAAACGACAACGGCATGGTTCGGCGCCCTGTGCTTTTTCCTTTCAACGATAGAATACATGATCCCGAAACCCCTGCCGTTCCTGCGGCTCGGACTTGCGAATCTGCCTGTCATGCTGGCCATCGATATCCTGCCCCTCCCGTCCTATTTCATCCTGGTCCTCATCAAGATACTCGGCCAGGGCCTGATCGGCGGGACACTTTTTTCCTACATCTTCCTGTTTTCGGCCGTGGGCTCGATAAGCTCTGCCTGCGTAATGCTGCTCATCAAACGGAGTTTCCCGATGGCTGTTTCCTTTATAGGCATCAGCGTCGCGGGAGCCTTTACCTCAAACGCCTCCCAGCTCCTGCTTGCACGGTATTATATTTTCGGGGAAAGCGCCTGGTATATTGCCCCGCCCTTCATTGCCCTCGGCGCAATAAGCGGAACCCTGCTCGGCCTCTTCGCAAACCGGTTCGCGCAAAAGTCCCTCTGGTACGGGGAAGTGCGTTCGGGAAACATCGCGCATATCGAGATCCAGGCCGCGAGCGGAATCGCTGACCCCTCGGTAAAAAGCGGCTTTTACGCCTCTCCCGCCTTCCGTTTCGGCGGCGGTTCTCTCTTGCTTTTATGCCTCATGTTTGCCCCGTCCATTGCCGCTCAGACTGTTATAACCGCGATCGCGATCATCCTTGTGCTTTCCGAAAAGTCCCGTATTCACCTGGTGCCGGTCCTTATCATGTCTGCGAGCATCATCGTTTTTAATCTGATGTCCCCGTTCGGTAAGGTGATCCTTACCACGCCCTTCAACCTTCCGATTACCGAGGGCGCCCTTCTTTTGGGCATAAAAAAAGCCCTCACGATGGAGGGCATGATCTTTATCTCGAGATGGATGCTAAAGCCGGGTTTCCGCCTGCCGGGAAAGGCAGGAAGACTGGTGTCTGAAGCCTTTTTAATCCTCGCTCACCTGACGGGCAGCAAGAAAAAACTTGACCCGAAAAACCTGATTCAAAGCATCGACTCGATTATGTACGGACGCGGCTGAGACCGTCTGTCGCTTCCTTATAGTCAGGACGCAGCTTGAGAGCTCTCTGGTAGGCGTCGGTTGCGCGACCCTTGTCGCCCAGAGTCTCGCGGATAACCGCCAGCCGGTACCACCACAGGGAAATCGAGGGTTCAAGAAAAACAGCGGTGGAATAGGCGATTTCGGCGCGGTTGAACATCTTGGTCATTCGGTAAATTTCTCCCGCGAAAAAATATGCGGTGCTGATGCGTTCACCCTTGGGAGCAGCGTCGATGTATTTTTCCATCTGTTTCAGCGAATCCTTGTAGTTTCCCAGGTAAAAATAGCTTTCGCCGAGGGTTTCCGTTATGCGGGAATCGGAATTGCCCTTAAGGGCTTCGATGCAGATATTGATGGAGTCCTGATATTTCCCGAGGCGAACCAGGGACCAGCCGTAAATGGTATAGGCGTCCATATTTTTGGGGTTATCGATGAGATCCTGCTTGCAGACTTCAATCGCCTGGGCATATACCGTCTTGGCGTCCTCGGTTCTGCCGATCGCTTCCATATCCCGCCCGTTCCGGTACAGATTGAGCGCATCCGGCTTGTTCTGGGCAAAAAGGGTTACGGAAAGAATCAACATAAAAGAAAGAAAAAATATACTTCGTTTCATGGTTATAGTATGTTCCTTTTGGAGTTTTTTATCAACTGAGCGACTGAAAAAACTCATCAGTTGCGGAAACTGTGAATCGGGGCGGGTATTCTCCCTCCCCGGTTGATAAAATCCGCGCACGAGAAAGTACTGACCTTCATGACGGGAGCCCCGCCCAAAAGACCTCCGAATTCCGCCCATTCGCCTGCAGCCTTTCCGGGAACGGGGATGAGGCGCACTGCCGTAGTCTTGTTGTTCACCATGCCGATCGCAAGTTCGTCGGCGATAATGCCGGAAATCGTTTCCGCGCTCGTGTCCCCGGGAATGGCGATCATGTCGAGGCCGACCGAGCACACGCAGGTCATTGCCTCAAGCTTTTCAAGGTTGATGGAACCGCTGCGGACCGCGGCCACCATGCCTTCGTCTTCCGAAACGGGAATAAAGGCTCCGGAGAGGCCGCCCACGTTGGTGGATGCCATAACCCCGCCTTTTTTCACCATGTCGGTGAGCATGGCAAGTGCTGCCGTCGTGCCGGGGGCACCGACGGACGAGATGCCCATTTCCTCGATGATCCGGGCAACCGAGTCGCCGACGGCGGGCGTCGGCGCGAGGGACAGATCGAGAATGCCGAAGGGAACGCCGAGCCGCTTTGCCGCTTCCATGCCGACCAGCTGTCCCATGCGGGTAATTTTAAACGCCGTTTTCTTGATGCCGTCCGCAAGCACGTCGAGCGGAGCGCCGCGGTATTCCTCGCACGCTGCCTTGATGACGCCGGGTCCCGACACGCCGACCGAAAGGACGGCCTCTCCCTCCCCCACGCCGTGAAAGGCGCCGGCCATGAAGGGATTGTCCTCGGGGGCATTGCAGAACACGACGAGTTTCGCGCACCCGATGCCATCGCGGTCCCTGGTCGCCTCGGCGGTCCGCTTGATGATCCGGCCCATCAGCGCGACGGCGTCCATATTGATGCCGTTCTTCGTGGTCGCGAGGTTGATGGAAGCGCATACCCGGTTGGTCACCGCGAGCGCACGGGGAATGGACTCGATGAGCCGGAGGTCGCCGCTGGTCATGCCCTTCTGGACGAGGGCCGAAAAGCCGCCGACGAAATCGATGCCGAGTTCTACGGCTACCTGATCAAGGGTTTCAGCCCAGGGGGTAAAGTCGGTGTCGTCGCTTGACTCGGCCACGAGCGCGATCGGGGTGACGGCAATCCGCTTGTTGATTATGGGGATTCCGTATTCGGCCTCTATTTCGCGCCCGACCGCAACCAGGCGGCCCGCGACGCGGAGCAGCTTTTCGCGCACGCGGCGGCGGGAATCGACCCCCGAGGGACCGGCGCAGTCGCGCAGGGAAATGCCCATGGTAATGGCGCGCACATCAAGATTGTGATGCATAAACATATCTACCGTCTCGCGGATTTCTGTCGGAGAAAAAATCATTTTATTGTCCTGATTGTCAGATTCGGTGCATGGCGGAGAAAACCCGCTCATGCATAATATTGATGCTTACGCCCAGCCCGTCACCGAGACTGTTGAGTTCTGTTTTGTTGTCCTGGATGGATATGTCGCTTTTGGAAAGATCAACCATCATTGTCATGACAAAGTTTCCCGAGAGTATTGTCTGCGTGATGTCGATGATATTGATCCCGTGAAGGGAAAGGTAGGTGGAAATTCTGGCGATAATGCCTACTTGATCGGTTCCTACGACCGTAATAATCGCGTTCATGTTGGTTCCTCGCAAGCCGTATCATAATGAGTAAACATACGGCTTGCAAGACCATCAGTTACCCTTATTCACCCTTGGTGATTTTTTTCTTCTCTTTCTCTTTTCGTTTTTCTTTCAGGGTGAGTACCGGTTTTTTCTTTTCTTCGGTCTTTCCTTTGTCTTTACCTTTTGCCATTTTAAAAAACCCTCCTTGACTGGAATGTAATTATATACAATGTAAACCAGTTTTGCGTTTTTTCCAACAGATTTTTTTAAAAAAGGACGGGTTTACCCGAATTTTCCGTTTCTTCCATCAGCCTATGGGCATATTGCGTTTCCTGCCAGATCAGGGAACCGGCGGAGAAATCGCTGTATTTCATCATCACTCGCGCGTCATCCGGAAAAAAATAAATTCTCCGCCCCTTGAGTCCCCCGACGCTGTAGGAATCAACCGGAATTTTTTCTGTCTCCAGAAATTCAAAGGCAAAACGTATATTCATTTTCGGGATATCATAGGCGGCTTTGCCTTGAAAGGCGAGAATCGAGCTGCCCCCGAAAACTTTGGCCCGCAAATTTTTTTTCCGGCCGCCCCTTCTCATGATATCGTTGATGAGGAGCTCCATTGCGTGAATGCCGTATTTTGCCTTCGTCTCTTCTTCGCCGTATCCTGACAGCTTTTTGAAGGGAAGCATAAAATGATTGAGACCGCCGAGATGCAGGGACGCGTCATATAGAGCGACCGATATGCAGGAACCGAGAAGCGTCGAAATAACAATGTCGGCGGAGGAAGCGTAAAATTCTCCCGGTTCGATATATTTTTCGTCCTTGTTAAAAAGCGCGCTGAACCTCAGTTCTCTCACACGTGTATTATCCTTGAAGTGCGAATGCAGCGTATCCGTTCAGTTCGCGCATTTTACATTTCCTTAAAATCGTTGTCCAATGAATCACGGCCGGAAGTTTTCGTGTCGTCGTCAAGCACGAGGTTGATTCCCCGCGAAGACGTTCTCGCGGGATTCTTCGAAGCCGCCTTCCCGGTCCTCGAGGCATGGGTCCTTGCGGAGTCCGTTGAAAGGGAGACCGTCTTTTCCTGCGCACTTTTTTTTGTCTGCGTTATTGTAAAATACGCTATTGTCGCCTGCATCTGTTCCGCCTGGCTGGCAAGCTCCTCCGACATGGACGCAGATTCCTCGGATGCGGATGCGTTCTGCTGCACCACTTTGTCAAGCTGCATAATGGCGGAGTTAATCTGCTCGGCTCCGATATTCTGTTCATTGCTCGCCGCGCTGATTTCCTGAACCAGTTCCGCGGTTCGCTTGATATCGGGCAGCATTGCGCTGATTGTCGAACCGGCTTGTTCCGCGATGCTTACGCTTTCTTTTGAAAGTTTTGATATTTCCCCCGCTTCCTTTTGGCTCCGCTCGGCGAGCTTCCCAACCTCGGATGCGACAACCGCAAAGCCTTTTCCGAATTCGCCGGCACGGGCTGCTTCTATTGAGGCATTCAGCGCAAGCATATTGGTTGAGCGCGCAATTTCTTCGATTATTCCGATTTTTGACGCGATATCCTTCATCGCATTGACGGTGGCACTTACTGCCCTGCCGCCTTCCTCCGCGGACAAAGTTGATTTTTGGGCAATCTTCTCTGTCTGCATGGCATTATCCGCGTTCTGCTTGATATTTGAGGTCATTTCTTCCATTGATGCCGAAATTTCCTCTACCGAGGAAGCCTGTTCGGACGCGCCTTGGGCCATTTGCTGGGAAGTACTGCTGAGCTGCTGGCTTCCGGAGGAAACCTGGGAAGAAGAAGAATTGACGTCTCCGATAATCTGCACAAGTTTGATGAGCATGTCCTTCAATGAAACGGCAAGATCGCCGATCTCGTCTTTCCGCAATAAATACGCTTCCGGTACGGTTCGGGTCAGATCCCCTTCCGCTATCGAAAGGGAAAGGCTGACAGCGACTCCGAGCGGCTTTGTGATCGAACCCGAAATAACGACGCCGATTATCCCGGATGCTATCAGCGCGATAAGGGCAAGAATTATGCTGGTGATGACAGACTGCTGCGACACCTGGTCAAAAACGACGTCCGAAGCGGTATTTTCACTCATCAGCGATTGGGCTATCTCTCCTATCGGTTTTTCAAATCTGACGACAATCAGGTCAAAGGAGGCATCTATATCCGTTATTTTTTTCGTCATTTCCGTCGAACCCTGCAGGGCAGGCCATAGTTTTCCCTCAAAATCCGCGATAAAATCCGCAAAAGCCTGATCACTTTCAGCCATCCACGCTTTTTCTTTATCGGTATCAACAAAAGAATCAAGTTTGTTAAGTTCTTCAAGAATAACTGCTTTTTCCGTCGTCCATTCTTTCAGGGATTCATCAAGATTCCGGTTGATAATGACATTCGCGACGATCTGGTAAGCTCGAAGAGGGGCAGATTCCATCTGAACCACTTGGATTGCCTCCCCCGAACGCTTTGCGCCGTCATCCTGCAGCTTTTTCAAAGTCATCATATTTATATAACTTATTGTTACCAGCAGTATCATCAGCAACACGATTGAACCGAAACCTATCAGCAATTTACCCGCTATTTTCATAAAATTCCCCTTTCCACGGGTTTAAATATAAGCCAGTTTATTTCACCTGTCAAAAAATCATGCCTTTACTTTACTTCACCCCATCCGGTACAATGGCCAATGCTCAGTTACCGTCACGCTTTCCACGCAGGCAACCACGCCGATGTACTTAAACATGCCGTCATTTCGAGAATCGTACTCGCTCTTACCCAAAAGGAAAAACCCTTTTCCTACATTGACACCCATTCCGGCGCCGGACTCTACGAGCTCGACGCAGAATGGGCGCAAAAGACGGGTGAGGCCGCAGGAGGGATACTCACCCTTCTGGACAGAACGGACATACCTGATCTGATGCTGCCCTATATCGAAATCTGCAGGGATTTATACAGTGACGGGCACAAGTATCCCGGCTCTCCCGAGATTGTCCGGGCTCTAAGCAGAAACGACGATCAATTGACACTGATGGAACTGCATCCCGCCGAAATAGAGATTTTGCGAACAAACTTTTCGGGCGACGGCCGAATACACATTCACCACCGGGACGGATACGCGGGCATTTCCTCGCTCTGTCCGCCCGAACCCCGGCGCGGCTTCGCGCTGATCGATCCGAGCTACGAGACGGTTGACGACTACGTTAAAACCGCCCGCACAATGCTTGCGGTACACCGCCGCTGGCCCGTCGGAATGCTAGTCTTATGGTATCCCCTGCTCGCGCGCAGAATCGACGAAATCCGCGCGCTGAAAGAAAAGATGTGCGCGTCGGGGATTCAGGGAATTCTGTGCGCGGAATTGTATCTTGAGGAAATTACGGAAGAAACGCCCGAGTTCGGCCTCGTCGGCTCGGGTATGCTGATAGTGCAGCCTCCCTGGAAGCTCGACGAGGAGCTTGGCGTCATTCTGCCCTACCTCGCGCGAACGCTGGGAAAGGGCAGAACCAATATCGAGTGGCTTACTGCAGCGCCTTGAGGGAAGCAAAGGCGCCACCGCGCGAGGCAAGCTCTGCATAGGGCCCGGCCTCGACGATCCGTCCCTGGGACAGCACCACGACGAGATCCGCATTCCTGATAGTCGACAACCGGTGAGCGACGATGAAAGTCGTCCTTCCGCTCACCATCAGGTCGATTGCGTCCTGCACCAGTTTTTCCGACACCACGTCCAGGGCGCTCGTCGCCTCGTCAAAAATGAGCACGCGTGGATCCCTGATCAGCGCCCGCGCGATCGCGATGCGCTGTCTCTGCCCGCC
The DNA here is from genome assembly GCA_043775705.1 of Spirochaetales bacterium. GTDB lineage: Bacteria > Spirochaetota > Spirochaetia > Treponematales > Treponemataceae > Teretinema. The sequence goes on along the minus strand of JAYVSC010000031.1, from coordinate 50,569 downwards.
GGAAAGTTTTGATCCGTGCTCGCCTATACGCGTGTCAAAGCCCTGCGGCAGTTTTTCGATAAACTCCCCAGCGTTCGCCATCCGCGCCGCCTCCCTTACCTGCTCATCGCTTACCGACTTGAGCCCATAGGTTATGTTTTCCCTGACCGATCCGGAAAACAGAACAACGGCCTGCGGGACAACCGAAATATGCTGACGGTACGTGCGCAGGTCGAGCGTCGCCATATCGATACCGTCAATCCTGATAATCCCGGAGTCCGGGCGTCGAATCCCCATGACGAGCTGCATGACGGTCGATTTGCCCGAGCCCGACTCGCCGACAAAGGCAACGCACTGTCCCTTCCGGATCTCGAGAGTAAGGTCGCTTACCGCATGCAGCTCTATGCCCGGATAGGAAAAGGTCACGCCTTCGAAACTGATGTCGCCCCGTATTTTCGACACGAGGAGCTTGCCCTCATTGTCATCGATGTCCGGCGACTCGAGAATATCGGCGATAGAATTGATCGCCTCGAAGCCGCGCGCGACGTCGGGATACACGTTGAGTATCGTCGCGACCGCGCCGAGAACCGAGTTGAAGAGACCCTGAAAGAGCACGACGTCGCCGACGCCTATCCTGCCCGCAAGGGCGAAGGGCACGGTGAACGCGAGGCACACCACCTGAAGAAACTGGAACGACACCCAATTCATCGCGCCGAACACCGCGCTCACCGTATCGAGCTTCAGCCCGTTCGTGCGAACGAACGAGAATTTTTTCTCGAGCTTTTCGATCTCGATCTCCTCGAGGCCGTGGGCTTTGGTGACCGGTATCATCTGTATCATCTCGGTCACGTCCTCGGTCATCTGCTCCATGTCCTGCCGGAGAACCGAATTCGTCTCGCGCATCTTTCCCCGGAACAGCCTCATGAGCACAAGGGAAAGGGGAATCGCGGCAAGATAGACAAGCGCGATCAGGGGCTGCCTGTCGAGCGTTATCGCGAAGGCAACGATGAACGACACAAGGGCAGGAAGGAACGCGTTCAGGGCGAGCATGATCAGGTTACGGACCGACTCGACGTCCCGGAGAACCTTTGACTGGATCGCGCCGGAATTGACCCGATCATGAAACGAAACTGACATTTGCTGAATCCTGCGTACTATGGAAAGCCTTAGTCCCGCTTCGATACCGCGAACTGACTTCGCGAGAAAATAAATGAACAGGGTATGGGTCGGTATATTCTGGAATATCAGAAGCGCCATCACGGAAAGATTAAGTGCGATCGCATGTATATAAAAAGCTTCGTTACCCGGGGTCGACCCAGAGGAGGCGAGCGCATTTATTATGTTTCCGGTCACGACGGGCAGAGCCCAGACCGGGGCATGCTTGATCAGAAAAAACACGATCGCGGCGCACATGTTTTTCTGTTCATGGTCAAAAAAATGATAAAAGGTCCTGAAAGGGCGTTTCCGGTTAAAATAATATTCATGGCTGAAGCGGAGTCGTTTTTGCTTTCTCATATTCTGATACTACAAGGCCTCATTTTCTTTGCCAAGGAGGCAGTATACAGGAGCTTTTGATTTTCTTGACAGTATTCTTCAATTAGCCTTACAATAGAACTCAAAATGAAGGAATTCTCGGTTTTAAGCAGCAGTGAAGATTTACTCGAACTTGACAACCAGTTTACACTGGATGAACTCGACGACTGGCAAACCATAGCCGGATTGACGGAGTCCGCCCTTTCGATGATCACCTACCGCATTCCCGGCGCTATTCCCTATATATTTGTCCATGTGAGCGAAGCCCGCGAATACCGCGAGATAAACAGGGAAGGGCTCGCCACCATCCCGGAGGACTCGCTCTTTATCGCGTGCCTCGCAATGCAGAACGAAAAAATCGAGCTTGACGAGCTCTTCGATGAATATAACCTGAATGACCCCTTCCTGCATCAGCTGCTTCGCTCGACCTACCGCGGAGAGTTCATTCTTCCCATAGTCAGGCGTTTCAGCCTGCTCGCCTTTATCCTTATCAGTTTTCCGGGAACCCCGGACACGGCCCAAAATCATTTTCTGTCCGAACTGTCCGTCAGGCTCAAGACGAATCTCTACGCCGCGCTGATCGCCGACGAGCGCCAGAGGCGCCTGCTCAGGCTAACGGAATATCCGAAAGTTCTGCACAAGAGACGCAGCGTCACCGACATCACCCGAAACCTCCTCGAGGACCTCGAAAAAGAGCTGCCCTTCGACTTCGGCGTGTACTATAAATATGATGAATATCTGATGCAGCTTATTCCGGTGGTCTGGAAGGGCACGCCGGGGGTACCGGAAAAACTCAGGACGGGCAAGGGCATTTCGGGCAAGTCTATCGAGCGCAGGCAGGGGCTGTTCGTTCCTGACCGCTCGAAGCATCCGTCTTTCGGGATAATGAAAGAAGAACCCTTTATCCGCGGATCGTTTATCTCGGCGCCCATCTGCACCAATTCAAAGGTAATCGGGGTGGTAACCCTTTCGCGCCTGCCGGAAAACACCCGCAGCTTCGGGGTCGAGCACCGCTACACCCTCGAAATCGCCGCTGCCTTTATCGCAACGGAAATATCAAACCGCCGCGATCTGGAGAAGAGTTATTTCTCGACGGTATCTTCTTTGACGAAGGCCCTCGAAGCCAAGGACAACTACACCTCCGGACACTCCGGCCGAGTCATGTATATAGCCGTCGGCATCGCGCAAACCCTGCACCTTCCCATCGACGAAATCCGCCGGATACGCTATGCGGCTATTCTTCACGACATCGGAAAAATCGGCATCAGCGACTCGATAATCTCAAAGCCCTCCCATCTCACCGATTCCGAATTCCTGGAAATCCAAAGGCACACCGAAATTGGCTTTGACATCATCAAGGAAAACGACTTTTTCGGCGAGATACGCGATCTCATCCGCTACCATCATGAAAAGATGGATGGAAGCGGATACAATAAAAGAAAAATGGGTGATTATCCATGGGAATCGATGATCATCAGCATCGCCGATATTTACGACGCCCTCATTTCAGACCGCCCGTACCGCAGCGCCTTTTCGCCCGAGGACGCGATGGCTTCGCTCGAAAGCCTGGTCAACGTCAACTTTGACCAAAGGATTTTCGACGCGTTCAAGACATGGCTCACGACCCGATGCTGAACGGCGAAAACGAAAAGGTCCGCTCACCCCGAAATAAAACAATCACTCTTACCGCCGAAGAAACAAACCTTTACGCCGGTCGACTGATACATCTCGGGCAGCTGCATGAAGGCGGCCCCGCATTACCGAAAAGCCTGACAGACCGAATCGTGAACGCCGATCTTTTCGCCGCACTGCCCCTCCTGCCGCGCGCGTTCGCGGACCTTATCATAATTGATCCTCCGTATAACCTGGATAAAAATTTCCACGGCAACAGTTTTTCCGCACGGACAAATGCAGAATATACCGACTATATCGAGTCCTGGCTGCCCGCGGTGCTGGAATGCGCAAAGAAGGACGCGACGGTATACGTGTGCTGCGACTGGAAAGCCTCCTCCGCGATTTTCAGCGTGCTCGAAAAGCATACAACGATCAGGAACCGGATTACCTGGCAAAGGGAAAAGGGCAGGGGAGCGCTGCATAACTGGAAAAACTGCTCGGAAGATATCTGGTACGCGACGATGGGAAGCAATTTTTATTTTGACGTCAAGGCGGTGATGCACCGGAAAAAGGTGATTGCCCCTTACCGTGAAAACGGGGAGCCGAAAGACTGGGAAGAGACTGCCGACGGAAAGTACCGCCTGACCCATCCCTCGAATTTCTGGGACGACATCACGGTACCCTACTGGTCCATGAGCGAGAATACCGACCACCCCACGCAAAAACCGGAAAAGCTGATAGCGAAACTGATACTCGCGAGCTCGGCTCCCGGTGCCGTAATTTTCGATCCTTTCGCGGGATCGGGAACGACCGCCGTGACGGCGAAAAAACTCGGCCGCCATTTTCTCTGCCTCGAACAGAATACCGATTACTGCCTGTGGGCCGAAAAACGCCTCGAAGCGGCAGGGGCGGACGCGATAATCCAGGGCTATTCGGACGGGGTATTCAGGGAACGGAACAGCGTCTGATAGAATAAAATCCCGGTTTGTTCTATACTGCGCTCTATGGCAAAGACAACAGACGACAAGAAAGTAATCTACACGATGGATCGTGTTTCCAAAAGTCACGGAACCAAACAGGTTCTGAAAGATATCAGACTTTCCTATTATTACGGCGCAAAAATCGGCGTTCTCGGGCTCAACGGCTCGGGAAAATCGAGTTTGTTGAAAATTCTCGCCGGGGTCGATACGGAATTTCTCGGCGAAACCTCCTGCTCGCCCGGGTACGTCATCGGCTATCTCGAGCAGGAACCCCACCTCGAAAGCGGCAAAACGGTCAGGGAAGTCGTGTCCGAGGGCGTGCAGGAGACCATGAACCTGCTCGCCGAATTCGACGCGATCAACGAAGCCTTCGGGGATCCCGACGCCGACATGGACAAGCTGATGGACCGTCAGGCAAAGGTCCAGGAAAAGCTCGACGCCTGCAACGCCTGGGAACTGGACAGCCAGCTCGAGCTCGCGATGGACGCCCTCCGCTGCCCCCCACCCGACCAGATAGTCGACGTCCTTTCCGGCGGCGAGCGCCGCCGAGTCGCCCTCTGCCGCCTTTTACTGCAGAAACCCGATATCCTCCTCCTTGACGAGCCTACCAACCATCTCGACGCCGAGACGGTCGCCTGGCTCGAAAGACACCTTCAGCAGTATGAAGGCACCATCATAGCCGTCACCCATGACCGCTACTTCCTCGACAATGTCGCCGGATGGATACTCGAGATGGACCGGGGCGAAGGCATTCCCTGGAAAGGCAACTATTCAAGCTGGCTGGCCCAAAAGAGCGACCGTCTCGCGAAAGAGGAAAAGGGCGACTCGGACAGACGCAAAGCGCTCGACCGCGAACTCGAGTGGATTTCCATGAGCCCGAAGGGAAGGCATGCTAAAAGCAAGGCACGCATCAATTCCTATGAAAAACTTCTGGCGGATGACGGACGCGAGAAAATCAAGGATACAAAGATTACCATTCCCGCAGGTCCGCGCCTCGGCGGCCTTGTGATCGAGGCGAAGGGCATTTCAAAGTGCTACGGAGACCGTATCCTCTTCGACAAGCTGGATTTCCTCATTCCTCCCGGCGCTATCGTCGGAATAGTCGGTCCGAACGGCGCCGGAAAGACGACTTTATTTAAACTGATTGCGGGAGCTGCGGGACAGGCCGTCCCGACCGGCGGACCCGACGGAGAAACCGCCGTCGTCAAGCCGGACGCAGGCACTATAAGGCTCGGCGAAACGGTAAAGCTCGCATACGTCGACCAGATGCGCGGCCTTCTTGACCCGAATAAAACCGTGTTCGAGCAGCTCACCGGAGGCCTCGACATCATCAAGCTCGGCGCGATGGACTCGAACGGAAGGGGCATCAACGGCCCGCTCCGCGAGATCAATTCGCGCGCCTACTGTTCATGGTTCAACTTTTCAGGCGCCGACCAGTCGCGCAAGGTCGGTGTGCTGTCGGGCGGAGAGCGCAACCGGCTCAACCTCGCCATGATGGTAAAGGAAGCCGCAAACGTTCTTCTCCTCGATGAGCCGACCAACGACCTCGACATCAACACAATGCGCGCCCTCGAAGAAGCGCTGGACACCTTCGCAGGCTGCGCCCTCGTCGTCAGCCATGACCGCTGGTTCCTTGACCGCGTATGCACCCACCTTCTCGCCTTCGAGGCGGACGGAGAGATGATATGGTATGACGGAAACTGGAGCGAGTACGCGGAATGGCGGCACGAGAAATACGGCAACGACGCGGACACCCCGCATCGCGGAGTATACCGAAAACTCGAAAGATAAATACAAAAAAGCCCTGGTCGCAAACGGAAACGTTCGCCGACCAGGGCTTTTTTTAGTCCTCAGCCTCTCTCTGCACAAGGACTCGGAAGATCGGTCTTTTCCCTCTTTTCCTTTTTCATCCTTTTTTCCTCATACAAGACGTGATCAGCCTCGCATAAAAGAGTCTCAAGATTTACATCGCCAGATGCGGGGAATACGACTGCGCCGATGCTGATCGACAGGACAAATTTTTCACTCCGGAATTCGTTGAAAATTTCAATACACCCATTGATCCGATCCCTCAAGGTATCTAGAAAGACATCAGTGATGTCGATTGCGAATATCGCGAATTCGTCGCCTCCGAGCCGGGATACGATATCCATACTCCGGAATTCCTTAAGCAGTATCTTTCCCATGGCGGCTATAGCCCTGTCTCCCGAATCATGCCCGAAGGTACCGTTTATTTTCTTCAGGCCGTCCAGGTCGCAAAATACCATCAGTCCCTTTTTTTTCATCCTGCGGGCAAGCTCGAGACTCTTCTGTGCAAATGACAGAAATCCCCGCCTGTTATAAAGGCCGGTCAGCTCGTCGGTAAAGGAATTATTGTTAAGCTGCGTATTGTAAACCTCGAGATCCTTCATCGCGGAACGTAACCTCTCCTCGACCCGCAGTTTTTCGGAAAAAATAAGGGAGGAAGGTATCGTGTTCGATATCTGGATGCAAAGTGTCTCATACATGTTGCCGCTGATATCGGCTGGTTCGAACATCATGTAGCCGAGCTGTTCGGACCGGTGATACAGCGAAATTGCAACCATCATCCGCTCGCCCTGTTCCAATACATTTTCCGGTAAAAGGGCGATGGAAGGATCAAAATGGATTTTCTCGAATTTTTTTTTTGGCAGATGTATTCTCATCAAAGGCCAGCACGACTTCGGCGTCATGAGGCAGATGAAATCTTTCTTTTTTACGAAGCGTAGTCTCGTTTGAAAACAGGACAATCGCGCAGTGTTTTATCTCGAACATTTCGAGATTATGCCTTAAGGTATCGAGAAATTCCTCAATGGAGACGACCGATGAGAGGACTGAAAAATAATCCCTCATCAAAAAGATATTGTCGCTGGTTTTTATACGATCCTTGCCGATCGCGGCGTACGAAATGTCCCACGAGATAACACGAGCCCCCTGAATTGCGAGATTAATCAAATCCGTATATGACGAATCCGGCTTTGGTGTGGACAATTCAGTGTAAGCAATATTGATTATCTGATTCCAGCGGGAATAATCCTGCTCGATTTCCGTGTAGAGCAAAAACTGCGCCTTTATTTCCTTTAAGTAAGAATCCCAGCCCGATATACCCTTCGCGATGAAGACTCCGATCAAATTTTTCAATTGCCGGATTTTTTCCTGAGTCGGTGCGTCCTGCGCTCCCGCCTCTATAATGCCCTGATAATAGCCCCGCAATACCTGGGCCTCCGATGCATAAAAAGCCGGTACGGGGATGCTCATCGACAAGGTGGGTAAGCAGCTGCCTAAAGGCAGTCCGATTATCGCTCATTATGACCGGAAAACCGGAAATGGGAATTGCTATGCTGACAAGGGGGAGAGGACGAAGATTGTGCGTATACTTGAGAAATGCCTCGTGGGAAATATAGTTGCATTGAGTTCCCGATGCAATAATAAGGACATCAATGTTCGCCTTTTTTATATGTTCGAATATCGCCGTTTTCTGATAATCAAAACCATAAGGCCATCCATAGGCCCTGCCGGAAAATACAAGGAGCTTGATATCGTTGAGTCTGCAAAAGAAGTCTATACCCTTTATAAGATTGATTGAGTATCCTGAATCCATTTCACTTATCTGTAAACCCAATCAATACTTTGACCCATAAATACTATAATATGGCTATTTACAGCCCGGATCAATTTATTTCAGTACAATATTGAAATAATCGAGTAGCGAAAGAGCCCCCGGGAGCGTGAACAAGGCCTTCTGTATTTTATTCGTCAGGGGGTTTATCGCATATCCTTCGGCATCGATGAATTTTGCCCTTTGCAGGTCGCATTGATGAAACAGGGTTGACCGGAAAACGGAGCGGCTGAAATCGACTTCTACTAGAAAAGCGTCCTCGAAATAGCATTCCTCGAGAGTACATCCGGTAAAGGCGGACCTCTTCATCTTGAGCCCTGAAAAATTGCAGTTCAGCAATCGGCTGTCCCTTGCCGTAATGTCAAGGGACAGCTGCGAGCAGTAACCGAAATTCAAGCCGAGTATTTTGCAGGCGTCGAATTCGCACTCGATGAATTTCGCGCCTTTTATAACAGGATTGCTCAGATTACAGTCGGTAAAAACGCACTGCTCAAACGAGGTGCCCGAAACGTTCGCCTGCGAAAAATTGCAGGCGATGAATTCGCAGCAGACATATTCAGCATTCTTTAGCTGCATGTCGGTGTAATCGATAGAGTGATATTTCAGTTTATAAAACTCGTCTTCGCTGTCGCTCATGATAAGATCATACCGGTTTATCCACCGCCTGCATACGCCTACTTTATTATACCCCGTTTTAAAAGCTCAAGAGCGACAGAGGAACTCGCTTTTCCCTCTTTGGCATCAGCGATTCTCGCCGCTTCCCTGAACCAGGTCTCGGCTTCACCTTTATTTCCACCAAGCTCAAAGCAAAGCGCCGCATTGCAATAGGCTGATACCATATCGTCCGATGATCCAAGCTTCTTAAATTCGGCGGCGGCAGCGAGGAAATCCTCCGCGCCCTGCAGAGCCTTCCCGAACACCAGGTCCGGGACAGCCTTCGAGACATTCGCCCGGTTCATATAGGAGGTAATTTTTTCACCCGGATTTGAAGCGAGTTGAACAGCTCTGTCGAGATATGTATAGGCTTCGGCGATAATATCTACCGCAGCAAGCGGCGGGGCTTCTCCGCCGCGCATCGCGGAAAGAGATCCCTTGAATGCGAGATCAATTGACGAATCGCTTTTTACCGCGAGAAGCCTGTCAAAAAGCATTTCCGCTTCGGTGTTTTTTCCGGCATAGAAGGCTGCTATGGCCTGCTCTTCGGTGCCGGCAGGAGCCTTCGCGTAGGAATCGAGCGCAACAGACCGCGCTTTTTCACCCTCCGCTTTTATTTTTTCTTCAAGCTCCTGCATTCTTGAACTGGATACTGTAAAAAAAGCGCTGTTGTCTTTCCCGACCGGAGGATGCATCACAACCTCGACAGGAAACAGAACCGGCATGGTAAGCTCATCATCATTCCAAGCAGAAAGTATTTGTTCCTGTTTTTTATCTTCAGGTACTAGAATATCATAGAGTTTCGGAGTCAATGAAGAAACCGCGCCTCCCCCTTTTCCCGCTTCTGCTTTTTCCGCCATATCGATAAAACCGTCACGGCCCCAGGGTGACCATGCGCCGACGCACACATAGTGACGCGTGGTCGGGACAGTGTAGAGCGCTTGCAGAACGCGGTTTTTAAGCGGAACCCGGACGATCACTTCCTTACGCGATTTCGACACGCTCACCTTTAATGGCTCGATAATCTTTCCATCGGATGACTGAATCGTGCCTGCCGTTCCCTGAATCGAAAGCACCCAATCCCATAGAAAGGAAGAATCGAATTCCACACCCTCGGCAAAGTCCGTCTTTGTTTCGGTCGATCCCTTTCCGTCTCCGTCCGCATCAATATAAATCCGGATGTTCCTGGTATTCCCGGCATTCCCGGTTGAAGAGGCGAAGGCAAGATCGAGCTGCCAGTAATCAGGCAGAGGAGTCCACTGCGCATTGTATACAGGCTCATGAACCGTATAGCGCACGAGATCGAGGGAACCGGGAGCGAAGTCCTTACTCTGCGGATACAGAAGACCGCCATATCCATGATCGTCACCGAGAGGATCATAAAACACGGCGGTGACACGGCCGCCGATATAGGATGGATCGGTTTCCAGGCGAAGTACGGACTGGAGTGATCGCCCGATAATGTCATAATACATTATAAAGGATGAAATTCCGACAAGAGCAATTAACAGAACGAGTGAGGCATGCAGATAGTAGGTGAATTTTTTCTGTTTCACCTGAAACCTCCCGCGAGAAGAGAGAAAATTCTATCTAGAGCATCCGGAACAAATTTACTTGAAATAACCACACTGAAAGTGAAAGCGGAAAATACAAACAGGATTCGGGGATCGAGAAACGCCTGAGCAAGCTTTTCTCCCCTCGTGACTGCGGTCGGCTTCGTGAAGCCTTTCTTTATAAAGGAAAACTGATACTTTATCGCCTGAGAGGGGCAGACCGTTATACACTCGCCGCACTTTGCGCAGGTAATCTCGGGTTTGTCTTTTTTATCTGTGATAGTGTCCTTGTCGATCGCGCAGAAGGAGCAGGCCGCGGCGCATTTCATGCAGCTGGTACATTTGTCCGTATCAATCTCTATACGGTAAAGACTGGCTTTGTCCACGAGGGACTGAAAGGCTCCGAAGGGACAAAAAGAGCTGCACTGAAAGCGCTTCCGCGTAAGAAAGGGCAATACAATGACAAGGCCGAGAAAAAGGCCGATAAAAACCACGGTGGCGATCAAACTGGGAATGTCTATAATGGGTGAAAATTCGGTCACCAGCTTGAAGGGACAAAACCATTCGCAGTACACCGACGACATGAAGGCGAGGGACACAAGCAGGATGAAAAAAAGGAACGCGAATTGAAAGGCCCTTATGTCCTTGTTCCGGGACAGAACCGGGATTCGCGTCGTTTTTGACAGTCGCGAAATGCCGTCTTCCCATCCTCCGTAAAAACATACCCAGCTGCACCAGCCCCGTCCTATGGTAATCGTCGCCATGAACCATATCAGCAGCATGCTGATCACCGAGGCAAAGTGCCCTATCATTCGGGCGGGAAAGATTATCGTTTTTGTGATTGCGTACGGAATCATAATTACCGGAATGACGATGTGACAGAACGGCACCTCGGCCTTTTGCACCGTGTCGACGGCAAGACTCATGCTGCCGCGTTCGTCGTACAAAATCCCGATGAAGGAAATCATGAAAAACACCGCAAACATCACCTGAAAAATTCTCCGGTATTTCGAGAAGTTTTTCGTCCGCAATACCTGGATAAAGAGGATCATCAGAAAAGCGGCATAGAACCATGATGAAACAGAGGCAGTATTGCCCGCAAGAATAAAGAAATAAACTACCATAGACATGCACGCACTGAAAAAAATAGCTACCGGCATTTACCTATCTCCTGAATAAAAAGGATATGAGTCCGGCTATGATGAAAAAATAACCGCCTACGAGAATCTGCGTCATGCGTGCAATTTTTCGGAACGCCGGCAAGCGCGAGGTGAAAAAAGGGATACCGAGAAGGGGAAGAAAAAAAGGAAGCGTCCCGATATAGAAAAGAAGAAAATACGCTGAACCCGCAAAGGGGTTTCCCGTCTCCGCCGAACGAACGGCTGCAGTCCACAAGGGCGGGCAGATATGAAAACCCACGCAGAGGCCGGATAAAAGAGCGGTCAATGAATCCCTGCAAAGAAAGGAAAACACGGGATGGCATGAATCTTTTTTCGCGGCGCACAACCGCCCCCTGAACCCGCTCATTAACAGCACTAGACCGCAAAAAATATATGCGACCGAAGAAAGGCGCCGCGCCAGGACAGGATCGAAAAATTCCATTACAAGCAGTCCCGCAAGACCCAGCCCCAGGCCCACCAGGATATACGCGGCAAGCCTTCCCGCAAGAAATAGGCCGACAAGGCCGACATTGCGTTTTTGAGTCAGCCCCTCGCGCCCGGAGAGAAAGGGTAGAAGCACCGGGGCACAGTACATGACGCACCAGGTTCCGGTTGAAAAACCCAGAACAAGGGGCTCGACTATCTGTTGCATTACGGTCATTCCGCGTACCTGGCCTTTTGCTTTTCCGCGGCGGCGGCTTCGGGAGAACCCGGAGAAACCGCGATGCACGCGTCGAAGGCCGCAAGGGCTGCATCCATTTTTCGTGCCTTCAGATTATAGTAGCCAGTATAGAGATACAGGATTCCCCGATTCACCGGTTCGAACCCAGCTTCCCTCTCGGTAAGCCAGTCGATATCTTTTTTCATGATCTTGTATCTGTTCAAAGGTGATGCCTCGCTCACTTCATAGCTGTTTTCCATCCTGAGAAAATGTATTTCGGCAAAGTCAGGGTCCGCCTTTACCGCCTCATCGATCAAACCAGTTCCCTCGGAAAGAAGCGCGAGGGCCTTCAGCCCGTTTTTATTTTTCGCATACACGCCGGCTTCGAGAGTTATCAGGCTTCCGTAATATGCCTTGGCCAAAGAAAATTTCTTTTGAAGAGGACCGAGAATTTCTTTTCCCTTTTCAATATTTCCCTCAGGCTCGGTACGTGCCAGATTATGATACCGGATTCCTTCGGTAATTTTCGGGTCAACGGAAGATGCGGTATCCGGGCCGGAGGCGAAAGACAGACCCGTTCCTGCCAATAACATTGCGGCAATCGCTGCGTGTCGAAAACCAAATTTAACCATTTCTCGTTCTCCTAAAAAAAATTTAATATCCGGCGGTTCCGCAAAACAAAAACCGTCCGCTTCCCTCGCGGTTTATTCCATACGAAAACGTAAACCAGGCGAAGACCGGATTGTCGAAAAGGATCCGCAGTCCCGCCCCGAACGCATCAGCGATTCTCAGCCGCGCCACCCCGGCCTTTTCCCGCAGACCTGCCGCGTCTGCAAACAAAAAAGTTTGTATGCGACAGTCTATCGCGGGGGGCACGGTAAAGGTTGCCAAAGTTTGTCTCAACTCTGCAGAGCACAAGGCAAAGGACGACGCAGTCAGTTCGTCCTTACTGTAGCCCGAGCGGACGTTTCTGTCCTCGGTATAAAAAAGATTGAATAGCGCCTGTTTCGGAAGTTTCTCCGGGGAATATCCGAGTGATCCGCTTACTGCAATAACAGTTCGCCCGCTCAATCCCGCATGCACATACCCGTTCATCTCTGATTTACCTTTTCCCGATTCCGGATACCAAAAGAAGCGAAGACCGCAGCCTGCATCGCTATTGACGCCCCGCTCGATGAATTTTTTATATGAAGCAAAAGGCTGAAAGGATACCAGTCCCGCCGAACCGGGTCCGAATCCGCTGCTCACAGAATCAATTCCGGCCATAAGGTCGGGGTGCAAAAGCCAGCCCGTAGTTGCCGATGCCTCGAAGCGGTCGGAGACGGAAGAAAAAGCCTTACCGGCATTTTCCCCTGGTCCGAAATAAAACAACCGTCCGCCGAGCACGAGGGGTATGCCTCCGACACGATAATGCATATACTCGGCTCCGCTCCGGTTCCATCCCGCATACAGGCGAAGGCCAGCCCTCTCGCCGCCGAGCCCTTCTTTCCCGAGCATAGCCCAAGCATTCCCGCCGCCGTAGCGCCACAAATACCCGCTAGTCACCGAGACGATAATCGTACGCTCGGCAGGATTCAGCTTCGGCGGAACGATTATCACGGAGGAAGCATAAAAGTATCCGCTCCCGGTCAGACGAAGCTCTGCTTCGCGGCACCGCTTCTCGAGCGTCCCGGGTTCGCTCCGCATCCCAGGCTCAACGCTTAAAAATGACTGAATCGTTTCCGGTTTTAATTCCTGTTTCAACGCAGGCTTTCCACTGACCTCTATTTGCCCGAGAACAGTCCATTCATATTCGCGCTCATCGATGATAATTCGTATTTTTGAAACAGTCACTGCCGTAACCGCAGCCGGCGCTTCGGCCTGCGCTTCGGCAAAAAAAAACGAACAGGCGCAGCACACAAGGACTAACCGCGTCCCCTTTCTCATTCTTCCGCCAAAACCCGGACAGTCCCGGTTCGTCTCATCCAGGAACCGAAAATTGTCAGAATCGGCCAGGTGAGCAGGCCGAAGGTCGGCATCCATGCCCAGATTACGGCGAGAAAAGTACCGCTGCCGAAGAGCAGGATATTCACGATCCAGCAGGCGGCCGAGATGACAGCCCATCCCGCAAGGGAGGACCGGACCTCTCCCGATATATCAACGGTCACGACAGCGGTCTTTGCCGGATGACGCTTGTATTCAATATAATTAATGAGGGCAGGGACAAAAAAACCTAGCCATCCCGGAATTGCGACATATACCGCATACAGTCCAAAGGACTGAAAATAAAACCATGTTCCAACCGCGATCATATACAAGGTTCCATACAAGGCGCCGACGGCCATCAGCAACCAGTCTTCCTTTGCCTTGTACACTTTCATCCGCTCGCCCGTCATAGTGTCGATAAGCTCATCCAGATTACCGAGGGAATCGACAACCCTCGTGAAAGCTTCGCTCTCGCTCATCCCTGACGCGGTATAATCCGCTATTCTGTCATTGACATGAGTTTCGAATTCCTCGCGCTGCTCCGTGATTTTTACCGTTTCGGGGATTCCCCGAAACAAGCCGCGTACAAAGTAGTGCACTGCTTCCATCATGCTTCTCCTATCAACGTGTCGAGTATTGTTCTTATCGTCTGCCACTCCGAACGGGAACGGTTAAAATAATCCCTACCTGTCTGGGTGATCGCATAGTATTTACGTCTGCCCCCCTGGCTTTCTTCGCCCCAGTAAGCCTTGATGTAAGACTGGCCCTCAAGCCGGCGAAAAGCAGAATAAAGAGACGGCTCTTTCAGCTCATACGCTCCGCCGGAGCGCGCAAGGACTTCCTTGTATACCTCATATCCATACCGGTCCTGCTCCGTCAGCAGGCGAAGCACGATTGTGTCGATATGACCGCGAATAATATCCTTTCCGATTCCTATTGTTTCTTCACTCATAGTATTATGTCTGTAACAGTACTACGTCTTAAATAAGCTGTCAAGCTTCTTTGACTAATTTGTATACAAACAGTATCTTGTTAGTGACAGGAGTTCACATGCCCGAAAAATTCAAAAACATAGCCATATTCATTGATGCGGAAAATATTTCCCATAATTTTCTTGAAGATATCACCGAAAACATCGCCTTATACGGAATTGTGTCCGTCCGCAGGATATACGGCGACTGGACCTCCGAGCGGATGAAGGGATGGAAGTCTCTTCTTCTCGAATATGCGATACAGCCGATACAGCAGTTCAGCAATACAGTCGGAAAAAACTCGACCGACAGCGCCCTTATCATCGATGCGATGGATCTGCTCTACCTCCAGCACTTCGACTGTTTTTGCATTGTTTCGAGCGACAGCGACTTTACCCGTCTTGCAAGCCGCATTCGCGAGCAGGGAAAATATGTCATCGGAATAGGCGAGAAAAAAACCCCGACTTCGTTCGTAAATGCCTGCAACGAATTTCTCCACATCGAGCCGGTAAGTACGTCAACCCGTAAAGACGAGCGCAAGACTACCGAAAAACTGAACAAGACCGAGATCCTGCTCGAAAAGGCCGTCGATCAGCTTGCGGACTCCTCCGGCTGGGTAATGCTCTCCCAGCTCATGCAGTATATCCGGCAGGTCAAACCCGACTTCGATCTGCGGGAACTGAGCGTCCGCAAACCTTTCGACTACTTCAACAACCGCAAGGAAAAGTACATTGTCAAAAAGGAACGGGACGACGCTCCGGGCGCTATTTTTATCTCAAGACTGAAGTAAGGTCCTCAGAAGGCCAGCCGTACATGGATTTCAGCAAGGCCAACCCCGATTCCGTCCGGAAGATATTTTTTCCGGCGGCCTCTATTGCCGCGCTTTCAAACTCATCCTCGAAAATATTGACGAGAAAATCCGCCTCCACTAGTATCTGAAAATCGATGCCGTCAATAAATGAGTAGGAATGATGATGTCCGATAATAAAGCAAGTCCTTTCGATCGTCTTTGCATCAAGGCCGAGCGGCTCCATGATGGCGCGAGCTACCGGAGGTCCCTCCCTTTCCTGATGCGTCCCGGCGGACGAGTTATATTTCCGCTCGGCCTCGCTGATTCCGATATCATGCAGAAGGGCGGCATAGCCTATCCCTGCGCAGATTTCCGGCGCGAGTTTTTCATTCCCCGCGATAAGAGAAGCAAATCCATACACCTTGAGCGCGTGGTTTATGCGTCTCGCGTCCGTGCCGAAATAACCGATCATTTTATCCATAACAGAATATATCATCGGAAACCCAGCAGCATTCCTGCCTGAAACACAAGGGCAGATAAACCCCATGCTATGCCTGTCTGAAAAACGATAGTCGCAAGGGTCCATCGAAGCGAACCCATTTCCCGCCTTGTGGCAGCGACTGCCGCGATGCAGGGAGTATACAGCAGTGTAAATACCAAAAAGGACAGAGCGCTCAAAGGGGCGAAATATGCGCTGAGCCCGCCCGGCAGCACGACAGCAAGAGTGCTTATTACCGCTTCCTTGGCAGTAAAACCGCTCACGAGCGCAGCAACCGACTGCCAGGACGCAAAACCATTGAGCGTAAAAACGGGTGCGATTATCGTTCCCAGCGAGGCTAAAATACTTTGAGCCTTGTCTGCAACCATATCAAACGACCAGTCAAAATTCATTAAAAACCAGATGATGAGGGAACCGATAAAAATAATGGTAAAGGCACGCTGCACAAAATCTTTGGTTTTTTGCCATAAATGAATGAAAACCGCTTTGAAAGAGGGCATACGGTATACCGGCAGCTCCAGCACAAAGGGAATGGAATTTCCCTTGAACAAAGTTCGCCTCAATACCAGGCCGCTTGCAATCGCGACAAGAATGCC
This sequence comes from Spirochaetales bacterium, assembly GCA_043775705.1. GTDB lineage: Bacteria > Spirochaetota > Spirochaetia > Treponematales > Treponemataceae > Teretinema. Next base: position 33,977 of record JAYVSC010000031.1, on the reverse strand, counting down.
TCCAAAATATAAACCGCTCATCACAAGGGCTCCCGTCTTCGGGAAAAAGGCGGCACAGAATACTGCATATACCGGCACCTTCGCGGAACAGGACATAAAAGGCGTAAGAAAAATGGTCATTTTCCGGTCGCGGTCACTCGAGAGAGTACGGGTAGCCATGATGGCGGGTACCGTACAACCGAAGCCGACAAGCATGGGCACAAATGATCGGCCCGAGAGTCCTATTTTTCGCAGCAGGGAATCAAGAACAAAGGCGACCCGGGCCATATAACCGGTATCCTCCAGAAGGGATAAAAAGAAAAAAAGCACCACGATTACCGGTAAAAACGACAGGACTGCCCCGATTCCGGCGAGAATGCCGTCGCTGATAAGCGAATGCATCCAGGGACTGACATCGATGGCATCAAGGCCGGCGTTTACCCAATCCGTAATCTTCAAAATACCAAACGCAAAAATATCCTTGATAAAGGTTCCTACCGGGCCGAAAGTCATCCAGAACACCATGCCCATAATGGCGATAAACAGGGGAATTGCCAGAACCCGGTGCGTTAAAATCCGATCGATCCGGATGGTCCGGCTTTGTTCGCGCGACTCTTCTTTTTTTATCACGGTATTCAGGATCAAATTTTCAATGAAGGCATACCGCATATCAGCGATAGCCGCCTCCCGGTCGGTTCCGAGTTTCATTTCCATCTCTTTGATAATCCGCTTGATGATGTCCTTTTCGGAAACAGAAAGAGCTAGAACTTTTTCCAGGAGGGGGTCTCCTTCTATCAGTTTCGTCGCTGCAAACCGTCCCTCATAACCCGATCGGAGTGCGCTTTCCTCAATTAGATGGGTTATGGAATGGAGAGCCTTGTGCACAGGTCCCGCACAAAAGTCTATCCGCCGCATGCTGCCCGGCGCCCCGGGCGTTTTTCCCTTCGCGGTATCAGCGACGCGTTCAAGCAGCTCCTCGATGCCCTCGTTTTTATTGGCAACAATCGGAACAACAAAAATACCCAGTTCCTTTTCCATTTCCTCGATATTGATGATTCCCCCGTTGGAACGCACCTCATCCATCATGTTGAGTGCAAGAACGACGGGCAGTCCGAGGGTCATCAGCTGCAGGGTAAGGTAAAGATTCCGCTCGATGTTCGTCGCGTCAATGATATTCACAATTACATCAGGCTTGTCATGCACAAGAAAGTCCCGGGTAACCACTTCTTCAGCCGTATAGGGTGAAAGTGAATAGATACCGGGAAGATCAACAATGGTAAGATCCTTGTTTTTTCTTGCGATGCCCTCTTTTTTTTCAACTGTCACCCCCGGAAAGTTCCCCACATGCTGGTTGCTCCCGGTCAGTTGATTAAACAGGGTTGTTTTTCCGCAATTCTGGTTTCCCGCCAGGGCTATATGCAGTTTCATCAGGATTCCTTTCTCATTTTGATGCTGCGTGCATCGTCTCCCCGAAGGGTCAGTTCATATCCGCGCAAATGCAGTTCCAAAGGATCCCCGAACGGCGCGACTTTACGTACCGACACACAGGTTCCGGGCGTAAGCCCCATATCCAAAAGGCGGCGCCGCAAGGCCCCTTCTCCGCCTACAGTTTCGATTGTTCCAGACTCTCCAGGCTTTAATTGGCTCAAATTGATGCTCATTGTTAACCTCATGCTACATTCACTATATTAATAATCAGTTGTTTAGTCAAACAATATAGGATATATTCTGTATATGCTTGATTCACTGAGTGCATCAAAACAAGATTATCTCGAAACTATTCTGAACTTTTCCACGGAAGAAGGTCTGGTTCGTTCAATAGATATAGCACGCAACCTCGGTGTTTCCCGGGCGAGCGTCAATAAGTCCCTGGGCGTTCTGAAGGAAGGCGGACTTATCGAGCATGAACACTATGGGGATGTCAAACTAACGGAAAAAGGGCTCAGATTTGCCCGACAGGTTCGCGCCAGGCATAATACCCTGAAGCAGTTTCTTACCGATGTTCTCGGGGTAACTCCCGAAACGGCCGAAACAGACGCCTGCCGGATGGAACATGCCATCAGCCGCGAAACTGCTGTGAAACTCGAGGAATACCTCAAGTCAGTCATCGCGGCAGCCCTCAAATAGGAGTTGGTATGAGTTATACCCGGTCACCGGAGCCTCCGGTTTTTCTTGAGAATATACAGGAATTCTATTCATCTATACTGGAATATTATGATGAATTATTTCCTCTCCAGGACACTGCGGTACGGTTTTACATCAGGATGCAGCAGGAACAGCAGGCTGCCTCCCAAATCCAGCCCGTTCCCCTTTGCCGTTTTCTCGGCATTGGGTGCGCAACCGGAAATCTCGAAAACCGCCTTTCCTCATGCGGAATGGATATTACCGGTATAGACAAAAACCCCGATATGATCGAAACGGCAAACCGCAGGATGAAGAGGACCTCATCCACGTTGAGGTTTTTTGAAATGTCGGCAATAGAAATGAACAGGTTTCTGAAAAAAGGATCCTTCAATCTGATCAGCTGCATTGAAAACACGCTTCCGTATATTTCGGACGAAACCTTGCTCCGGAAGTTTTTCCATGACGCCAAAACCCTGCTTACTCCCGGGGGAAAGCTGGTAATCCAGACGCACAACTTTGATTTTTTAAAAAAAATGAAACAAACACGCTTGCCCGATCTCCGTTCAGTACGCGTAACGCTGCAGCGTTCCTATCTCCCGATGGAAGACGAATCGGCCCTGCTCGAAGCAACCCTTGAACTCGGCAACGGCCAAAAGATTATACTGCAAAAGACTACCAAGGTGCTTCCTTCCCCGGTGCAGCAGCTTGAAGCATACGCCAGGGAAGCAGGCTTTACGTCCTGCGTACGGTACGGGGATTTTCAGCTCTCTCCGTGGACCGAAGAAAGCCTCACTACAATACTGGTTTTAAGCTAGACATCAAGATCAGGTAATGCGCCATTTTCCGTCAACCCGGCTCATGCGGGAGGATGGAATCTCGAGTACGCGGCCGTCCTCACCCTGAAGGCGAATCATGCGGGTAAGGGGATTGGCTTCTGTTACCCTGAAATTCACTTCATCATAAAACAGGCGTATTCCCTCATTTGGCAGGTTTTTCCGCTCTTCGCAATACCAGTCATGCTCGTAAGAAAGACAGCAGAGAAGCCGGCCGCACTGGCCCGAAATTTTCAATGAATTGAGGGACAAATTCTGGTCTTTTGCCATTCGTATCGATACAGGCCTGAGTTTATCAGTCACTGCGTGGCAGCAGTAAGGCCGCCCGCAAACGCCAAGGCCTCCGGTAATCCGGGACTCGTCCCGTACCCCGATCTGACGCAGCTCGATGCGCATTTTGAAAATAGTAACCAGATCCTTAACCAGGTCCCGGAAATCTACTCTATTCTCGGCGCTGAAAAAGAAAAGAATTTTAGGTTCGTCGAGAAGATAATGGGTCGCTATCAGTTTCATATCCAGCTTATGCTGCTCAACCTTTTCCCGAAATACCCGGAATGCAACTGTTTCCTTCTCTTTATAATCTGCTGCTTTGGCAAGGTCATCCTTTTCAGCCTTTCGTTCGATCAGCACCACATCTTCAGGCCGGATTCCAATCGGAATGCGTACCTTGCCCATCACCAGAGCGATATCCTTTCCGTATCGGGTAGTCAGCATCACATAATCACCACCGCCCAATTCCAGGGTTGGATGGGTAGCGTAGAGGCTTTCACTTGAGTACTCGAGTTTCAGGTGGTACAGAGGATCTGGAAAAACAAAATTTCCCGAGCTTGTATCTATCGCTTCACCCTGGGGATCTTCAAGACTTGCAAGATCGTCCCCATGCATATCGTCATATGAACTCATTCTTTTCCGCCTTTCGTTGTCAGGACATCAAGTCTACCAACAACCCGTTGATTTCTTCGATTTTTCCCAAAAGAGAGAGCTGATCCCTCTGATTGGAAAGAATCCCTGCAGCTAACTGCTCCAGTTTCTGGTCAATAATCTGCACCTGCGTAAATTTCTTCCGCTTCAGGATATTTCCCCCCGAGGTGCTCTCGGTCACGCTGTATGCACGGTCTACTATATACTTCACAAATGACCGGACAGCGTTCTTGTATGCAACAATATTATCAGGTAATGGTTTTTCTTTCAGTAAATCACCGGAGGAATGAACCTCATCCAAAAGGGATTCAAGTATTTTTTCCGGTGATAATCCTGCCAAATGGGCTGGAATATAGGCTTCTTCACTCTTTCCGGTTTCGAGCAGCTCTTTCTTTATAAGCCGGTCAAATCGGTTAATTATCGGTTTTTCTTTTTTCCGGCTTTCATTTATGCGTCCGGCACTCGTATGAACAGCTGCATGGCTGGCCAGGGAAGCAAAAAAGGGAGAAGCGGCATCCAGGGGGCTCGGCCCGGCCATTAAAAACGGCCCCGTCCCGTGGAAAGAGAAGAAGATTCAAGTGCTTTTCTATTATTATATTCGGAAAGAACCTTTTCAAAGCGGACTTGATCGTTCACGGCAAAACAACTGCCGTTCAAAACAACAGAATCCTCAACATGAAGTTTTTTTGTCAAAATTGAGCCCAAAACCATACCGGTTGATAAAATCGTCACCCCTTCGGCAGCTACCACATCACCTTGAATGACCCCGCCGATCGTAATAAGCTGGGAATGCACATTGCCGCGGATTCGCGCGTTTTCACCGACAATAACCCTGCCGGAAGCAGCAAGATTCCCGTCAATATCACCGTCAATCCTAATGAAACCTGAAATTTTAAGCTCGCCCCGAATAAAAGATCCAGGGCCCACTAGTGTATTTATTGAAACATCGTCCGGAGCCTGAAAAGCCACTATTGATTGCCTCTACTTGGTATTTGATACTTTAATATTCAGATATTTCATTGGATCAACAACGTCGGAACCGATATGTACTTCATAATGAAGGTGAGGACCGGTTGAAACACCGGTATTTCCGATATAACCGATAACCTGACCCTGCTGGATATATTGACCGCGCTGAACACGGAAAGACTGCATATGAGCATAACGTGTGTAAAAACCGTGTTTGTGCTTGATAATTACATAATTACCGAATCCGGGATCATACTCAACAGTCACAACTTGTCCGTCGGCGGTAGCAAGCACAGAGTCGCCGGATCGATAGGTTGAAAGATCAACACCCTTGTGGATATACCATTGACCGGTAAAGGGGTGCTTGTTTTGGCCGAATGTCATAGAAACATGCCCAATTCCGCCCTTAATCGGCCAGAGGCTTGGAATATCAGAAAAAAGCGTATTCTGCGAATCAAGAAGTTTGCCTATTTCCTGTATCGGCTGCACAGAATTCTCGAGATATCCGGTAAGTCGCTGCAATTCCGCAATTTCTTTTACCGAGCCCTGCGCTTTTTCTTTTACATTAAATAGAGAAGAGAGATCACCATTCTGAATATTGCTTTTTGCGGTCGTTGCGGTGGTATCTAGCCCGATTAAGGAAAGAGTCCCTGAAAACGCTGACTGAAAATTCTGTGCTGCTTTCAGCAGATTTCCTGTTTCGTCCTTCAGCCTATCGAGACTTGCCTGTGTTTCCCTGGTTTCTTTTTGAAGATCCGAGAGATTTTTAGCAGATTCTATCGAATTACGTGAAAACCAGAAAAAAGAACCGAATATCCCGACAACCAGTACCACAAAAAATATCAGTGAAAAAAATGTAGTCTGAAAATTTATAACTTTTTTTTGTGAATGAGGGACAACCATGATAGTCAGTTTGCGTCTTCCGCCGCGGAAAAAATCGGAAATTCCATTCCGTACAGCGGTAAAACACTTTGTACAAAAGCGGCCGAATGAACGAACTATGTTTTTCTCGACCCGCTTATATCCCCTAGTTTTAGCCACTCTTCACTCCCTTAGCAAACACTTATAACCTTCATAGTATATCACACATTAAAAAATACTGTCAAATCACAGCGCGCTTTTTTCATTGACGCCCGAGGTCTGTTATGGTATTGTATACATACTACCTATTCGGGCAGTCACCACTCACATATCGGATGTCAGCCATGCAATTTTTCGATACTCACGCTCATATAGGGCTTATTTATGACGACCCTATTGAACAGCTTCGCGTTATACAGGAAGCAAAACAGGCACAAGTTACTCGTATTGTCAGCATTTGTAACAGCTTGCATGATTTTAGCGTTGTGTACCCTACTCTTAAATCTGCCTCATCAGTATATCACGCAATCGGTGTTTCTCCATCAGAAGTAACCAATCCCGGTAAAGATTGGATGCGAATTATCGAAGAAGGACTAAAACTTCCGAGCGTTGTCGCTCTCGGCGAGATAGGACTTGATTATTTCCGCAAATTTGGGGACAAACGTTCACAAATTGAACTATTTATCACCCAGCTTGAAATGGCAAATAAAGCCGATGTACCTGTCATTATACATAATCGGGATGCCGGCAAGGATGTATTAGACATTTTATCGGAGAGATTGCCTGAAGCCGGAGGAGTACTCCATTGTTACTCTGAGGATGCGGAATATGCGAGGCTTGCCCTCGATTTGAATCTTCATTTTTCCTTCGCGGGAAATCTTACCTACCGGAATGCCAGAAATCTTCATGAAACTGTCCTTTCTCTTCCTTTAGACAGGATTCTGGTAGAATCTGAAAGTCCTTTTATGGTTCCTGCGGATTATCGCGGAAAAAGAAACATGCCCTGCTATACGCCCTCAACCGTAAAATTTATGGCAGAAATGCTTGAAATGGATTTGGAAGTATTGGCCGCGCAGTTATGGACCAACAGCTGTAAATTCTTCCGAATACCCGAATGACATCTTCCGTTTTGCACAGTCCGGTGCAAAACGGCCAGACCGGTCTGTATCATCCGGTACGGATCGGCCCGCTCGTACTGCCTGGAAACATCTTTTTAGCCCCTGTAGCCGGTTATTCCGACCGTGCATTTAGATCCCTCTGTATAGAATGCGGAGCCTCATTTACTTACACGGAAATGGTTTCCGCCGAGGCCTTGGTACGCAATTCGGGAAAAACGGAACTCCTGATGCTCAGAGCTGAAAATGAACAGCATTATGCAGTCCAGCTTTTCGGCGGAGAAGCCGACCGTGTGGCCGCCGCAGCCAGAATTGTCCTGGACAAAACATATGCTGAGTGCATAGATATCAACGCCGGGTGTCCTGTCCCCAAAATAATAAAAACGGGCGCCGGCTCCTGTCTTACCCGCAATCCGGAAAAACTCCATGAAATAACGGCCTCTGTGGTGCGGGAAGTTCGGGCCTGGGCAGAACAAAAAAGCAAAACCCCCGTTCCAGTCACCGTTAAAATCCGCTCGGGCTGGGATGACAGCAGCCTGACCTGGAAAGAAGCCGCAGATGCGGCAATTCAGGGCGGGGCAGCAGCGGTAACCCTTCATCCGCGCACCAAAGCCCAGGGCTATGAAGGTAAATCCCGATGGGATTTACTCGCTTTGCTTTCATCACACGTGCACCACACCTATCCCGGCATCCCGGTTTTCGGCTCGGGAGATTTATTCAGCCCCGAAGCAGCACGGCAAATGCTTGAGGAAACGCATTGCGACGGGATCATGTTTGCACGAGGCGCAATGGGTAATCCTTTTATCTTCACGCAAACACGTGATTTTCTCGCGACCGGGGTATATTCTGAAATTCCAGCCGAAACACGCATAAAATCCGGTTGGCGCGAACTTCTGGGTTTGTCTGCAGACGCAGGAGAGGCACTTGCCTGCCGTGAGATGAGAAAGCGTTTTTGCGCGTATTCAAAGGGAATTGAGGGCGGAAGCGCCTTGCGTGCCGAACTGGTGCATGCAACGACAATCGAGGAATACCGAATCGTTTTTGCCGGACACGGATTTATCCTTCAATAATGTAATCATCTTGCAAATTCAACTGTATGTGACTAATATATCCTATGGATTTTGTGAATGTCTTTGTTACGTTTATACAGGATTTATTCGAATCCTTATTTGCATCATCTTCCCCCGAATATAAAAAAAAACAACAGCTCAAACAGCTGTCAATCAACTTGAAAGCACTCAATCCCCCGATATTCCGCCAAGACGGGGTTCTTCTCCCCGCTTTTCCCGCGGCAATTTTTCAAATTTTCCAATTTCTGCAACCAATACATGAAATACTGACGGCAAGCCTGGAAAACACCGATCGCAGGGTCTCCGAACGCTACCGCGATTACCTGATAGAGCTGACCCTGACCGATGACCAGCGCAAGCTGCGAAAAAGTTTTACCTTTTCCGATCGCACAGCGGCACTTGCAGCTCACCCCAATAATCCCGAGCGTTTTATCGAAGACCAGGGGAAACATTTTTCCCAGTTTTTAAAAATTGTCGACTCGTCCACCATGCATCAGGTAGGACTTCTCCTGGATAAAATTGACTTTCTTTTTGATCTCATCTCGTTTGACTACAACAATTTTTTCGCTTACTTTGATCCTGCGTTCAGGCCTCATGCGGGAAAGGACACGACTGTCACCTCTCCTTGTTTTCAGTCAATCGAGGTAGTGGAAATCATTCCTGTCCTGCTCGATCTGTATTATCTGCTCTCAAAACTCGATATAAGCCCTGCCGTAATCGATGTAGTTTCGATTCTAGAAGCAAAAAAGACCGGTATCCCGCTCAATGACGAGATTAAAAACCGGATACAGAAAATTTTTCAAGCGGTGCAGTTTGTTCTGCAGAAAAAAATCAGCAGAGAAACCCTGCTGACTATCATCCGCGTTATTAAAGAGGATCCCGAATTTCTTCCGGATCACCCCGTGTTCAAATCAGATTATATCCAGCAGTATAAAGTCCGACTCACCGAATTTTTTCACAATGACTCCCGAAAACTGCTGAAGGACCAGCAGGAAAATATCATACAGGTTCTCATCAACGCCTCTTTTGGAAATAGAAAGCTTGAAACGCTTCAGGGATACAACGAGGAAACGAATACGCTTTTACAGGAATTTACCCCTTTTTCCCTGGAATGGATTAAGCCGGTTGAAATCATCAAGACATTCACTCTTATATTTTTCGAACCGCATTTCAAGCAAATCCTGAAATCAGTCATCGTTGAAGGCTTTTTTCATAACCGCACACTGCAGAGTGCCTCATCAAGTGCCTATTATTTTTGCGAATCAATCCCGGATAAACTTCGCGAGTTCGAACTTCTGTTCGAAGACAAACAGCCCTTCAGCCTCAAGGTTATGACCGGATATCTTTCCGAGCTTGAAAAAGGCATGGATTTCGAAAAACCTCTGCGGAAAATGGTGGAAAATATCAACACTCATGCAAAAACCTTTATTCAACAATCTGTTACCCAGTATGCAGAAGTTTTTAACTTTACCGGAATTATTCTTGATGACAATAAAAAATCAATTCCCGAATATATTACAAATATGCGAAACCTATCCATTTCCACAAAAAACAGCGAATCCTTTGCCTGGCTTGAAAAAGAAAATGACGTTTTCCGCAATTTCCTTGAAATAATGAAAAAATATGCTATAATTGGAACATTATCCGCTTCAGCCAGTCAGACGGATCAAACGGAGAGTTGATATATTAATGGGTAGATCAAAAAAAAGCACTTCAAATGAATCATCCTTTGAAAAACAAATCTATGATCTGAAACAACTTCTTGAAATTTCCAAAAGCCTCAGCTCCGTAATCGACTTTTCCACACTTATTGAAGCAATCCTTTACACTTGTATGGGTCAAATGAAAACCCTCGGGGTAGCCATTTTCACCAAGAAAAACTTTGACGCTACTTATTTTCAGTTAAACAGAAACTATTGCGGTTTTGAACTGGTAAACGACTTTGAATACGCGATACAGGACGACCATCCCCTGATTAAAATGCTGAATCAGCACAATGCCTGTATAACTGTGGAAGATATAAAGAAAAACATCGAAAGTGATACTGTGGTGGACGGTCTTATTGCCCTTCAGCCGTCCCTTATCGTTCCCCTTAAAGTAAAAAATCATATAAACGGACTTCTTGTTCTCGGGGAACAGATTACTTCGGAACCCTATTCGGATTACGACAAAGAACTGATATTGAATATTGCATCCCTCGCGGCAATCGCGATCAGCAACGCGGCCCTGCTGGAAATGACCACCACGGATATGATGACCCATCTGAAAATGAAGCATTATTTCTACACAGTGCTTATTGAAAAGCTGGAAATCAGCGTTACCCAGAAAATGCCCCTGTCCGTCATGATGCTCGATATTGATTTTTTCAAGCGGTTCAACGATACCTACGGACACGCCTGCGGTGACGTGGTTCTCCAAATGGTCGCGAACATTATCCAGCAGAATACCAGGAACCAAGATATGGCTGCCCGTTACGGCGGAGAGGAATTCGTCATTATGATGTGCGACACTTCCATCCTCGCCGCGCAAAAAATCGCCGAAAGAATAAGGAATTCTATCGCAAATTTAGATATACTTTATGATGGACAGCATCTTAATCTGACCATATCGATAGGTGCCGCCCAGTATAATCCGGAGATCGACAAAACAGCAAAAATCCTTGTGGATCGTGCCGACAAGGCTTTGTATAATGCCAAGCAGACAGGAAGAAACAAGGTCTCAATCGCTGAATAATAATTCCGGAAAGGAAATCAGCCGTGAACGAGCCTTGGTGGAAAACCGCAATATTCTATCAGATCTACCCCCGCAGTTTTAAAGATTCAAACACCGATGGAATAGGCGACCTCCCCGGCATTATTTCAAAACTGGATTATCTTGTTGAACTCGGCATAAATGCCTTATGGGTTTCCCCTTTCTTTAAATCCCCGATGGACGATTCCGGGTACGACATCAGCGATTATTGCGACGCCGATCCTATCTTCGGGTGCTTTGCTGACATAAAACGACTGATAGACGAAGTCCACAGACGCGGCATCAGAATAATCTTCGATCTGGTCATCAATCATACTTCCGACCAGCATCCCTGGTTCATTGAAGCACGCTCCTCCCGGGAAAACCCTAAACATGACTGGTTTATCTGGAAACACAGAACCAATCCTGTTTCCGGTAAACTGCTGCCGAAACCGAATAACTGGGTAAGCCTTTTTCAGTTTAAAAGCGCCTGGTGGAATAACGAAGCGACAGACGAGTGGTACCTGGGTTCATTTACCAGCCATCAGCCGGAGGTAAACTGGAGAAATCCCCAACTCAAGGAAGCGATGTACAAGATAGTGCGTTTTTGGCTTGATGAAGGAGTTGACGGCTACCGCATGGATGTCGTCAACTGGTATATCAAGGATGCCCAGTTTCGATCCAATCCCTTTTCATTCAATATCAATCCCGATATTTTCCAAAAACACATCTATGACCGCAATCAGGAAGAAACTCATCAAATATGCCGCGAAATTCGGGCTATTGCGGACCAGTATCCGGGAGACCGGGTTCTCGTCGGAGAAATTTTCACACAGGATGCAACAAAAGCCGCCGCCTATCAGGGTAACGGGACAGATGAACTCCATCTCTCTTTCAACATGGAAATGCTGTATCTCAAATGGAACGCGGCTTCTTTCGCAAAGGCCCTCGAGAAATGGTACTCGGTCTTGCCGGTGGAAGGCTGGCCGAACCTCACTTTCAGCAACCACGACCAGAACAGGCATGGAAGCCGCTTTTCAAGTGCGAACAAGGGCCACCAGCTCGCTCGGATGCAGATAACTGCCATGCTTCTTTTAACTGCACGCGGGACTCCCTTCATTTATTACGGAGAGGAAATAGGAATGACCAATACCTTTATCCCGCGAAAGGAAATGAGAGACCCTTCCGGGATCACTTTCTGGCCACTTCCATTCGGCAGGGATGGACAGCGAACCCCCATGCAGTGGACATCCGGAGAAAGCGCCGGGTTTACTTCCCGAGGAGCGATGCCCTGGCTTCCGTTAAATAAAAAGTACCCGCATGAAAATGTCGAAATGCAGCAGAAAGACCCTCTTTCTCTGTGGATCTGGTATCAGAAACTCATTTTTATACGAAAAAAATATCATGTCCTGCAGACGGGATATTTTCAGCACCTTGCTAGGGGGAAAAACTCGGTTGTTTCCTATCGCAGAAGCGAAATACTGAACCCTGACAGCAGCAGAATTCCCGCAGGAACCATTGACTGCTACCTGAATTTTGCCAAAAAGCCCCATACTATCAGTTTACCATCCGACGGGACGGTCATTCTGGGAAACCGGCGAAAAGAAAAAGAAATCTTGGTCCGAGGCAGGATAGTACTTGCCCCGCACGAAGCCTTACTGGTAAGTTTCTGATATGAAAATAAAAACGTTTCTACGACTTCCGTTTCGGTATGAATTCTGGAACGCGGCTTTTATACTTATCAGTATCAACCTTCTCGTGTTTTTGCTGACCTGGCTGGAACCGCAGTTAAAAAGAGTGCTGTCGCTTAATCCCCTGTTTGTCGTACAGAACAATATGTATTGGCAGGTCTTTACCTATCAATTTGTTCATGCAGATATTTCCCATCTTTTTTTTAATATGCTCGCCCTGTTTTTTTTCGGTGTTGCCGTCGAGAGAAGGCTCGGTTCGAAGGAATTTCTGCTTCTGTATCTTACTGCGGGTACCCTTGGCGGAATACTATCCCTTTTAATCTATATACTTACCGGGGCATGGTATGTGTACCTGCTGGGAGCCTCGGGCGCGATTTTCGCCCTCCTTCTCGCTTACGCCGTCCTCTATCCCGAATCCATCATTCTTGTTTGGGGAATTATACCTATTCCTGCCCCCATTCTGGTACTGGGTTATGCCGCCCTTGAGGTTTTCAACATGCTCACCGGAATCAATCAGGGGGTGGCACACAGCACACACCTCATCGGATTCGCCATTGCATGGGTGTATTTTCTCGTCCGTTTCGGAATCAATCCTGTCAGGGTTTGGTCCCGTAAATAATGAGACGCTATGCCCCGCTTGCGCTGATGATCCTTTGCGGCATCCTTTCCGCGGAAAATGCGCAGGTAATACGAGCTCCGGTCTGGGTCTATCTGGAAACCGTTCCGGGAAAAATGAGCAGCGAGGAACAGCAGGCGAAACTGCCGCCCATCCAGGAACTTGATGAAATCGGCCGCTTTGTGCTTGGGGGTATGATCTACGGCTGGAAGTTTTCCTATACGCCGAGTGATGTACTGCGCCGCGTAGATGAATTTTTCTCGATGGAACCCGTTCAGGAAATTAATCGCGGGGACCCTCGTTTTTATCTATCGAGTATAAAACCCCAGTATCCACACCTTTCCTGCTGGGCAGAATTCACCCTTGACGAGTCCCAGTCTCTCTGGACATCCCGATGGGACTCGGTATTGTTCAAGCCCTCGAACGGACGGGGGAAAGCCGACCGGACACTGGAAATGCAGGGTATTAAAAAAGCCTATTCCCAGGCAGTGCTACTCGCAGTCCGGGAACAAGCACGAAAACTCGTAAAAAACAAACCGAAAGAAATCAACGGAGAGGTGCTGCTTCGGGACAATCCCCGCCTCTTTGTCGACGAGGGTTATTTCGTTGCCGACATCAAGGTGCTGATCAATATCGTCGAGCTTGTTCCCTACCGCACGTTCTGATAAAAAATTGTTTTCCCCGTGCCCTTTACTGTACTCCGAAGAAAATGATATAAATACACACCTATTTTTACAGGAGTAAGCTATGGATGTACCGTCGCTGCTAAAAAATCTGCACCCCCTTGAAGTCCGCGTCCTCAGGGCCTATGAGCCGGGCACCGAACTTACCGCAGACAGGCTCGAGAAGGAACTGCAATTTAAACCGGGACATGCCAATCAGGCTTTTTCATGGCTCGGAGGAAAAGAACTGGTCAGGGAACTCCGCCGCGACCCGTTTACCTTTTTTGAAATAACCGAACTTGGACGCAATTATGCCGCCAACGGAACACCGGACGAACGTATATTGCTGCTTTTAAAAGACAAAGGTCCTCATACCGTTCCGGAAATATGCGCCGCCCTTGCCCTTGAAAATAAGGATGTGGGATCGGCCTTCGGTATTCTTTCAAAGGAAGAAGCCGTGAAAATGGACGAAAACAAAAAGGCTGCTTTCGTCGAGATGCCGAAAAGCAAGCGCCACGCGGTCACCCTTGCGCTCATCAGTCTTGCGTCAAAAAGCCCGTCAGGAACAATTGACCAGAAAACCCTGACAGCCGACGAGATCGCGGTAATGGGTACCCTCGCCAAGAAACGCGGAGCCGCCGATTCGCCGTTCCGCATCCTTGAGCGAGAAACAGTTGTATATACCCTGTCCGCCGAAGCGAAAGAAGTAAAAACTGCCCTGGACGCTGCAGGCATTACCGGCGAGGAAATCGGCTCGATCACACCGGCCATGCTTAAAAGCGGGGACTGGAAAAAAGGTTCTTTCCGCGGATACAACATCAACATTCCTCCGGCCCGTCTCATACCCGGCCGCACCAATCCATACGTCAGCTTTCTGGAAAGCGTCAAGGACAAGCTCGGTTCCCTTGGGTTCGAGGAATTTGACGGCCCCCTGGTAGAAACCGAATTCTGGAATTCTGATGCCCTCTTTATGCCCCAGTTCCATGCAGCCCGCGATATTCATGACGTATATTATGTCAAGGAGCCTACCAAAGCCAAACTGATAGAAGAGCCTTTCCTCTCTGCCGTTGCAGCCACCCATGAAAACGGGGGGAACACAGGAAGCCGGGGATGGAACTACAGCTTTGACCGCGAGTTTACCAAGCGCCTTTTACTCCGCAGCCAGGGCACCGTCCTTTCTGCCCACCAGCTTGCAAAGGCGAAAATTCCCGGAAAATACTTCGGTATTGCCCGTTGCTTCCGCTATGACAAGGTCGATGCTACCCACCTTTCCGATTTTTATCAAACAGAGGGAATCGTTCTCGGCAATGAGGTAAACCTGAAAACCCTGCTCGGCTTTCTCGAGATGTTCGCCGTCGAAATCGCCGGCGCCACGGAGGTCAAGTATGTGCCCGGTTATTTCCCCTTCACCGAGCCCTCAATCGAAGTACACATCAAGCACCCCGTTCTCGGCTGGTTCGAGCTCGGCGGCTCCGGAATATTCCGCCCCGAGGTAACCAAAGCCATGGGAATCGACGTGCCGGTTCTTGCATGGGGTATCGGCATTGACCGCATGGCATTGATGGCTCTCGGCCTCAATGACCTTCGCGAACTGTTCAGCAATGACATCGAAGGTGTCCGCCAGAGAAAGGCAAAATACTAATGGAGAACAATCATGCCAAAAATTGAAGTTAACGAAAAGCTTTTTTTCAGCCTTCTCGGGGAAAAATACGACTACGCGAAACTTGAGGAATGCCTTACTTGCGGTAAGGCTGAACTGGACGAAAAACCCGACGCATCATTGCCGGAGAATGAACGAACGATTAAAATCGAACTCAACGATACAAACCGACCCGATCTGTGGTCCACGGCCGGCGTTGCCCGCCAGCTACGCCAGCACAAGGGCGGCAAAAGAAACCGCTATAGTGATTTCTTTTCTCGCGACGGCAAGGCTCAGGATTGCGGAAACCGCATCGTAAAGGTAGATCCAGCCCTTCAGACTATCCGCCCGTTTATGGCCGCCTTCGTCATTTCCGGCAAGGCCATAGACGAGCCCATGCTTCTTGACATAATCCAGACTCAAGAAAAATTGTGCTGGAATTTTGGGCGCAAGAGACGTTCCATCTCGATGGGCATATACCGCTCCGCAAACATTACCTGGCCGATCAGCTACAAGGCCGTCGATCCCGACAAGACAAGTTTCACACCCCTCGGATGCGATGCGCCGATGACCTGCCGCAGGATATTGACCGACCATCCGAAGGGTAAGGAATACGGTTGGATCATAAAAGACGCCAAGCTGTTCCCCCTTCTCGTGGACGCAAAAAACGAAGTTCTTTCGATGGCTCCGGTTATCAACAGCGCAAGCCTCGGCGCCGTGCAGGTAGGCGACAGCGATCTTCTGGTAGAAATGACCGGAACCGATATGCCCACCCTCGTGCTCGCGACAAGCATCGTCGCATGCGATTTCGCGGACGCCGGTTACAAGATTCTTCCGGTAAAAATAGAGCATCCCTATGACACGGGCTTCGGTAAAAACGTCACCACTCCGTACTACTTTCAAAAATCGACCAGTGCGACCCTTACGGACATCAATCGCCTTCTCGGCTCGGAACTCTCCGGCGGCGAGATCAGGGATGCACTGGAAAGAATGGGGAGTGAGGTTGAAACGTCGGGAGACACCGTCACCATTTATCCGGCCGAATACAGGAATGACTTTCTGCATGCGGTTGACATAATCGAAGACGTCATGATGGGCATGACCATCGGATACTTCAAACCGTCAAAGCCGAATGACTTCACGATAGGACGACTGACCCCGACAACCATTTTCAGCCGTAAGGCGAAAACCCAGATGGTGGGACTAGGCTATCAGGAGATGATTTTCAATTATCTCGGTTCGGGAAAAGACTATATCGAGCGAATGAATATCGACGGATCAAATGTCATCGAGATTTCAAATCCGATGAGCGAAAACTTTCAGTTCGTCCGCGCTTCGATCATCGCAAGCCTGCTTTCTGCGGAAGCCCCCTCGGGAAACGCGGCCTATCCGCACCGAATATTCGAGATCGGAAAAGTCGCCTATCTTTGCGCAGAAGAAAACACCGGAACGCGCACGCGGCAGCATCTCGGCTTCCTTTCCTCCTCGAGCGACGCAAACTTCAACGACACCGCAAGCCAGGTAGCAAGCCTGCTGTATTACCTCGACCATGAATACAATGTGGTCGAATCGAACGATCCGCGTTTCGTACCAGGACGCCAGGCCGCCATCCTGATCAAGGGTAAACAAGCCGGTATTTTCGGAGAAGTCCATCCGATAGTGCTCGAAAACTGGGCGATAGGAACTCCCTGTACCGCGTGTGAAATTGACCTTGAAGAACTAATATAATTTCTCCAAGCTGTAATTTCCTCAAACGGTGGCTTTTCTTCAAGCCACCGTTTTTTTTATTACCATGGGCGATGCCGCCTGTCTTCTGTCGCTCTTGACCGCTTTGTACCGGCCCTGATCATATTCATTTTTAAGCATCAGATTGACGCTCATATAAAACAAACTGTAGACGAAGCTGTTCACCTTTAACAGATGTTCCGGATTCAACCCTTCTCTGTCATTCACATTTCGGAACACAAACACATGTATCTGCTCGTTTCCAAGATATCGCTTAAGACAGCAGACTCCGTCTATTTTGCATATTGTCCCTTTCAGGCTTATCTGGATATCAGTTATTTTCTCATGAAGCAGCACATCGGGAATCTCTCCATAAAACACGCATGAAAAATGGCTGATGCTGATATCACGGATAACGCCCTTGTATTTGTTTCCCCGATACTCGAAATTAATTTTGCACGTTTCATCGCATATTGCACGGATAAACTTGCGTTGTCCGTTAGCCTGATTCGCTGTCAGCACATTGAGCAAAATAAAGAGATTTTTGACTTTCTGATATTCAATCGGAATGCAGCCGCATACAATCCCGATGTCATACAAATACAATCGCTCCAAATGTCGAACTTCTTCCTGACTATTGCGCTTTCGGTAGAGAACTCCGATTTTGGCACGGTCTTTGTATTTCTTTTGGAGCATGTCTATAAAAAGAGGCCATTCAATACCGTGAATTTCCCTGTCTATATTAAAAAACATGATAACTTCGGGAAAAAGGGAAAAAAGCGAGTGAATCTTCAATTCAAGGGTATAATATGGATCATCATCTAGGAAATAAGTTTCAAAGCCTTTCATAAAAAAACTTTTTAAATACTCCTCGGGTACAAGAGACAATTCCGGCACGACAAAAAAGGTTTTCACGCCAAGCTCGATATCATTTTGAATATCACTCATAAAGTCCTCCCTATTTCCGTTCATTCCTCTAGGTTGACTTTTTTATTTACTTAAATAGTGGTCTATAAAAAAAAAGAACACAAGGCAATCCCGTCCGATAATTATAGAAAGAACCAAAGTTCTTTAAACATTTAGTTATCAATTGAATTGCGCTTCTACCCATTCCGAACTAAAATCAATGTACTTGTATAAGGAGATTTTATGAAAACAGCGACTGGAAATTTTACGAGCGCTCCCGCTCAGATGACTGATCGGGCAGATGAAATGATTACACTTGCGGCCGCCTCGTTCCGCTTCAGTGTGGAAGAAAAGTCTAAATTCTCTACCTTAAAAACAGCAAGGCTGATAGCCGCCCTGCCGTTTCTTGCAGAATGCGAAGACGCCGAAAGAACGGCCCTTGCCCATCTTTCGATGTATATCCTTGCTGCCCGTGACGGTAGGGCAATTTTTGACCACAAACCCTCCGATGACGCTGATCTTTTTTCACGACTAAGACTCGGCATGTCATTCAAAGGAGGAAATCAATCAGTGTTGAAAAGGGGCATGGATCTTCTCGCCCTCCAGATGCTGTCCGGTTATAACAGGGACCGCAGCAAGGACGCGGCCTCCGGTGAATACAACCCGCTGAACAGCGGTTCCTGGGACTTTAACGCACTCTCCGGAAAACTGCAGACCGAACTGCAAATCAACCTGCACCCCTCCATGGATGCCTATATGTCCATGGCCGGTGCACTCGGAATATACTGGCAGTAAATGAAATACATTCGGCCCATTGCACTTCTTGGTTTTCTACTTTGTATACTCGTTATATATCTGCATTTGGCGCCAGAACAATTTCTTTTAACGCCCGGGGATGTTGTTGGAATACAATATAAAATTATATCATTGTCCATTTTTGGTTTTTTATTTTTGATAGTGCTGATAAATCCAGAATTGTATATATTTATTGGACTTATTTTAGCTCTTGGAGGTTTATCTAATATTTATGCCGGCGGTAATATTCTCGGCTTATTATTTTATGTTTTTGCCATGAGCATCGGATTAAAGCAAGGATTTTTCCGTTCTTTCGGAAAAACAAAGACAGCAATTACGGTGCTCATTTTTTTTATTGTGCTCTGTTTTCAGCTTCGGCAGGGTTTTCAAATTTTTCTCAGTTCGTTTATGAATATCGCCATTCTTATTTTTTTGGTAACCTGTTTTTTACTCATGTTCAGGGAAAACCTGAAAGAATATTTTGCGGAGAAAGGTCAAATAGATCTGGCGAAATTCGGCTTTTCAAAAAGACAGCTTTCCTGCATTCATGGCTGTCTATTAAAAAAAACTCTCCAGGAAATAGCGGACGAAAATGTCGTGTCTGTTTCCGTAATCAAAAAAGAGATGCAGCGAATTTATGAATTATTCGGAATAGAAGACCGGTATGACATGTTTATCCTGATCAATCAAAATACATTTGTATTTCCGAAAGAAGAGGAAGCATGTTGAACATTTATTCTGCGGACGATGGTTCTTTCAGGCTACCGTCTGGCTAATTGTTGTCTTCGGCGATATTCCTCTTTCTTTTTTTTTACCGAGAACAGCCTCAATTGTTCCATATTCGATTTTCAGAAGTGCATTGACGCTTTGCAGAAACAAACTGAAAATAAAACTGTTTATTTTTAATAACTGTTCCGGGTTTAGACCATCCTTTGCATTTTCGTTCCGGAAAACAAATATATGAATTTGCTCATTTCCCATAACACGCTTTAAGCCGCAGATCCCGTCAATCTTTAGTATTGAGCCTTTCAGGCTCAACTGAATATCCGAAATTTTTTCATTCACGAACAAGGCGGGAGAATCGCCGGTAAAGACGCAGGAAAAATGACTGATACTTATATCCCTGATATATCCCTGATATTTCGTTCCGTGAAACATAAAATTCAGCTTGCACGTTTCGTCGCAAATAGCGCGCAAAAATTTACGCTGTCCATTCGCTTGGTTCGCAATTAAAACGTTAAGGATCAAAAAAAGATTTTTTGCCTTCTGGTACTCGATGGGAATACATCCGCACACTATCCCGATATCATATAAATACAACCTCTCAAGCTTCTTGATTTCTTCGACATTATTTCGTTTTCGGTAAAGCACGCCTATTTTCGCGCGTTCTTGGTATTTATTCTGAAGGGCTCCGATAAATAAAGGCCAGTCGATGTCATGCACTTCACGGTCAATATTGAAAAATAAAATCACTTCGGGAAAAAGAGAGAACAGGGAATGAATTTTTACTTCAAGGGTATAATATGGGTCGTCTTCCAAAAAATAAGTCTCGAAACCTTTCATGAAAAAACACTTCAAATACTCTTCAGGTATCAACGATAATTCCGGTAGAACAAAAAAAGTTTTAACTCCAAGTTTTGCATCGATCTGAATGTCGTTCATAAAGTCCTCCCAATTTTCACTATGATTCCTCAGGTTAACTTTTTTTGGTTACTTCAAGTTTTCGTGTATTCAATTGAGAAACACAAGGATAAAATCGAATTATCGCTATAAAATGAGGGAAAGTGTTTTTTTTACTATGTAAATATTAATTACGTCCATCATCATCCCGAATGATTTATGGACTTATTATAGTTAGTGGAGTTATTTTAAGGATTAGTGAAAAACAAATATGGAAGCGGGTAACAATCTCTTATTTTCCGTTCCGTAAAAATCTTTCTACATCCGACAAGGACGGCATGGCGGGTATGGCTCCTCGTTTGGTAACGCAAAGGGAGGCAACCCCGTTCGCAAAGGCAAGATCCGACTCAAGCGCCGCTCCGTCTTTTGTGAAGGGATTCAATCCTTCTGCCGGACGCGTCAATCTATACAATAGACCTCCGACGAATGAATCGCCGGCACCTGTTGTATCCACCACCTTGACTGCCTGAGCCGGAACAATCCCTTCGCCGTTTTTTGTTTTATAGAACACGCCCTTCGCGCCAAGAGTAACAAGCACAAGCTGAGCGCCTTCTTCCATTATTTTCACGGCACCGGATGAATAATCAGAAGAGTTGTATAGCAGCACAAGCTCTTCATCAGAAACTTTTACCATGTCGGCATATGGAAAAAGACTTTTCATCATCCTGATTCCTTTCTCCCTGTTTTCCCACAGAGGCTCGCGCCAGTTCGGATCATAGGAAATATAGCCGCCTGCTTCCTTGACCGTTTTTATCGCGGCAAGGGTCGCCGCTCTGGCTGGTTCATGCGTAAGGGAGAGGGAACCGATATGCAGAAAACGGGAATTATCAAGGATGCCTTTATCAAGCTCTTCCGGCGACAAGCGGGTATCCGCACCGGGATTGCGATAAAATGAAAAGCTGCGCTCTCCCCCGGGCGAAAGCGTCACGAAAGCAAGCGTTGTCGGGTGTGTGTCTGAACGCCTCATGCCGTCCGTATTTACTTCGTGGGCCAATAGAGCGCTTTTTAAAAAATCGCCGAATATATCGCTGCCGGTCTTCCCCAAAAACGCTGACTTTCCGCCGAGTCTCGCGACTGATGCCGCAACATTTGCAGGAGCACCGCCCGCATTTCGTTCATATAAAACCTGTCCGGCCTCCGACATTCCTGCCGAGGTAAAATCAATAAGTATTTCTCCCAGTGCGGCCACATCGATTTTTTTCATGTGCGTAACTCCTTTTTTTGGTTTTACTATTGCTTGATCCATACCGTCTGAAACGGCGAAAGGATGCACACCGAGCAATCGTTATATATAGTCCCGGAAAGTATATCGATTCCTTTCGTGACCCGATCCATCGTGTATGAAACCGTTTGCTCAGAAAAATTCGCAATGACACGAAGGCTTCCGGAGCCGGCCTTCCGGCGTTCGAAAGCGAGCACGTGCTCGTTATTCAAATCATAAAAACTTATTTCGGATTTTCCGAAAAGGGGCTCTTCCTTTCTCAAACTTATTATCCGTTTCAAGGACGAGAATGCCTGAGCCTGATGCGAAGAAAGCCAGTCATTCCCGGTTTTTCCGGAACTTATTTTCTGCGCGAGTTTCCAGTCCGTCGCAATACGATGCACCCACCTTGAATCGGCTTTTTTCCCAGGGTCCTTCCGGTAGGTATAGTCATTCAGCGTCGCACTCTCATCCCCGGCATATAAAAGAGGAATTCCCGGAAGGGCGAACATGACCGCGTACAGCATGCTCATCCGGCGTACCGCCATCTCACCTTTCAGCTCGGCAAGCCGGCAATCTTCCGCGCTGCCCCCCGCGAGATACAATTGACCAGCTTCCTCAAGACCGAGAAGCGACGCCATAGTTCCGCACACCCTGCAGTCCCCGTTATCCGGATTATACTGAAAGGGCTCACCTCGCGCAAAACTTCCCTCAAAGCGGTTTGTATAAAACGCGTTCAGGAAGTTCCGGTGATCATGACCGTTAATTCCGCATTCACGCGCATCCTCGTCCGAGAAGGTCCATCCGATATCGTCATGGCAGCGCAGATAGTTTACCCAGCCGCAGCCGTCCGGTATCGCCCATCTTTTTTTAAGGGAAAGGGTTAGCAGTTTGGTTTGCCGGGTCGCGGCACTTTCCCAAAACAGCGCCATCTGAAGTGGATTATAGGAAAGGCGGCACTGATCGGTGCCGATGTACTTTATCACCTCGTCCGGGTGGACGATAGCCTCGCTCTTGAATACAAGGGAAGGAGCGGCGATCTGCGCCACATACTGAAATGCTTCGATCAGCGAATGTGCCTCGTCCAGGTTTTCACACATCGTTCCTTTTCTTTTCCACACAAAAGCCAACGCGTCCAGACGCAGCACATCGACGCCGAGGTTCGCGATCGCGAGCATTTCCTCGCACATGGAAAGGAAGACTTGCGGGTTCTGGTAGTTCAAGTCCCATTGAAATGAATTGAATGTGGTCCATACCCAGCCTGACGCTTCTTTGTCATATGAAAAGCAACCGTGACGTGTATCCGGAAATATTTCCCGCAGGGATTCATTCCAGCTGTCAGCTTCTGCTTTTTCTTCGTAAATAAAATAGTAGTCGCGGTATTTCGGGTCGCCATTTTTCGCGGCCAGTGCCCAGTCATGCTCGTCGCTGGTGTGGTTGAACACAAAATCAAGCACGAATTTAATTCCTGCCTTCCTGAACAGTGCGGCAACATCGGAAAGCTGTTCTATCGTGCCGAGTTTTTTTTCCACCTCACGATAGCTTGATACCGCATATCCGCCGTCATTATGAAGGCTCGGACAGCGAAACAAAGGCATCAGATGCACATAGGTAATTCCAAGACCGGTTAGATAAGCAATTTTATCCTTCAAGCCGGAAAGGTCGCCGGCGAACAAATCGACATAGAGCATCATCCCTATTTCTTTTTCACATAAAAACCAGTCAGGTGTTTTTTCCCTCTGTTCATCCTGTATTTGAAGGTCTCCGCTGCGCTGTTTTGAAGAACGCTCGATTATGGTTACCAGCTGTTGAAGCACAAGATAGAAATCCCAACGGGTACCGTAGAGCCGAAATAATCGATTTACGAGCGAGGGCATGAGCTTGACGAGACGATCAGAAAGCATATTTTTCCCCTTATTAATTCAGAGCGCAGTCCCTGGATAAAATATAACTGAAGCGCATGCAGCATGCAAGCGGCAAGTTTAATCCTTTAAACTGCGATAACCCTGTTCATTACTTTTTGCATGACAGTTACTTTACGAATCTCCCGCGAAGGATCGTTAATCCTGTCCAGAACCATTTCCGCAGCGAGCCGTCCGGACTCGTCCAGACTTTGGCTGACTGTCGACAAATTCAGATATTCCGCTATATCCAGATCATCGAACCCGATAAGACCGAGTTCTTTCGGTATCGCTATTCCCTTTTGCAAGGCAATACGCATCAGACGGATAGCGATCATGTCGCTTGAGGCGAATATGCAGTCAGGCCGGTCCTTCCGGGAAAGGATCTTCTGCATTCCTGAATTGCTATTTTCTTCCGGAAATGGTCCGAGGCAGATATTTTCAGTTTTCACCTGTATACCTTTTTGTGCGAAAAAATCGGAGTAACCCTTCAAACGCAGATCCGCCGCGGGTATCGCAAAATCCTGATGCGAGAATTCTCCGATAAATCCGGGGACAGTAAATCCTTGTCCGTACAAAAACGCTCCGGCCATCCAGCCGCCTTTATAATTGTCAACGATAACGGAATCAAACCCTGACACATCAGACTCAACAAAGCATACTGGGAGGGCTGCATCCATTAAAGCAGCAATGCCCTCATTTTTTATATTGAGACAAAGAACTATCAAGCCGTCTACCCGGCTGTTGAATGCAAGCATGTCAACATATTCTTCCAGCTCTTTTTTACTCTCTATTGCATACATAACCAGTTCATAATGATGTCCGGACAGAACCGTTGAGATACCGCGAAGCCGCTGCATAAATGAAGGTTGAGTGAAAAAAGGCGCAATCACTCCAATTTTTTTATATTGGCGGCGGGCATGGGCTACCGCATCCGCTTTCGGGATAAATTTCAGCGCGTTTATCGCTTCCTGTACGTTTTTTCGCTTTTCTGAGTGCACTTTCGAAGGCTCATTCAACACCCTGGACACAGTTGCCGCACTGACTCCAGCAAGGACTGCTACATCATATATTGTGGGCATACGTAAAGACATAGGAACTCCTAATCTTGAAACCGCTTTCATGTAACTAGTTTCAGTATACATTAAAGAAATCTGCTGTCAATAGAGGTACAAGAACAAGCGGATTGCCTTATGCACTTGCCATATAGATATATCTATCGTTTTTTAGTTTAACGCCGCTTTCAAGGAATCAATCTCTTTTTGTGTAAGGTAGCCGCCTTTGATAAAAAAGGCTTCAATGCCTATCTGCAAACTGCTCCCTTTTTCAATAAGGTGTCCAGTGATTTGCTCAAGGGAATATTTGAGTAGCCGTGAATCCCGGTACTGAAGAATGCCAATTCTTCTGGTTTTCTCATAATCGAAAGCAATTTCATCCCATGAAGCCCCGCAAAGGGAAGCAAGCAGAGCACAGACAACCCCTGTCCTGTCCGAGCCAAGCCGGCAATGCACCAAAAAGGGGGAAGGATGGCTCAGAATAAACCGCACAATGTTGGTAAAAACCGAACAAAAACCGTGTTCCGCGGAAAAAAAATATACCGCTTCATATGAAGTATCAATAAACAGCTCATTTCCCTTTTCAATTAGTAATGCCTGGTAATCGCTGACAGTTTCTCCGGCTTCTTTTTCTGCTTTCTCATTACCGCACAAACATATAATCGAGGATATTCCGTTTTTTTCAATCAATTCTTTAACCAGGGCACTTCGTTTGTTTTCCGTATCAAATTGGGGAAATGACTTTTTATAAGGATGATAAGAGCGAAACAGTTTTTTACATCCCGGAACCTGTCTGAAATTGGATATATCCCCGACGGCCGAGGGCTCCGTCAAATCAAAATCAGCCATTTTTTTTATTTTCCCGGCAACAGCAGCCGCAAGTCTTATTTCCACGGGATTATCTTCCGGATAAAGCAAAACCTGATTCCCGAGAAAGGACACGCCCTCGAAGGATTCCGGTAAAGAAAGGGCTCCCATCGAGCCGTCCTCACCGAGACGCAGAAAAACAAACTCTGGAAACCCTGAATTACCGGGAATACGAAGCTGGTTTGCGGGCTTTTCAAGCACCAGGAACGCTTCCCCAGCACCAGAATCAATCATCTCCCAGTCTTTTTTCTTTGCCGGATTGAAAAGCCAGCTATTGAAACTGCCGGCAATAAAGATCCGCTCAGTCGCGGAAAAGCCGTTTTCCTTCCTGCTAATCCGGAAAACCACCGATGCATTATCGGCCGAAAAAAAATATGTCTTGCTCATCCGTTTACACAATCCCGATGCATTTGCGTAAACCTTCACTGTCCGTTACCTTCAGCTTGCCGCGGGAAAGTTCAATATATCCGTTTTTCTCGAAATATTTGAGCATACGGCTTACTACCTCGCGGGCAGTTCCAAGTTCCGCGGAAATTTCCTCATGAGTTGTATAAATAACGGGGCTTGGCCGTGTTAAGAGGAATTCGCCTATTCTCCGGTCCATCCCCCTGAAAGCAACCTGTTCCAAAACCCACATAACGTCATTTAACCGCGCATTCATAGTCGAAAGCATCAGGTTTTGGATTTCCGGGTTTTTTTGATGTATTTCGGAAAAAATGTCATTTGAAATCGTCGCAATCCGACAGTCTGTATCCGCTTTTATCATTGCCTGAATGGGCATTGTCCCCATAAGGCAGGAGACAGAAAGGGTGCATACATCATTCTCAAAAAGGCGGTACAGCGTTATCTCGCGGCCTTCCTCTGATATGATATACACCCGAACTATACCGCTGATGACGACAAGAACTCCTTTGCAGGATGTTGAATCGAACAGGACGGTACCGGAATTCACTCCGGATATGTGTACATTCTGGCGTACCAGTTCCCGTTCAGCAGACGATAAAAACTTGTTATAAGGAAATTCAAATTGGGTATCCATTAACCTCATTGTCACAGAAAAAAAGACACGATGCAAGGCCGATTTTTATATTCGTTGTTTCGGAATTAGGGGCGTGCTATACTTTCGTTATCTGTAATGCAAGGAGCTATTGTTTATGAAAGAGAATTTCTCATGCACTCTCACGGGATCTCAATGGTGGAAGCCCTTAATCGGTTATTTTGTACTTTTATTGGCGCTCTTTATTCCTTTTGAATTTGCCATCATCAGAATGTCGCTGCCCGGAGCCGAAAATCCCGGAAGCAGCCTGCTTTTTATGCTGGTTATGCTGATTCTCATCATTATACTCGAAGCCGCCTTTTCCATCATTATCTATCGGATAGTATATCCTTCCATTTCAATACGGAACGAATCTTTTAAATTCAACGGCCAGATCGGACCATTTATCAAACTATATTTGATCGGTTCGCTTCTATCATTGATTACACTGGGCTTTTACTTTCCCTGGTTCACAAAAAAGTTGATGGATTATATTACCGAAAACACCGAATTTAAGGGCGAAAAAACCTTTTTCCTGGGCAAAGCCGGAAAGCTGCTTAAGTACTACCTGCTTGCACTCTGGCTACCGCTAATCGTATGGGCTATTTTAGTCATTGGGATTGCTGGCCTCGCAGGGGTCGTTGCTGCATTCTCAACCCCTTTGGCAATTATTCTGGGCATTATTGCTGGTATCCTGTATCTTTTTATTTTCGTGATTATTATTCCGTTTATGTATCTTGCCTACAAATGGCAAATGGACATGCAATGGAAAAACATTCGCATTACATGGAAAACTGAATTCTGGCCTTCCTCCCTGTTCCTTGCCGGTCAGGTTTTACTTACCATTATCACAGTCGGTATTTATTTCCCTG
Source organism: Spirochaetales bacterium (assembly GCA_043775705.1). Classification (GTDB taxonomy): domain Bacteria; phylum Spirochaetota; class Spirochaetia; order Treponematales; family Treponemataceae; genus Teretinema. The sequence continues at coordinate 6,729 of JAYVSC010000031.1, read as the reverse complement.
CCTTTTATATCAAGTCGTATCGCTACTTTATAGGGAAAACGGTACTTGAAACCAACGGAGAAGAAATATCCCGGTTAGGTTTTAAAAACGACAGCGGCTTCGGCTATATTTGGGGACAGACCCTGCTTTCGATGATCACCATGGGTATTTATCTTCCCTGGGCCTATGCAAACTGCCTCAGGTATTTTATCAACAATACATACATTGAGGATAAGCAAAGCCTGCTCAATCAATAACATCCTAACCTGATAGTAAAAAGGTGCAGTATCCGGAAGGATTGCTGCACCTTTATTATTCAATATTCAACTTCGCTTTTATTCGGAAGCACAAAAGCGCATACAATATACAATACAACTCCTGTACCATAACAGAGACCAAGTACTGCCCAGGCAATCCGGACAATCGCAACATCAATATTCAGGTATTCCGCGAGACCGCCGCACACCCCAAAAATTTTCCGACCCTGTTCGATCTTGTAAAGTCTCCGTGCCATGATACACTCCTTATTATACGCCGTATAATATTAAGATACCCATAACATCATAGATTCGTCAATAGTTGAGTAAAATTTTATCGCGGGAGAATAGCGAGGCTATAATAGCGGTTTTCAGAGGGGTTATACCAGCGGCGAGCTATATATACGCCCTTCAGGGTAGCTTCATACAGGCTTGTGCCGCCCGATACCTCAGGTTTTGCCGTAAAAAGGGCGAGAGCACCTATTGCGTTTGTATCGGCATTGTAGAAAGCATCGGCAAGATTGGTTGTCTGCTGTATTGATCCAACCGAAGCGTAAAACTTGGATCCTTTTGGAACACTAGTAACCCACAATGGATTACCTTTTCCATCAATTTGTGTTTTTATGGATACAGAAATATTTTTTAATTCTTTGTTTCCGTTTATTTTTACCAGAGCTTCCGTGCCCTCCTTGCTCTGACGAACCTTCAGCACAGTCATTTTTTCCATTATCGCGATACTGTTGTTTTGGTCAAAATCCAGCACGGTACTTTCACTTTTCCAGATTTTCCCGTCCGAATCTTTTTTGCTCGAAAGAATATAACGGACAAAAACTTCCTGCCTCATTGACACCTGTCGCGCAACGCGAAAAAGGCATTCGGAAAGTTCTTTTTCTGGGGTTTTCATTGAAGGGGCTTGTGCGAAATAAACTGATTCGGAGTAGGCATTTTTTGAAGAATAGAGGGGTGCGTCCTTACTGCCTTCTGCGGAGACAAACCCGCAGAAGACAACAGAAAGGCATAAAACTGACACGATCAAACTATGTTTTTCAGTCAGTTTCATGCATGATCCTTATTTGGTCACGCCGGCTGCTGTTTCTTTATCCAGGAAAGAAAGGGCTTCTTTTGCCTTGAATTCGGAGAATGCAGCTGCGTCATTACGGGCAAATGCGGTTACAGTCTGTTCAAAAGCCTTTCCAACATTTGCTTTGGGGAAAGAGGCCAGTACATATACGGCACCCTTGTCATCTACCCATACTTCGTCGTCTTCTACGCCGATCAGGGTCTGGTCAGAAACTTGTTTCGAAATGCTTTCGAAATATTTCAGTGTCTGAACATTTTTGCCTTCGCCGCCCTCATTGGTATAATTGGTCAGGGCATTCTTTACGCTTGTTCCGACCCAGCGTGCGATCTGGTCACGGGCATCCTGTCCGGCTACTTTCTTGGAAATTGCCTTCGATGACTGATCTCCAAAACCGATTGCATACAATGTGGTTTCATTTTTCGGGGTTTTGTTAACCCAGGCCGGCATTTCTACCCCTTCCATACCTACAACCGGCTTTCCCTTAGGCTGCGCCTTATCGCTTTTGTCTTTTGGTCCGGAAGCGCAGGAAATAACAACGGTTGAAACCAACACCAGAACTGCCAGTACGGTCAAAAATTTCTTAATCATAAAAAATCCTCCTAAAATTACATATACTAATAATTATAATAGCACATACAAAGTTACAAAACCAATGATAGTATCTGTTTTTCTCTGCATTTTCAATGTTTTTCAACCTCGGAAAGCTCAAGCATGGCTTTTCGGGTAAGGTTTTCGCTGTCGTAGAGCATGGCTGCCGGTACGCCATAGGCATCCTCGAGCGCCTCATTTGTCAACACTTCCCCACAGGTTCCAAGATCAATTCGTCTGTCCGGATAAAAAAGCATCACCTGATCCGCATATTTTCTGGTCAGAGACAGTTCGTGCAGGGAAACAAGCACCGAGACACCGGTGCGCGTATGCAAATCCTTAAAAAATTCGAGGGCTTTCTCTTTTTGATACTGCTCCATTGCGAAAACAGGCTCATCCATCATGATCACCTGCGAGCCGTAGAGCGCCGCAAACGAAAGCAACACCCTCTGTATCTCACCTTTGGATAGGGCATCTAACTTTCGAGATAAAAGCTGTTCAAGTTCAAATGTCTTTGTGACATCCTTCAAGAATTGTTCCTCTTTGGAACGATGGCCCCCGTTTACATACACGAATTCGAGAAGATTCCCGATCATTGAGGAATCCTCGTTTTGTTCCTCAAATTCCATATTTTGATATAAAAAGGAGCACACGAGATTCCGTTTATGCTCCATTTCACTTGTCATTGCAGGATCGCATAAAGACCGGGTATTTTGTCCGATCAATTCAATCTTTCCCCGGGTTGGCAGTATTCGTCCGCCGGCAAGAAGCATGAATGTTGTTTTTCCCGATCCGTTCGGGCCCATCAAACTAATAAAACCGCCGGGTATATTTGCGGTAAAGGCATCAAATATCGGTTTTTGAATATTTCCAGAAGGGGCAGCTTCAATCTCCGGCCAGGTAAAGGACACATCCGTAAAACGGAGCAAAGAATTTAAAGTACTCATAATTATGGAATTGTATCATAGTATACAAAAATAGAGACCTCTCCTCCTCTTGTAAAAATGTGCCAATCGGAGTATTTTGTTCAATGCATGGGTATTAAACACCCTATCTATTCCCCTATTCAATACTTTTATAAGGATGGAAATATGTCTGAAAAAAATCTTGTAATGATCGACGGTAACACTGCAGCCGGTCATGTTGCACATGCTCTGAGCGAAGTTATCGGTATCTATCCGATCACTCCCTCGAGCCCGATGGGCGAAGTTGCCGACGAATACTCAGCAAAAGGCAAAAAAAACATTTGGGGAACCGTTCCCGAGGTTGTAGAACTCCAGTCAGAAGGCGGTGCCGCAGGTGCCGTTCACGGGGCCCTTACCACCGGAGCTCTTTCAACTACCTTTACCGCGTCTCAGGGTCTGCTACTCATGATCCCGAACATGTACAAAATCGCCGGCGAGCTTACCAGCACCGTATTCCACATTGCGGCACGTGCGATCGCCGCGAGCTCCCTCTCGATCTTCGGCGATCACCAGGACGTAATGGCCTGCCGCCAGACCGGATGGGCAATGCTTGCTTCCAACAACGTTCAGGAAATCATGGATCTGTCCGTTATTTCCCATGCAGCAACTCTCGAATCCCGCATTCCTTTCCTTCACTTCTTTGACGGATTCCGAACCTCCCATGAAGTTCAGAAAATCGAGGAAGTGTCTTACGAAGTAATGCAGCAGATGATCGACAACGATCTTGTGCGCGCACATCGTGCCCGCGGCCTTACTCCCGAAGCTCCGGAACTGCGCGGAACCGCACAGAACCCAGACGTGTACTTCCAGCAGCGCGAAGCTGTCAACAAATACTACGACGCAGTGCCCGCAATCGTCCAGAAAGCCATGGACAAATACGGCAAACTCACGGGACGCAGCTACAAACTCTATGAATACGTCGGATCGACTGACGCTGACCGCATCGTAATCTGCATGGGTTCAGGCTGCGATACTGTAGAAGAAACCATCGAAGCCATGATCGCCAAAGGCGAAAAAATCGGTCTCCTGAAAGTACGGCTCTACCGCCCCTTCAGCGCGGAAGCTTTCGTAAAAATCATTCCTGCCACCGTCAAGGCGATTGCCGTTCTCGACCGTACCAAAGAATCCGGAGCCGTCGGCGAACCCCTATATGAAGATGTACGCACCGCAATCGGCGAAATGCAGGCGGCGGGCAAATGCGCGTTCAAGGATTATCCCCTTGTCATCGGCGGACGCTACGGTCTCGGCTCGAAAGAATTTACCCCGGCAATGGTCAAAGGAATCTTCGAAAACCTCAAAGGCGAGAAGAAAAATCACTTTACAATCGGTATTGAAGACGATGTAACCCACACCAGCCTGAAATACGACAATACCTACCAGCTCGAAGACAAGGGTATGCACCAGGCTATGTTCTTCGGTCTCGGCTCGGACGGAACGGTCGGCGCCAACAAGAACTCCATCAAGATCATCGGCGATGCCACTGACAACAAGGCCCAGGCATACTTTGTGTACGACTCGAAGAAGTCCGGTTCAATCACCACCTCCCACCTCCGTTTCGGCAAAGGCGCGATCCGCAAGCCCTATCTTATTACCCAGGCTGACTTTGTGGCCTGCCACAAGTTCGCGTTTCTAGAAAAATACGACATGCTCGCAAACGCCAAAACAGGAGCGACATTCCTCCTGACCAGCTCCTACGGCAAGAACGATGTGTGGAATCACCTGCCTGTCGAAGTTCAGAACCAGATCATCTCCAAAAAACTCAAGTTCTACGTAATCGACGCGGTAACAATCGCCGAAAACGCAGGAATGGGCGGACGCATCAACGTCGTCATGCAGACTGCATTCTTCAAGATTTCCGGAATCCTTCCCGAAGCAGAAGCGATTTCCCTTATCAAGAAAGCGATTGAAAAGTCCTACGGCAAAAAAGGCGCCGATGTGGTCAAGAAAAACATCGACACCATCGACATGGCCCTGGCCGGAGTCGAAAAGGTAGACTATCCGAACACCGCGACCAGCAAGCTCAAGCTGCTTTCCGCCATGACCTCTGATGCGCCCAAGTTCGTCCAGAGAGTTCTGGGAACGATCGCCGTCAATAAAGGCGATGACATCAAGGTAAGCGAAATGCCCGTTGACGGAACCTTCCCGACGGCCACCACCCAGTATGAAAAACGCGCAATCGCAGAACGCATGCCCCTCTGGGACGCAGATCTCTGCATCCAGTGCGGTCAGTGTACCGTTGTCTGCCCACATGCCGTTATCCGCGCGAAAGCCTACGACCCCGCAAAACTTGCCGGAGCCCCCGCTTCCTTCAAGAGCGCCAATTACAAAACCAAGGAATTCGAAGGCTGGAAGTTCACCATTCAGGCTTCAGCCGAGGATTGCACCGGATGCGGACTGTGCGTACAGCAGTGCCCGGCTAAATCCAAGGAAAATCCCGAAATCAAAGCTATCAACATGCACAGCTTTACCGAAAACCGCGCCGCTGAATCCGCCAACTGGAAGTTCTTCATGAACCTTCCCGATCCGGACTCAACCAAGCTCAACCTCGGAAACGCCAAGTTCATCGCGATGAAACGCCCCCTCTTCGAGTTCTCCGGCGCCTGTGCCGGCTGCGGAGAGACACCGTACGTCAAGCTTCTTTCACAGCTGTACGGAGACAGAGCGGTTATCGCAAATGCGACCGGCTGTTCTTCAATCTACGGCGGAAATCTCCCCTCAACCCCCTACGCAAAACGAGCAGACGGAAAAGGACCTGCCTGGTCCAATTCACTGTTCGAAGATGCGGCAGAATTCGGTTTCGGTATGCGCCTTACCAGCGACAAGCTCGCCGAGTACGCGCGTGAAGTTGCCGAGACAATCAAGGGAAAGGGAATCGCGAAGGCGACCATCGAAAAAATCCTTGCGAATACCCAGGCTGACGACGCGGCTATCGAAACACAGAGAGCCGACATCGTGACGCTGAAGGCAGAGCTCGCAAAGTCAACCGACCCGCTCGCCAAGGAACTCGCCTCGCTTACCGACAACCTGGTCAAACGTTCTGTCTGGGTAATCGGCGGTGACGGATGGGCATACGATATCGGTTTCGGCGGACTCGACCATGTACTCGCTTCGGGACGCAATATCAACGTGCTCGTCCTGGACACGGAAGTATATTCGAATACCGGCGGACAGATGTCAAAGGCTACTCCGATCGGTGCAATTGCCAAGTTTGCCGCGTCAGGCAAATCGGTCAGCAAAAAAGACCTCGGCATGATCGCCATGACTTACGGATACGTATACGTCGCGCACATCTCGATGGGCGCGAACATGAATCAGGTTATCAAGGCTTTCCGCGAGGCGGAATCCTATGACGGCCCGTCAATCATCATCGCATACAGCCACTGCATCAACCATGGAATCGACATGGAAAAGGGTATGACAAACCAGAAGGAAGTTGTTTCCTGCGGACTGTGGCCCCTGTACCGGTATGATCCCCGTCTCGTTGCTGAAGGAAAAAACCCCTTCCAGCTCGACAGCAAGGAACCTGACTACAAACTTGCCGATTATATGTACAAGGAAGTTCGTTTCAAGAGCCTCAAGGTTGCAGAACCGGCACGCGCCGAAATGCTCCTGAAAAAGGCTGAAGCGACCGTACGCAGACAATGGCAGGAATACAAGTATCTTGCAGACCGGACATTCTAAGTAACAGTCTGTAAAAATACGAAAGCCCTTCCGTTAATCCGGAAGGGCTTTTTTTTTACTTTGATACACGGGCAGAGAGTAAATCCTTGACCACTTCGCCCGCGATAATCAAGCCGGCGACAGAAGGAACAAAGGAAACACTGCCCGGAACGGGCCGTGGAAAAGCGGTATCCGGCCC
>JAYVSC010000030.1:0-32647 GCA_043775705.1 Spirochaetales bacterium | reverse complement strand
CGTTTCGAAGCTCTCGACCGATGAGTCGGTACGCCTGGTCACGCTTCTGTCGTCGCCCATCAAATATCATCCCTATACAATACAGAAAAACGGGATTCTGAAAGCCCGGTACAATTACCTGACCCTGAGATTCGCGCCCATAGCCGCGCCGGCCGTCGAACCGGTCGTCAAAACCATCGCCCAACCGGTACTTGCACCAACAGGAGAGTAGTATGCCAGGATTTGATATCGCATGGATTTTAAAATCCGTGCCCGCAGTCATCATCGGACTGACCGTTCATGAATATGCGCATGCCGCGGCGGCCAACGCCCTCGGGGATACCACCGCGAAAGATGCCGGCCGCATGACGCTGAATCCGGTGAAACACATCGATCCGCTCGGCTTTCTGCTTATCGTGATAGCCGGATTCGGATGGGCAAAGCCGGTCGTTTTCAATCCCGAGAATTTGAAGCACAAGCACCGGGACGAAATTCTGATATCAATCGCGGGGCCGCTTTCCAACCTTCTGGTCGGAATCCTTTTTTTTATCCTGGCTCGCGCTCTCTATATTTTTCCGTATTTCAATGATACTGAATTCGGCGTCGCCGCGGTTAACCTGATTCTGTCGTCCGGGATCATCAATTTCGGGCTTTTTATTTTCAACATGCTGCCGATTCCCCCGTTGGACGGCTCCCATCTCTACCTGACTTTCCTCAAAACCGTCAATCCCGGTTTGATGAACGCGATGTACAAGTATGGAACTTATGGGCTTTTGATAATCGTGCTTATTCAAAGCCGCACCGATATCACGATCCTCCCGATAAGCCCCGCGATACAATACCTGTCCACGAGCCTTATCAGGATTCTGGGATTTTAAGAGGGGCCGCTTTCGGACACGCTGATTTTCAGCGCTTCGGCACTTTCGGTCCGACCGGTCCGACCGGAATATCGCAGGAAGCGGCGCCGTTCACGAGGCAGTTCTCGCGGATAAGGTATTTTCAGCCGAAGAGTGCTGTTGCCGATGCGAAGAATGCCGAGACCAAACCCGGGGACCGTGGACCGAGAAGGGCAAAGAGCGCGCCGCCCGCGAGCGGCGCGAGAATGCGGTTCAGTGATTCCAGGGACGAGGCGAGACCGAGCGTGCCCCCGGCAGAGTCGACCGTGACGCTTTTGGTTAAAAGGCTGCGGAGCATGGTTGATCCGACGCCGGAAGCAAGGCTCAGGGGAATGAGGGCTGCCATAAGAAGCGGCACGGACGGAGAAAGTGTATAGAATACGAGAGATACCGCGGTAATAGCGATAGATGCCACTGCAAGGCGCCGCTCGTCGAATTTTTTCGCGAGGAAGCCGATACCGCCCCCCTGCATTACCGCGATAAGCATCCCTATATAGGCCAGGAGCCATCCCCGGTTCACCGGACTCACGCCGAGCTCCGTCGCCGCGAAAAGTGCAAACATCGATTCAAACAGGATAAAGGCAAATGAATACACGGAGGTCATCAGGAGTACCGTGCCCGTTCCGCGGCGGGAGAGGGTTTCCTCGAACAATTTGCCCGAAAAGATGCGGCGGGGATTTTTCATCATTTCGCCCCTGCGTTCCTTCGAGAGGCTTTCGGGCAGCACGAAGGTGATAAGCAGCAGATTGGCGCCCGCGACGCCCGCGGCGGCCAGCGCGGGGACGGAGAGACCGAAGTGCGACAAAAGGCCCCCGAACACCGGACCGATGATGAAACCGAGCCCGAACGCCATGCCGATGATGCCGAAACCCTTCGCGCGGTTTTTGTCATCGGTGATGTCGACTATGTAGGACTGGGCAACCGTGATGTTTCCGCCCGAGATTCCGTCTATGATCCTGCTCGCGAATATGAAGGGGAGAGAGTGCGCGAAGCCCAGAACGAGGAGCGAGACAAAGGTTCCGCCGATCGATATGAGCAGCAGAGGCTTTCTTCCGAAACGGTCGGATAGGCGCCCTATGAGGGGAGCCGAAAAGAACTGTCCGATCGCGTAGGCAGCCATCAGGACTCCTGCGAGGGCGGGTGCTCCGCCGAAGGTGGTGATGTAGTCGGGAATGAGCGGAATAATAAAACCAAAACCCACCATGTCCATGAACACGACTGAAAAGAGGAGGGGCAGGGAAGCTTTTCTTGTTATCATATGTAACTCCTGTTGCGGTGAAGTAAGGTCCGGCATTTATAATATAGAGAGAAACCAGGGGGAATCACACTGATTCTTCGGTGATTTTGTCACAGAGCCGCGACATAACTTTTTATGCCGCTCAGGACCATATTCATCCCGATAGAGGCGACGAACAAACCCATTATGCGGATGAGCACGCCGAGAAGGTTAAGGCGGACAAGGGGCTGCGCGATAAAGCGTGAAAGGATCATGACGATCATGTTTACCGCGAGCGCGATCGCGATTGCGGCAATAACCGGAAGTACGGAGAATTCCGCGGTCATGCTTATGACGGCGGTGATGGTGGCCGGTCCCGCGATCAGGGGGCTCGCGATGGGCACGATGGAAAGGTCGGATAATTTTTTGCTCGCGTCAAGCTCGAAGAACACGCCGTTGCGGAGCGCCAGGAAGCCGTAATAAAAAACGACTATGCCGCCGACGATCTGGAAGGAATACAGCTGTATGTGGAAGATGTTCCCCAGGATAAAGCTCCCGCTCAGGACAAACACGAGGAGCATGATAAAGGCCGCGACGGTCGAGCGGATGGAGATAATCTCGATATCCTTGAAAGTGGCGGTTTCCGGCAGGACGGATATTACCGCGATTTTGCTGATCGGATTGATTACCGCGATGAAAAACAGGGTCAGGTTCAGTATGCTGTTCATTCATCAAGTATAGTTTGTTTTCTTGTATTTCACAATAAATGGGGTATACTGTAAAAACAGAATATTATGACGGAATTATACCTTTCAGGAGCGGAAAAAATGGATGAGCAGTTAAATCACAGCACGCTGAACCTGTCCCAGAACGAATTGAACAATATCGACAAATACCGGAAAGAGAAAAATACCGCCGTCCTTACCATCATGTTTACGGACATTCAGGGCTTTACCGCGCTCACGGAGAACAAGGGTGAAACCTATGTGCATGAGCTGCATCAGAGCCACGATAAAATTCTCGTCGAATCCATCGAGGAAAACAATGCGGGCATCGTGATCAAATATATAGGTGACTCGATCATGGCCGTTTTCTCGGAGCCCACCGCGGCCGCCGACAAGGCGCTGAAAATACAAAAACGGCTTCATGAATTCAACGAGTCCCATCCCGAACTGGACAACATCAAGGTTCGAATCGGACTTCACATGGGCCAGACCGTAATCGAAAACAAAATGCAGACCGATCTTTTCGGCCGGCATGTGAACAAGGCTTCCCGCGTCGAGAGCCTCGCGTCCGGGGGCCACGTATATATTTCCTATCCCGTTTTTGACAGCATCAAGTCATGGCTGATGGACATGAAAACGGCCGGTTCCAAATTCCATGGAAGCTATTATCTGAAGGGCATCGCAAAAGCCGAGGAAATATACGAAATATACAATGCGGACATCACCAAGCCCGAAGCGCCGAAAAAAGCCAAGAAAAAGCAGAATCTCATTCCCCTGATTCCGGTCACTATTGCCGTCCTTTTTCTCGGGCTGGGGGGCATATTCCTCCTGCTCAACGCACTGAAGGGGAATCCGGACTCTTCCGGCTCTGCGGGCCAAAAAGGTACGTCCGCCCAGATGTCCGATCAGTCGCCTGCAGCGGCGCCTGCCGACGCGCCTGGAGCTGCGCCTGCGGCGGAAGCCGCACCCGCGCCCGCGCCTGCCGGTGAGGCGCCGGCGCCATCGAAAAAGGCCAAGGGATCGTCTTCCGCCGCCACTGCTGCTCCTGCGCCCGCCGCTGCGCCGGTACAGGCGAGCGAGGTATATTTTCTCGGAATGATCGCGCGCGAGCCGATTCTCGATTTTGACACGCCCCTGGCGGTCACGGTAGAGAACGAGGCGCAGGGACTGAAAAAAAGCATAAACGACATCAGTCCCGGGAAACACATAATCCATTACATCGTTTCCTACATGGTCCGCTATTATGCGGAGTTTACCGTCAAGCCGGGCAAGAATGTCATTCCGATTGCTTTCAAGGAAAGCTATCTGCCAAACATCGACGTAAATTATTCCCTGGCAGAAGAACCCGAGGTTACCCCGAACGAAAAGCGCAGCGAGGAGGAGTCCTATTTCTTTTATGACAGGAAAACCCTTTCGCGCATCAATTTCAAGGGAAAGGAATTTGCAGAGGTTTCAGGGGTGCGCAAAGGGGACAACACGATTACCTTTACGGTGCATTATTCCCTCTCCCTCAATGACAAGGTTATTACCGACAAAAAAATCACTTTCGACAGTCCCCCGGGACAAACTGACTGGACTGAGGGGCCGAAGCAGGTTATCTACGAGGACGCCGACCACTATTATACGGTCCGGTATAAATACATCAATAATTCCATGCAGTTCAGCCTCGAGTGCTCATTCAAGGATTGATCGCGTTCCTGCTTTGTTCATTCCCAGCGGAACAGAACCGACGCGATGACGATGAAGGCCGCCGTCAGGCCGCCGAGGATGAGCAGTTCGGGCGCAATGCCCGAAAGTCCCGCGCCGTCAAGCATGACCTTTCGCGCGGCATTGGTAAAATGGGTGAGCGGAAAGAAGTTGCCGATGGTGCGCAGTATGGGCGGGCTTCCCTCAAGGGAATAGAAGACGCCGGAAAAGGCGAGCATCGGAAAGGTGATGAGGTTCAAGAGCCCCCCGGCGAGTTCCTCGTTCCGTATGCGGGACGCGAACACGAGGCCGAGGGAAATCATGCAGAGGCTTCCCATTATCATCAAGAGCAGGAGATTGAGGTAGCTGCCGAGCATCACGAAATGAAGGAAAATATTCGTTCCGGCAAATACGACGATCGAGGTAAAGAGTACTATGCTGAGGCGGCTTGCCGCCTGGGCGGAGAGGAAATTGAAGGCGTTGATCGGGGTTGCCTTGAGGCGCTTCAGCACGCCGTTCTTGCGGTAGCGCACGATGATAAAGCCGACGCCGGAGAGACAGCTGAACATCATGTTCATGCCTATCACCCCGGGAACGAACCAGTCGACGTAGCGTATGCCCTTGCCGCTGACCGTATCCACGGTGAAAGTTTTATTTTCCGCGGTGAAAAGCTGTCTGAGCAAAAGACTCTTGTCGGACTGGGTATTGAATACCACCGAGTTTTTCGTAAAGTCGATAATCATGTCGATCTGGTGCCTTCCCAGAAGGTCCTCGATTTTCTGCGCTCCGACTGCGGCCGGATCATAGTCGATAAACTTGATCTGCGCGGTGTGCATGAAGGGCAGCGAAGTATCGGCCGAGCCGATGACGCCGACCTTGAACATCGCCTCGCCCGAGCCCGAGAAGGCGAAGGCAAAACCGAACACGAGGAAGGCGGGGAATATCAGGCTCCAGTAAAAGGATCCCTTGTCCCGGACAAACTCCATGGTGCGGGCCTTGAACATCGCGTAAAACTGATGAATCATCATTTTTTTATTCCTTACAAATTATACCCGGAGAGATGTTCCGGTGAGCTTGATGAACAGATCTTCCAGGTTCGGTTTGTGGATGGACAAGCCCTCCAGAGAAACCTTTGCCTCGAGCAGATCCCTGATGCTTCTGTCAACCGTATTCGTCTGCAGCTCGAGCTTTTCCCCGCAGATTTCCGCGCCCTCCGGTATGCCGTTCTCGCCCGGCTTTTCTCCGCGGTAGGGCAGGGTGATGAGCACGCCGTCAAAGTGCTTGTCGAGCAGATGGTCCGGGGTGTCGAGCTCGAGTATCCTGCCCTGATCCATGATCGCGATTTGGTCGCAGAGGAGCTGGGCTTCGTCCATGTAATGGGTGGTGAGGATAACCGTGGTCGATTCGGCCTTGATCAGGTGAATGAGGTCCCAGAAATTACGCCTGGCCTGGGGATCGAGTCCCGTGGTCGGTTCGTCGAGGAACACGATTTCGGGCTTCGGGATAATGGCGAGGGCGAGCAGCATGCGCTGCCTCTGTCCTCCGGAAAGTTTTCTATTGTCGCGGTCAAGGATATCGTCGAGCGAGCACAGCTTGATTACTTCCTTGAGCGGACGCGGTCGTGGATAAAAAGAGGAAAAGAGAGCGAGCGTTTCCTTCACCGTGATGAATTCCGGGAGGGCGGTTGACTGGAACTGGATTCCAACTTTGTGCTTGAAGGACCGGTCGAGGGGTTTTCCCCTGAAGAGGACCTCGCCCGAGGTCTGCGCGGTAATCCCTTCCATCATTTCGATGGTCGTGGTCTTACCCGCCCCGTTCGGCCCGAGAAGGCCGAAGCATATTCCTTCGGGAATGGTAAAGCTGACGCCGTTGACCGCTTTCACGTTTCCGTAGTGTTTTGTCAGTGCATTGACTGAAAGTATATCTGCCATGTGTAATAAAATACTCATAAATCCCGAATTATTCAATAAAAAGCGTTACTGCTTACTTGTCAAACTGGAATTTTTCAACCTGCTCGGCGAGGGATGCTACCCCGCGCCGGTTTGCGACCGCGAGGGCATATACCACCGCGCTTGCCGTATCGATCTCGTCGGCCTTGTCCGATATTCTCCGTATGCTTTCCGCCAGATCCGAGCTGACCTCGTTCAGTTTTTCCATGCTGTCGTTCACCTGTCCGCTTGAGTCCTGTATGCGGGCAGTGGCCGATTTGACCTGTTCCGTGATGTCCTGCATCTGGGTCAGGGCCGCGAGAACCTGCGTGCTTCCCTCCCTCTGCTCGGTGACCGCCTGATAGGCCTCGTCTTCGAGAGCGTTTACCCGCTCTATTCCGCTCATGATGCGCTCGAACGATGCTTTCGTGTCGGAGGAGGCAAGCGAGACGCCGGCAATCACGTCCTCGATGCCGTGCAGCTGTTCCGTCACCTTTTTGGAAAGCGCCTGGCTGCTCTCTGCGAGCTTTTTGATTTCTTTGGCGACGACGGCGAAACCGAGACCTGCCTTGCCCGCGTGGGCTGCCTCGATCGCGGCGTTCATTGCGAGGAGGCTGGTCTGGTCGGCGATCCGGGCGACCTCCGCGTTTGTCTCGGTGAGGCCCCTCGACTTCAGGGCAACCTCGTCTATTTTCGCGGTAACGTTGTTGAGGTTCGTCTTTCCTTTGCGGCTGGACTCGGTAAGGTTTTCGAATTCCCTGACCACCGATTCGGTATTCGCCGCCATGGACTGAATGTTCCCGACCATTTCCTCGACGCCGGATGAGGAATCGGCGATGGCGCTTCCCTGTCTTTCGAGCATCGCGAGCAGTTCGCCTATCTTTGTGGTAATCGTGGATACCTGCACCTGGGCAGAATCGATGGCGCCTACCTGTTCTCCCATATTCCTGTCGGTCTCCTCCACGCAGGAGCGTATTTCGCTGACCGCGTTTTTTGACTTCGTGACGCTTTCCTCAAGCTCAATGCTTGATTCCCCTATGCCCTGAGTCATCTTCTTGACCGACTTGAACAGGAATGATATGCGGATCGCGAAGAGGTTGAATGCCTTCGCGAGGGCGCCGACCTCGTCCCTCGTCGTCACGGGTACGCGCACGGTCAGGTCGCCGTCCTCCATCCTGAGGAAGGCACGGGACACGCTTTTTATGGGAGAGGATATTTGGCGGCTGAAAAGAAGGATGCCGAAGAGCAGCAGGATAATGCTCGCGATGAAGAAGATGATCAGGTTGGTCATGGCTTTCGTCTGTTCGCGGAACACGAGGGCCTTGTCTATGCTGATGGAATATACCCAGCTCTTTGACGAGCCGGGCAGGGGAATGGGTACGAGCACGTTGACTACCGGTGCGTTTTTTGGTCCGTACCCGCTTTCGCTTATCGAGGCTTTTCCGCTTTCGGAAACAGTTTTGATCGCGCCAAGCGCTTTCTCGTTGCCCGTTTCCGCAAGGGTTTTACCGAGACTTGCCTGATCTCCGGTCAGGCCGAGGATGAGGCCGTCAGGGGAAATGATTGATACCGCGATGCCTGCTCCAAGTGCCTCTTCGGTGAGGATATTCGACAAAAAGTCGAGGGATATGTCTATGCCGGCAACCCCGTATCGTGATCCGTCCTTAAGTGCGAGGGGTATTGCATACGTGGTCATGAGGACCGCTTTGGTTTCCACCGTTTCCGCGTAGGGTTCAAGGAAAAGCGAAGAGCCCGTTTCAAAGGGGATGGAGTAATAGTCACCCGTTGCCTCTCCGTCCTCGGCCATCGCAAGATCCAGGGTCGGCTTTCCTTCGTCGTCCCGGTATGCCCAGGGATAAAAACGGCCCGAGGCGCGGTAGGTTTCGGAGCCCGCGAACCGGGCGTCTTCTCCGTCCCAGGCATCGGGCTCGAAGATCGCCCAGAGCGCGAAAATCTCGGGATCCTCGGCGAGCATGTGCATGAAAAGGGAAGGGATAAAATCACGGTCCGTCCTTCCCGAGTCCTTGAGTAGACTGATCGTCTGGGCAAGCACGTCCGTCGCCTCGGCGGTCTTTATCATCCGTGCCTCGACGAGGAGGGCCTGTCTCTCCGCCGAGAGTTGAATATTATTGATAAGGGCATTTTTGAGGACTCCCCCGGTCAGCTGCAGAAGCCAGAAAAAAACGGCAATAAAGAGGAGTCCCTGTATCAAAGTCAAGGCGGAAATCATTTTTGTTCTGAGTTTCATGTATTCATTATAGGCGAGGATAACTCTCCGCGCAATAACAGAATGCGTTAATAATAAGCGGTAACCCCCGCGGAAACTTTATGACGCTTGTCGGTGAAAACGGGAATCAGAGGCTCGCTGCCTCCGAGTGTGTCGAAGAGGTATTCATAGGCGAGATTTGCGCTCATGGACTGATTTATCGTCCAGTTGAGGTTTGCGCCCGCTACTGCCTGATCAGCCTCGGGGGCGGCAAGAAGGGAGGCCCCCGCTAAAAGCTTCCGGCTGAGGGGGAGGCCCGAAAGGCCGGTATAGAACATGTGGGAAGCACTCTTGTTGTCCCTTTGCCAGCGGTATTCACCCAGAAAGGTCAGCGTGCCGTTGAGCCATACGGGTACGTCTATCTGGAGGCCTCCTGTTACGGAAGGTTCCCACTCGCTCTTTTTCACGATCCGGGCCTCGCCGTAGACTCCGAAGCGGTCGAAGAATCGGGCTGCGTCCGCGAAAAAGGCGGGCTCCTCGTCCCCGTCGGCGTTCACCGCGCGGATAGCGCCGGCGGAGAGGTCCGTTTCCCCGGCGAGAAACTCGGTGCGGAGCGCAAGCCGGGTATCATTGAGCTCGGGAGCGGGCAGGGCAAGGAGTGACGCGCTCATCCACCAGGTGGGTATGAGGTCAGCCCTGATTCCCGTCACGCCCCTGTCCGTGCCTGCGGGATTCAGGGGATCGAGGGGAGGGGAAAGGCCGTCAATGGACGAAAAAACCCGGGCGGTTCCCCATTTCAGGTTTTGCTTGCCGACCGTGATCACTGCCGTCGAAAGCGGTGCCCAGGAAAGGGAGAGCTCCCTGAGTGCCTTGTCGGCAATCACGGGCGTTCCGCTGAAGTCGGATTCAAGCCTTGCGCTGATGACAAGAGAATTGCCGCTGCGCGCGCTTATGTCGGCATACACGCTTTCGCCGGTGAGCCATTTTGAGGAACCCTCTGCGTTTTCAAAAGTATTGAAACGGAAGCCCGTTTCGCTCGAGATCAGCATGGCCTTGTCCTCCGCGCCCAGGATGAACGAAGCGCACAGAAAAATGAGGATCATGAGCTCGCGTGCGGTCAGGTGGGGCGATTTACTGCGCATCGCTTACCAGCCCGTCGATAATGTGAATGACGCGGTCGGCGCCCTTCATCAGCGTCGCGTCATGGCTTGCGATGATGAAAGTCGTTTTTTCTTCCTTGTTCAGCCGGCGCAGGAGATCGAGGATAGTGCGCCCGGTGACCGAGTCGAGGTTTGCCGTCGGCTCGTCGGCGATGATCACCTCGGGCCTCGTGACGAGGGCGCGCGCGATCGCGACCCGCTGGCGCTGACCCCCCGAAAGTTCGTCGGGCTTGTGGCGAAGCCATTCCCTGATGCCTACTTCCTCGGTGATGGCGTCTATGCGCCGCATCCGTTCCGCCTGGGGAACTTTTTTGATGAGGAGGGGAAACTCGATGTTCTCGTAGGCGTTCAGCACGGGGACCAGGTTGAAGGACTGGAAGATGAAGGCGATGCGGTCCCTTCTGAAGCGGTGAAAGAGTTTCCGGTTTAAAAGCGACACGTCCACTCCGTCGAAAATGATGCTGCCTCGAGTCGGAAGGTCAAGGAGTCCGATCAGGTTCAGGAACGTTGACTTTCCCGCGCCCGAAGGGCCGGCGACGCAGAGGTACTCGCCTTTTTCGATACTGACGTCCACCCCGCGAAGGGCGGGAACTATGGTTTTTCCGAGAAGATATTCTTTGCTGAGGGCTTGTGTCGTTATAAAGGGCACGATGCGCTCCTTGGACGTGTGCTTCTTATAGTGAATCTTCCAGCCGTGCGGCCAGATTTTTTTTGTTGAATATGGTTTCCGGGTAGGACTTTTTCGTCTCCCGGACGATGGTGAGGCTCGATTTTTCAGTCGGATCGATAGGGGAAGTCACGGTGACGGTCAGGGGTTTCTTTCCGCTGCCCGCGTCGGCAAAGTCCGAGTACACCATTTCCTTGATCAGCTCGCCCGCGCGGGTATAGCACTTCCCGAGAACCGGGGTGAAATCCTTCGCGACGGTGAGAACGATACGGAAGTAGGGAGCGTCCCTCAGTTTTGCCGTGAGTTCGATTGTCCATCCGGCGTCGTTTTCGGAAAGAAGGGTCGCGGTATAATTGTCGGTGTAATTGAGGCGCAGCACGTCGCCGTACGAAAAACCGGTGCCGCCGAAGCTCTGGTTCGACGGGATTTTCATCTCGCGGCCGGCCTTCGCGTCATAGAGCCATACGTTGCGGTCCATCATCAGAAGGTCATTGCCGACCATCTTCGCCGGCGCGGAAAAGCGGACGATGATCCTCTGGTTGTTGTCCCTCGCGTAGCTGGTCATGCCGAATTCTTCGGTGATGCCGGCCGAAGCGGACTTCATTTTCATTTCGGTTTTCGCGTCAGGATTCATCTTTTTTTCCATCGCTGAAATTATGGCGGCGGGGGCCGTCTGGGCGCCGTCCGCGGCCTGGGCGGCCGTCTGTGCGCAGGCGAGGGCAATGAGCGCCGCGCTTATCGTGATTGCAAGGTTTGTTCTTTTCATGATTGTTACTCCGTTTCCTTTACTGCCACGACGGGTGAAACCTTCAAGGCTTTTCCGAGAGTGGTGAGTGCCGTAAGCACCGTGATTATGCAAATACCGCCGACTATCCAGAGGATAGTGCTGATCGAGAGTCCCAGGGTGAAGCGGCTTCCGCCCATGACGATCTGGAAGCCGGCATCGGTCGAGGAGATGTTCATCGCGTTGACGATGAGCCGGGCAATGAGACCCGCCCCTATGCCGCCGAGAGCGCCGAAAAAGTTGACGAAGAAAATCTCTCCGGTGTAGGTTGCCATCAGGAAGGGGGCCTCTGTGCCGAGGCAAAAGTATGTGCCTATTTCCCGCCGGCGCTCATACATGTTCACTGAAACCACGTTCATTATTCCGAAGGCCGTGATGAACAAGGTGATGAGCACCATGACAAGGATGATAAGGCGGATCATTCCGTATATCATGGTCCATGCATCGTCTTTCTTGTCGTCGGAGGAGAGGTAAAAATGGATCGGTGTCCCTGTTCTTTCCGCCCAGGAACGGACGGCGTCCAGTGCCTCTGCGCTTTTTGCGTGCGGGACAAGGCGGATCAGGATCTGGTTTGCCTCGTCGCCGGTATAGCCCGCAAGCACTGCAAGGTCTTTTACCGGAAGCAGCGCCATAGTGGACAGATTCGGATTGTCCATAAAGGGCTCATAAAATCCTATGACGGTGAATTTCATGCTCGTAACCTGGCCGAAAAAATCCTTGCCGACTACAGTCACTTCGTCATTGACATTGATGGGAAGGTTGTTGCGGATCAAGGAATGCATGAGCATGACGCCCTTCTCGCCTTCCTTGATATCGCGTCCTTCATAGATCCTGTATTTGGAGCGAAGCGTTGCGTCCGTGCTGTCAAACGGCATGAATTGAAAATCAAGATATTTTTTCCCGTTCGTAAAAATATCGGCGTAGACTCTGCCTACCTGCGATATCACTTCTTTCGTGAAGGGAAATTCACGAAGGCTTTCTTTCAGCGCCGTCGTGTCCGGAATTATCTCCTCAAGGGTACTTTCTTCCTGTTCCTTCAGGTGAAGATAATTTTGGGTCACGCCTTTTATGTCCGAGTAGGGGTAAAAAAAGCTTGAGACGCCGTTTTTGATATTTTCGATTTCTCCGTCAGAAAAGGAAAGAAAAAGGAAAAGGAAAAAGCAGACGCCGCCCGTTACCGAAAAGACAATCAGGTTTTTCCGGCGATGCGCCTGTATATTCCGAAGTATAAGTTTGAGAATGAGCATTAAGGAGCCTCCCTGAAAAGATCAACCGGCAGAACTTTGAGCAAACGGAGCAGAGGAATAAAGGCAACCACAAGGGATGTCGGTATAAGGAGAAGATAGGTCGCTATGAAGGGAAAGAGCTGAACTGTCATATGCAGTTTGTTTCCCGCGAAGAAAATCATTCCGGGAACGCCGAAATACATGCCTGCGAGCACCGCGCCGAGTCCGATGACGCATCCGGCGGTGCATGATACCGCGACGATAACTCCTACCTCGCCCGTCATGATGATTATGGTCTGCATGTTGTCCAGTCCGAGCGCGAGTCCCGTCCCTATTTCCTTGCGGCGCTGTATCATCGACAGCAGGACAAGGTTGACCGTGAACATGAGAAGGATGAGCACGAAAATAACTACGAGAATCGTGATGATGGCGCTGAAGGCCGTCCCCGTCGTAAGGTAGAGTTTTCCGAATTTCAGGTAATCGGCAACCTTCGCATCCGAGCCGATTTCCGTCAGTTTCGCCTCGATCAGGGCTTTCACGGCATTTGTGTCCTTTATGTTTTTTAGCCTGATGACATAGGCCGTGGACGCGTCGGCGCCGACCTGGGTAAACTCCCGGAACGCCTCGAGGTCAATAAAGCTGTTCGGGGTATAGAGGGGAATAATTTCGCACATGCCGGAGTATTTTACGGGTATCGCTATGGGCATGTTCATCGCACCGGTGGTTTTAAACGGGGAGACCTGGAGGGTTACCCGTTTTCCGGCGATTATCGGCTCGCGCAAATCCACGATGAGATCCGGGTAGAGCGCCTTGAAGATCCGCTTGTTGAGAAAGGATACCATTTCCGGGTTCGTGTTTTCCTGCATTGCCGTGAGGGCGTCATCGAGACGCCAGTCATAGGTGTCGAAGAAGGAAGACGGTATTTGTTCTTTCAACGCAGGATTGGGGAGGGCCTTTTTCCAGTCACTCAAAAAGCGGGCAATATCTTTTTTGCCGTCGTAGGGCGGGGAAACAAAGATTTTCGGAAAGGAGGCGGATATCGAGGCCATACACGCGGGAAGATCCTCATCCTTTACTTTCAGCTCAATCGCCTTGAATTCGGTTATATCCGGATTTACTTCGCCGAACATGGTTTGCAGCCGGGAATGAATAACCGGCACGTCGGTCATACCGGCATTCCACGCAAGGTTATCAGTTCCTTCGGTAATTGCGGCAAGGGGTAACAGCCGTTTCATCCGGTCCGAGGGGACTGCGATGAGGGATATCCAGCTTTCCTGTTCGCTGTCCAGATTGTACGTCATGCCGAAGCGCGAGATAACCGGGGCGCCTTCTTCAACCTGGGGGAGGGCACGGATCCATGTATCCATTTCGTCGCCGAGATGAAGAAGGGGCACTTCTTCGGTCTGTTCGAAAAACGCATCGGAAAGAAGGGGAGAGCCGGGCGGTAAAATCTGTATATGCCCCATCTGGAGTCCGATGAACTGGTCCCTGTTTTGCGTCGAGAAATCGTTCCGGAACGTAAGCAGAAAAACAAGCGCGGCGCTGCAGAGGGCCATAAGGACAAAAAGACGCCGTCCCCGTTTTTGGTGCCGCAAAAGGCTGCGCAACATCATTTTTATGTACATTTGTATTCCTTATAGTGATGTGTAGATCGACGTTTATATAACACCGCATCTCTTGACGAGTGTTACCGGGTTGAGAAAAAAATATACCACGGCAAAGCTGCTTATAACAACACATCCCTTTTTTCTGCGCTGTTCCCGGCTCCGGAAATCTTGACGATCGTTCACGCACATGCGATACTGCCTCTAATCAAACGAGAGGTGCACCATGATTCAGTTTTCCGGCTATGAAAAAACAATCAAGACAGTATATGAATATGCGCAGGAACAGGTTTTTCTCTATTGGAATGAGTGTTCCGAGGCGGAAAAAAAGGCCTTGCTCGACGAACTTGCTTCTATAGACTTTGCCGACATTGCTTCCCTGTACCGCACCGCGCTGAAACCGGAAGCGGTGGGACTTGATTTCACGGCGGCGCCCTATATTTCACGGGCGAAGGACGAATCGGGGAAAAGCGAATGGAAAACAGCCAAAAAAGAGGGCGAAGCCTATTTGCGCCGGGGAAAGGTCGCGGCCTTCGTCGTCGCCGGCGGTCAGGGCTCAAGGCTTGGCTTTGACGGACCCAAGGGCGCTTTCTGCATGAGCCCGGTAAAAAACAAACCCCTCTTCCAGATTCATGCAGAAAAGATCAGGAAATACTCGCAGAAATACGGTTATGCCGTTCCGTTTTTCGTAATGACCTCCGACATCAACCATGAGGCGACCTGTTCCCTTTTCGAACAGAATGGGTATTTCGGTCTCGACAAAAAGGACGTATTTTTCTTTCCGCAGAACATGCTTCCCTCGCTCGATGCGGAGGGCAAACTCATCCTTTCGGGAAAAAACTCGATTACCAAAAACCCCGACGGCCACGGCGGCTCCCTTACCGCGCTGCGGACATCGGGCGCCCTTGACGCAATGAAAAAGAGAGGCATCGAGACTATCTCCTATTTCCAGATCGACAATCCTACGGTCAATATCATCGATCCCGTCTTTATTGGCTTTCACCTGAGGGCGAAGGCAGAGGTGTCGAGCAAGGCCCTCATCAAGGCCTATCCCGAGGAAAAGGTCGGCTCCTTCGTGCGCTTTTCCGACGGGAACGAGGGCGTCATCGAATACTCCGATTTGCCCAAGGAAAAGATGTTCGCGAAAAATGCCGACGGCTCTCTGACTTTCGCCGCGGGGAGCATCGCGATCCATCTCTTTGACCGCGACTTTGTCGAGCGGATCACCTCGGGCGGGGATCTGTCTCTTCCCATGCATGTGGCCCGCAAAAAAATAAAGAAGTTCGCAAGCGGGGAATTGACCGAGATTGACGGATTCAAATTCGAAAAATTCGTGTTTGATGCCCTGCCCCTCGCGCATAAAAGCTGCATTATCGAAACCGTCCGCGAGGAAGAGTTCGCGCCGATCAAAAACGCCACGGGTATTGATTCCCTCGAGACATCCCGGGACCTGATGGTCTCCCTCTTCCGCGCCTGGTGCGCCGAGCGCGGCATCGCAGTCCCCGCGAGGGTAAAGCTCCTCGAGATATCGCCCCTTGCGGCCGTCGCACCCGAGGATCTCGATTCCTCCCTTGTCATTCCGGATCAGGTAAGCGTGTACATCGGCTGAGTAAACGGTCCTCGGGGGGAAGCTTCTATGAGACGCATCATCGATTTGAATTTTAATTGGCTTTACCGGAACGATTTCAAGGATGAGTATCTTGCCGACGCAATCGATGCAGCGCTTTTTTCCGAAGTCTCCCTCCCGCACACCAATATAGATCTGCCCTATAATTATTTTGATGAATCGATGTACGCCTTCGAGAGCTGCTACCGGAAAGAGATTGACATTCCGGAAGAGTTCGCGGTGAAAAGCGTGTTCCTCTGCTTTCAGGGCGCCGCCCATCGGGCACGGGTATTCGTAAACGGACGGTTAGCGGCAGAGCACAAGGGAGGATACACGGGCTTTGAAGTGAGGCTTGACGGATTCCTCTCGTTCGGGAAAAAAAATACGTTTGTCGTTCAGCTCGACTCGAGCGAGAGGGAGGAAATCCCCCCGTTCGGAAATGTCGTCGATTACCTCACCTACGGCGGCATCTACCGCGAGGTATTCCTGAAGGTGGTCGACCCCTGCCACATCTCTGACGTATTCGTCAGGACCCCGGCAGTTCTTGAAAGCGAAAAGACGCTTGTCCTCGATATCACCCTTTCCCGGGCCGAGACGGGTCTCTCCGTTTGCGTGAGGCTTGATGACCGCTCGGGAAAAACAGTCGCCTCGTTTTCCGAACCCTGCCTCGCCCTGCGCGCGGCGGGCGTGGTAGGCGCGGCGGGCGCGGATTCTGACATGCGCCTTTTTTCCCTGTCAAGAAAAATAGGAGACATCGAGCTATGGGACACTGAAAATCCCTGCCTGTATAATCTTACGGTAACCCTTGAGCGCGGCGGTACCAGGCTTGATGAAGTCGCGATGAAAACCGGATTCCGGGAAGCGGAGTTCAGGACCGACGGCTTTTACCTGAACGGGAAGAAGCTGAAAATCAGGGGACTGAATCGCCATCAGAGTTTCGCCCATGCGGGATACGCGATGCCCGCGTTCATCCAGGCAGAAGACGCGCGCATCCTGAAGGAAGAGCTCGGCGTGGACCTCGTGCGCACTTCCCATTATCCCCAGTCGCAGCATTTTATCGACGAGTGCGACCGGCTGGGACTTTTGGTGTTTACCGAGATTCCCGGCTGGCAGTTCATAAGCGAGAATCCCGAATGGAGGAGCCTCGCTCTCGGCAATGTCGGCGAGATGATAGCCCAAAACCGCAATCACGCGAGCATTGTCCTTTGGGGCGTGCGCATCAACGAGTCCCCCGACGATGACGAACTGTACGCGAAGACGAACGCCTTTGCCCGCCTCCTCGACCCGACCCGGCAGACCGGAGGCGTGCGGTGCATCGCGGGCAGCCGTCTGCTCGAGGACGTGTATACCTACAACGATTTTATCCATACCGGAAAAAATTCGCCCTTGGCCCGAGCGCGAAAAATAACCCGTTCCTCCTCGGCGCCCTATCTCGTCAGCGAACACAATGGGCACATGTTTCCCACCAAGAAATTCGACCATGAGGAAAAGCGGATCGAGCATGCCCTGCGCCACATGCGGGTGCTCGATACGATGTACGGGAATGCCCGCATCAGCGGAGCCGTCGGCTGGTGCATGGCCGATTACAATACCCATAAGGATTTCGGGAGCGGGGACAAGATCTGCTACCATGGGGTGCTGGATATGTTCCGCATTCAAAAAACGGCTGCCTGGGCCTACAGCTCGCAGCAGGAAAAAAAGCCGGTGATGGAAGTCGCGTCGAGCATGGATATCGGCGAGCACCCGGGGAGCCTCATGAGCCCCCTCTATATTTTTACCAACTGCGACTTTGTCCGCTTTTACAAAAACGAAGAGCTCATCGGGGATTTTTATCCGGACCGCATTCGATTTCCGAACGTTCCCCATGCGCCCGTTCTGGTGGACGACCTTGTCGGTCCTTCCCTCGAGCGGAATGAGGGGCTTGCACACGCTCACGCCGAAATGCTGAAGAGCGTCCTCAATTACGCAGCCGTGAAAGGCTCTTCCCTGCCCCTGAAATACCTCATGAAAATGGCATGGGTAATGCTGCGGACGCATTTGCGGGCGAGTGACGGCTACCGGCTTTTCAGCACCTATATCGGAAACTGGGGCGGAAAGCGGACGGTCTACCGTTTTGAGGGATTTACAAACGGAACCCTTGTGAAAACGACAATCAAATCGAGCGTGCAGAGGCCGCGCCTGACCATGAAAGCCGACCGTTCAACCCTGGTCGAGGACAAGACCTGGGACGCCGTAAGGATTGTGCTTTCTCTGGTGTGCGAGAACGGCAATCTTCTTCCCTACAGCAATGAAGCGCTCACCGTCACCTGCGAGGGGCCAATATCCCTGATCGGAAGCCCTGTCATCGCCCTGATAGGCGGCTCGGCGGGCCTATACATAAAAACGCGCGGGCTTTCCGGCCGGGCAAGGGTAACGGTGGCATCGCAGAACCGCGGAGAGTGCTTTCTCGACTTTGAGGTCGAGAAAAAAACCGTACAATAATACCTTGCCCTTTGTGGAATAACGCCTTACTCTGTAGGGTATGAACGAACAAAACGGATTCCCCGCCTGGAACAATAACCCGGAAGTTTTCGAGATACACCGCCTCAAGGCGCGCTCTATTTTCACTTGTTTTGAGGACAGCGATAAAGCCCTCTCCTCGGTCCTTTCTGTTCCCGGCGCGGACGGGATAACCCTTCCGCCTTCGGTTGCCTCCTCAAGCCGGTATCAGTCATTGAACGGGAAATGGAAGTTCAGCCTCGCCGATTGTCCTGCCGGGAGAGCGAAGGATTTTTTCAAGGACAGCTTCGATTCATCCTCCTGGAAAGAGATACCGGTTCCCGCGCATTGGCAGCTGGAAGGCTATGACTATCCCCAATACACGAATGTCCGTTATCCCTGGGAAACGAGAGAACCCCTGGTGCCACCCTTCGCACCCGTAAAATACAATCCCGTCGGCTCCTATCTCCGCTCCTTTACCGTTCCGGAAGCATGGAGCGGCATGGAAACCGTCATCAGTTTTCAGGGCGTGGAGTCGGCCTTCTATGTCTGGCTCAACGGCCATTTCATCGGCTACAGCGAGGACAGCTTTACTCCCGCGGAATTCGACCTTACTCCCTTTCTTAAAAAAGGCGAGAACCGCCTCGCAGTCGAAGTGTACCGCTGGTGCGACGCGAGCTGGCTCGAGGATCAGGATTTCTGGCGCCTCAGCGGCATTTTCCGGGACGTGTTTCTCTTTGCCCGTACCCCGCTGCACCTGTACGATTACCGGTCGAAAAGCTCCCTCGATGCCTCCTTCACAAACGGCAATCTGGAGATACAGGCCGATATCCGCCTGTCCCCTTCGGCTGCCTTGAAAAAAAAAGGGAAGGCAAGTCTTGAGGTTTCGCTTTACGGCGAAGGCGGGAAAAAACTCCTCGCCTCGGTTTCTGCGCCGGAAGCAGAATACGTACGCGGGGAAACCGTTCCCGTTACGGTCGGCTTTTCCGTCCCCGGCGTAACGCCCTGGTCGGCGGAAATTCCCGCGCTCTATTCCGTCCTCATCGTCCTGAAGGACGACAAGGGAGCGGTGCTCGAGGCGACCGCTTTCCGCACGGGGTTCCGGAATTTTTCCCTGGAGGACGGGATCATGCGCCTGAACGGAAAGCGGATCGTGTTTTACGGGGTCAACCGGCACGAGTTCAGCATGACGGGCGGCCGCTGCATAGGAGCGGCCGACATGGTCAGCGACGCGCTCGCGATGAAGAGAAACAATATCAACGCCGTGCGCACCTCCCATTACCCGAATTCCCTTTTATGGTATGACCTCTGCGACTGGTACGGCCTCTACGTGATTGACGAGACCAATCTTGAAACCCACGGCACCTGGCAGTACGGCTCGAGCGAGACAGCCGAGGGCGCCCTTCCCGGGGACAAGGAGGAGTGGACCGCCTGCGTGCTAGACCGCGCCCGCTCGATGTATTTCCGCGACCGCAACCACGCGTCTATACTGATATGGTCCCTGGGGAACGAGTCCCACGGCGGGGTGAACCACGAGAAAATGCATGACTTTTTCCGCGAGGCCGACCCTGACCGC
This sequence comes from Spirochaetales bacterium, assembly GCA_043775705.1. GTDB lineage: Bacteria > Spirochaetota > Spirochaetia > Treponematales > Treponemataceae > Teretinema. Next base: position 12,910 of record JAYVSC010000030.1, on the reverse strand, counting down.
CTTGTGCACTACGAGGGCGTGTACCACTGCAGACGGTCGGAGAGGGCATCGGACATCGAGAGCCAGATGTACACACCGGCATCGGGCCTTGAGTCCTACGCCGCCGAATTCGAGCGGCGGCGCGCAAAGGGCCTTCCGGTCAAGCCCTTCCTCCTGTGCGAGTATTCTCACGCGATGGGCAATTCATGCGGCGGCCTGCATCTGTACACCGATCTTTTCAAAAAGCATGAATGCCTTCAGGGCGGTTTTATATGGGACTGGATCGATCAGGCAATCCTGACCAAAACGCCCTCGGGCATCGCCTACCTTGCGTACGGCGGCGATTTCGGGGATGTGCCGAACGACGGAAACTTTTCCGGCAATGGCCTTTTGTTTGCGGACCGGAGCGCGACGCCGAAGCTCGATGAGGTCCGCGCCTGCTATCAGCAGTGGGACTTCACCCTCGTGGATTCCGAAAAACTGATCGTGAAGCTGACCGACCGCACTCTCTTTACCGGTCTGAAACGCCTTCGTTTCGTTTGGAGGCTGCTCGCCGACGGGAGCGCGTTCGCTTCCGGCTCCGCCTCCCGCGAACACAATGACGTATGGGAATGCACCGGCGCCTCCGCCGCGTTAACCAAGGCACGCCGGTCGCTTGATGCGCGGATTTCCGGCGCGGAATATATTCTTTCTCTTCAGCTCGTTCAGGCCGGTTCCACCGCGTGGGCGAAGGAAGGTCATGAGGTTGCCTTCGCCCAGGCGGTGCTGCGCAAGGCAGATGCATCGGTCGCGGTGACTTCGGCGCCCGCTCCCGCTCTTTCTCCCGCGGTGCTGCGAAATCCTGACGGGAGCTTTACGATAGTCTGCGGGACGAGCGTTGACTTTTCTTCATCGGGCGAGCTGCGCGGTATCCGGACGGAGAAGGCAGAGTACGGTTTTTCTTCATTTCGTCCCGATTTCTGGCGGGCGATGACCGATAACGACCGCGGGAACGGCTTCATGGAACGCCTCGGTCTTTGGAAAGTTGCCGGGAGCTGGGCGAAAGAGGTTACAACCACGCCGGTTATCAGCGAGGAGAGCGGCAGGGCGACTGTCACGGTTTCGTATTCCCTTCCACCGATTCTGTCCGGCGTCTGCCTTCTTGTATGGGAAATTTTTTCGGGCGGGCGCATCAGGCTCACGCAGACGCTGTCCGTGGGAAAGGGCTTGCACCTTCCCGATATACCTTTTGTCGGAATAGAGGCCCTTCCGGTCCTTCCCGTCGAATCCTTTGAATGGTACGGCTGCGGTCCCCACGAAAACCAGATGGACAGACGCAACGGCGCGCGCGTCGGCAGGTACCGATCGAGTCCCCTTGCGTCCTATGTGTCCTATTTGAAGCCGCAGGAATGCGGAAACCATACGGGAGTCAGGTTTCTCGAACTCGATGGGGGGAATGGAAAGATTTCTTTCAGAAACTGCAGCTCAAGCGCTCGCCCGGTGTACGGGAGCGAAGGATTATTCGAGTTCAGCGTGCTCCCCTGGACAAGGGACGAGCTCGAGAAGGCCCGCCATACCTATGAGCTTCCCTTTCCCGGAAAATCGGTGCTTCGTCTCGCCATGGCCCAAATGGGCGTCGGCGGGGACAACAGCTGGGGCGCGCAAACCCTGAGCCGTTACGTCCTATCGGCGGAAAACGACTATGAGTGGTCGGTGGATATTTTTCTTGAGTGAAAGGCAAGCGCCTGTCAGTCTTCTCTTTAGTCCCTTTTTGCGATGAGCTCGATCTCGATGAGGGCTCCGAGGGGAAGCTCCCTGACTCCTATGGTCGACCTGGCGGGGTAGGGTGCGGTAAACTGTTTCGCGTAGACCTCGTTCATTGCGGCGAAATTCTTCATCTCGGTCAGAAATACGTTTGCCTTCACCACGTTGTCCGCACTTAATCCCGCAGCCTTGAGGACGTTGAACAAATTAGCGAAGGTCTGTCCGGTTTGCGCGATAATGCCGCCCTCGACCAATTTGCCCGTTTTTGAATCCATCGGGGTTTGCCCGGAAAGATATACCAAATCGCCTGCCTCAACCGCATGTGAATAGGGACCGACCGCGACCGCGCCTTCGGCGGTGTATGCTTTTCGTTTCATGATAATGCTCCTTCATAAAGTATCCCGTATCTTCCGAATAGAATCAATATAATATAAAAAGTCCGACAGATCAGTGCCGGGCCAAAACAACTTTTTTTTTTAACTACATACTTTCATGAATATATATCTTTTATATGACCGCAGTTTCTCCCGGAACAGCGTCATACATGGATTAAAAATGCGATCGAAAGGTGTCGGCCGAGTCCTGCAATGCTGTCCATACTTTTTCGGTATCCGATTTCAGGTTTTCCCATGAATCCTGATCTGTCAATTTTTGCCTCGAGCTCGTTCGTCTCGTTGATCCACATATCAAGCTGTTTTTTTTGTGTTTGACGTATCCCGCTTTAATCTGCCATTGAAGGTTCGTAGGACTTTTCGTTTCTGCGATAAGCAGCATCGGCGGTGTTTTAACGCTCATCAGCCGATCCTGATATATGAAAAAGGGCCTAGAATGCCGAACAGGGACAATAGCGATAATACAACGACGATGGTGACTACCACGTTCAGAATCTTTTTAATACTGCCGCTCATTGGAATGTATGTGTTGATAAGCCACATAATAACCCCAATTACGACTAATGAAACAATCAGGTGAAGCAATAGTGAGATTTATTGCTATTAATTTTTTAAAAAAAAGGAATCACCCATAAAGAGGGTGATTCCTTGATGAATTCGTGCGTGTGGCCTAGTCGCCGATACGCTTCCAGGAAAGGGTGGTAAATGTACCTGCATTTTTGGGAATAAGTCCCGGGAGAGCAGGCTTCGCTTCATCGAGTTCCCCTGTCCACTCATAAGTTCCGCTTGGAACTTTGGATAACAGGCTTTGCAGATCGCCTGCCGGATAAAAAAGTTCGCCGGAAGCAGTCTTGATCATCCAGACTACATGGGGCTCTGAACCGTAAGCGGTAAGCACACCGGTGATGGTGCATGGTTTTACCGATGAGGAGCTTTGGGCGGGAGTCTCGACTCTTTCACCGTTCACTGAAATGACTTTCGGCTCAGGTGCGGGTTTGGCCGCAGCTGCTGATGGTTTGGAAACGCAGGAAAGAAACGAACAGGAAACAAGCAGGGCGGCAATGCAGATCGCAGCCGAGAAAGTGGCTTTATGCATAACGGGTATTTACTCCTTGAAAGATAGATTGAAGCTGTGTGAAACGCCGCAATACGCCGGACCGGGGCCAATCAAGGTCCCGGTCCGGTTTCTTCCCATTATTTGACCATGAGATAGTATTTTACGTTAGTATCGATAGGCGCTGTCAGGACGATGGGAAGATCTCCCGCAAGGGCAGTCCAAGATGCCTGTGTGTGGATCGAGTTGCCATACGGGCGCAAAGTAACTGTCGACGCAGGCGCATAGGTTCTGGGACCAAAGGCCCCCGCAACCCACCCGGCTGCCGCATTATACTGTTGTACCGCAGCATAATCGATCGGGGAAGCTGTATAGGAAATCCCCCCGATCGTTGTGGTGTTTGTCTGCTTGAGTGTTTTTACGCTTGATCCCGCCGGAATATCCGTATAGACGAGCGCCTCGCCATAATGCTTTAACGCACCGTCGAAGGTGTCGGTATAACCGCCTGTTGCGAGAGCTGCAGTTATTGCGGTCTCGTTTACTTGTGTGTTTGAGAGAAGATTCTTGAAGAATGTAGCTCCTCCGTAATTTCTGGCAAGATAGGCACCGAAAGCGAATGCGCTTGCATAACTCTTCAGGACATTGGGATTGTCCAGCCAGTCAGAAACCCCGGATTCTGCATAGTGATACGAAAAATCTGGTAGTCGGTTTTGTGCGCCGTCGATAACCGGATCGAGCCCGATATTTGCGAGCACAAGATCCTCGGCGACCATCGAGCACATTTCATTGAACCAGGCCGCTGAATTGAGGCTATTGCTTACCGATTTCTGGTTGAACTGAATCATGTGCTGGTACTCATGGGCAAGGGTACTGGTTATTAACCCGGGGTATTGGTCCGTAAAATGGCTGTCGATATAAAACATTTCGCAATAGTTTGTCTTTGGCGTCGCTCCAATAGCGGCCTGGGTGTAGAAATCTTTACCCCAGAAGAATCCGAGCACTCCGCCTGTCTGTGCGCTCACATAGTCTCCATCGATATCGTAGACAAGTATTGAAATATGCTGATCCGTGTCCTGTCCTCCGGTGCCGCCAGTACCCCCGCCGTATTCATAGCCGAAAATAGTGGTGACGTTCTTGAATATACCGTCATTATAAGAATTGCCCGCTGTGCCGTCGAATTTGTCTTTCAATGCGGTTATCTGAGCGGTGGTAATTTTATTGTCATTCAGTAAAGTCGAGGTATTGTCATAGTTTGCGTTGACTACCCAGATATAACAGTAATTTCCTATTGAGCGGAGGGTTGCCGTGACTTGAATCCAGGCAGAGAGACTGTTCTGGACCCAGAATAATTTTGTACTGGTATTTACATTATAAGCGGACGCTCCACCGTAGGAAACAAGCTCGTTTTTAGCCATGCCGGGCAGTGATTTTGATGAGGAAGACCGTGTAATAGGGGGCGGATTGGCATTAAACGCCGCCGCCTCGGTGTTTTCGTATCTTACAACCTTGCCAGGTGCGGGAATGAATACCGGTGCTTCGGCTGTTCTCGAGGCACTGTAGGGACTCACTTCGAAAGCAGAGGCTGCAAAGCCTGTGTTTCCGGATGGAACTGCGGAAGTTCCGGTGTTGGTTTTTACAAGGTAGACTTGTTTCCCTTCCGCTCCCTTCACGATGATCTGCCTTGAGGAGGCTCCCATGAAGTCGACTGCATAGACCGGAGCAGCCGTTGTATAGGTAAAATCTGCGGGCAGGGCAGCGACCGCCCGATTATATGAAGCCGAAGAAGTATAATCAGAAAAAATTTGAACGGATTCTGTAAGCGTATCCAGCGTTATTCCGCTTTTTTTGAGCGTCAAATTCAAAACATAGTTGCCAGCAGGCAGTATATTGATGTAACTCGCGCTTGACTCTGTATCGATGGTGAATGTGACAGGAACGGCAGTCCCCCCCGCCGGAGTGATGGTTCCTGCGATCGCGTCAAATTCGTTCGCAGATAACCACGAAATGCCGACGCTGAGTGTTCCGTTTCCGGCCTTTCTCTCGAGCGCGGCCCTTACCGAGGTTGTCTGGTTGCCGGTAATCGTCACCGGCAATACTGTCTGCGCAATCACATTGGCGCCCGTGTTTATCCCTCGAACGGTAATTGTCCATACTCCCGGTAGCAGCGTAGTTTTTGAGAATACCGAAGAGGTTACCGTTCCGCTGTCGAAGGTGCTGCCCCCGGGGCCCGTTCCGCTTACCTGGTAGGAAACAATGGTGTAGGCTGCCGTGTCTGTCGGCCTGATCGTACGCGCGTTACTGGAAAGTTCCAGGTTCAGCGTTCCATTGCCGGCTTGATCGGTGACGTTTGTTTCCCCCGTTTCATGTGTGACCGCATTGCTGCAGGCCCCGAATGAAAGCAGGGAAGTGATACCGAGAAGCAGGTAAAGGGCTGATGTCGTTATTTTTTTGTTCAAATATTTCATGGCGGTATAGGCTCCTTATTTCGAGAATGTATAGGTTTCGGAGAAGCTTGCGCCGCCCCTTGAAGCTACAATGGTGATGCGGTGCTTGCCCGCGGTGAAAGCCGCAGACGCAGGATCTAGAAAGTATACATAGTCGGATTGACCTGCGATGGGCGTCCCATCAGCATACCAGACAAAACTTTGATCAGTATTGGTCGTCCCGCTTTCGGAAATCTTAAGCGCGAAGGTTCCAATAGAACCGAGTTGCGATGCGAACGGAATGACCTTGATATACACAAGCTGTGTTGATGTCACCGAGAATGATTGGCCGACGGGATAGCCTGCGTCAATGTCTCCGGACCATCCGGTAACCCGCGTTGTCTGGTTCGCAAGATAAGCCCCGACCGATAGATCAGCGGTATAAAGAGTGGTACCGTTCCAAAAGTCGTCCCAATTGACGGTATAGGTTTTTCCTGCCTCGGCGATTACTGGAAACCACAATGCGGAGGTTGCGGTGATTTCCCAGGGTGTCCAGGTATTATAGGGCAGGGACATACCGAGACCGATTGCAAGCCGGATTGTGCTTCCGGGATTTACGAACAGTTTCGAGAGGGTGGGCGCCGGCAGCACATTGATAATAGTTCCTGTCGACGTCGAGATGCCTGTGACCGTGCATGTGGCGGTTTTCGCCCCGTCAACCGTTGTCGCCGTAATCGTCGCGCTTCCGGCAGCATTCGCGGTCACGAGACCGGTGGAAGTCACTGTCGCATAATAGGTGGAAGAACTTGTCCAGGTGACGCGCTTGTCGGTCGCGTCGGCCGGAAACACCGTGGCCGCCAACTGCTGCGTTGAACCGATGAAAAGTGTTGCTGCGGTCATATCCAGGGAGACGCTTGCGGGCGGAACGGGTACGATTACCGCACAGGTGGCGGTCTTTGAGCTGTCGTCCGCGCTTGTCGCGGTGATGGTAGCGGTGCCGCTTGTGACGCCGGTAACGACTCCCGCGATTGTGACTGTTGCTATGGCTTCGTTGGATGAGGACCACGAGATATTCCGGTTTGTGGCATTATTTGGAAGGATTGTCGTACTCAGCGTGAAGTAACTGCCGATCTTGACGCTTCTGGTGACAGGCGAAACGGATAAACTGTCGACTGCAATCGGGGTGACACTGATGGTTACCGTGCAGTCAGCCTTATAACCACCGTCGACTGTGGTCGCCGTAATTGTCGCCGTTCCTGCAGCCTTGCCGGTCACAATGCCTTCGGCAGTAACGGTTGCGATCGCAGCGGAAGAGGTAGTCCAGGCAACGTTTTTATTGTCTGCGTTATCCGGAAGAACCGTGTTGAACAATTGTTCCGACGTTCCGCCGACAGCAAGATAGGTAGTCAGTTTGTTTGGTGTTATCGAGGCAACGCTGATTCCTACTTTGACGGTACAAGCCGCCGTTTTGGATCCGTCGGTTGTCGTTGCGGTAATGGTGGCAGATCCCAGCGAGACTGCACTCACGATGCCCTCAGCCGATACATTCGCGATACCGGTATTCGAGCTGGTCCACGAGACCGTTTTTACCGCAGCGTCGGAGGGATATACGGAAGCAAATAGTTGTTCCGTACCGCCTACCGCCTGAATTGTCAGGCTGGATTTATTCAAGGTAACCGAAGTCACCTTTACGTCAGGGGTGTTGCCGTTCCCGGAAGAGTCCGAGGGAGACGGACATCCCGTGAAGAGCATCAACAGAAAAAATAGGGCAATTGTTGGGAGAGCATGAGAAGAGCGCATAGAAACCTCCAAGGCTTTTATTAAATTTGATCGTTCGTGTTATTTTCTTTTTTGATCAAATAATGCATTTGATAAAATGAGTATCTTTTGTAAGATTTCAAAACACCCAAGCTTTGAAAATAGTATAGCATAAGAAAACAGTAAAACTTGTATTTAAGTAAAAAAAACATCAATTATCTCGTATTATATTATATCTGTGCGTTTTTGTGATAGTTGGTTTTCTGACGCAACCTGGAAACGGAAAGCAGGGCTTCTGTCTTGCATATAAGTCATCCTCTGTTTACAATTAGTCCCATGATCATCGACGTGCATACCCATATTTTCCCGGACTCCCTCGCGCGGAGGGCCCTGGCTTCGCTGACGGAAACATCAGGGGATTACCTTCCCCATACCGACTCCACGCTTGCGGGCCTCCTGGAATCGATGGACAGGGCAGGGATAGACATGGCGTGGATCGCGAGCATCGCGACAAAAAGCGCGCAGGCCGCGGCTATCCTCGAGTGGTCGCTGTCGATCCGCTCGCCGCGGATTATTCCGCTCGGCTCGGTCCATCCGCTCAGTCCCGGCTTCGAGAGGGAAATAGAAAACTTCCGCAGCGCGGGATTCCGCGGCATCAAGCTCCATCCCCTGTATCAGAATTTCTTCGTCGACGACGCGGCTCTGGAACCTTTTTTTGCCGCCCTCGAGCGGAGCGGCATGTTCGTGCTGCTTCACGGCGGCTACGACATCTCCTTTCCGGGGGACGACAAGGCGTCGCCGCGGCGCATCGTCACCCTGCTCGAGCGCTTCCCCGACATGATTCTGATAGCGGCGCACTTCGGCGGCTGGCGCGTATGGGACGATGTCGCTGCCATGCTTGCGGGGACTCCGTGCTATTTTGATACTTCGTTCATGTCCGAGGTTCCTCCGCGACTGCGGGACTCAATCATCGAAAGGCACGGCACGGACCGTCTCCTGTTCGCGACCGATTCCCCCTGGCAGGAACAGGACGCGCAAATCCGTTTTTTGAAAAGCCTATCCTTGAATAAAGCCGAAGAGGAGAAAATATTTTTCCGGAACGCGCTCGCCCTGATGGAAGGGACCGGACTTGACAGCCGATAGCCTTGACAGCCGATAGCCTTGACACCGCCATATTGTCTGTCTACACTTGATATTGTACGGCGTTGCCGTGGTGACAGTTTATACAAACCTTAAAAAAAAAGCAGCATATGAATAATTTTTTTAAATCCTTTTTTGCGTCTCTTCTCGCGTTTTTTGTGTATTCGATCATCACCGTGGTGTTGGGCGTGGTTTTGATTACGGTAGTGGTCATCTCGCTAAGCTCGAAAGGCGCTCTCGAGATTAAAAGCGGCACGATACTGCACATTACCCTTTCGGAAACGATCAGCGACAGGGTTTCGGACGATATTCTCGACCGGTTCAGTCTGAGCACGCTCAGCAGCACCAAAACCCTCGGGCTGAACGACATACTCGCGAGCCTCGCGACGGCGAAGACCGATGACAATATCAAGGGTATCTATCTTGATCTGGGCCTGGTGGATACGGGCTTTTCCACCCTTGACGATATTCGCTCAGCCCTGCTGGATTTCAAGGAATCGGGGAAATTCATTTACTGCCATGCGGACTCGTTCACCCAAAAGGCGTATTTCGTCTCGACGGCGTCAGACAGCATCAATCTTACGCCTGCGGGAGATCTTGATTTAAAGGGTCTCTCCGTGCAGGTGTTCTATTATAAAAATGCCCTTGCAAAGCTCGGCCTCGAGCCACAGATCATCAGGCACGGAAAATTCAAGAGCGCCGTCGAGCCGTATATTCTCGACGAAATGAGCGAGGAAAACCGCACTCAGCTGAACTCCTATGTATCCGCAGTCTGGAATGACAGCGTTGCGAAGATCGGCAAGGCGCGGAACATCGCGCCCTCGAAATTAAACGCCTGGGCGGATTCGTTAAGCGTTACCACCGCGGAAAAAGCCCTCGACTATAAACTCATCGACGGTCTTAAATACAGCGACGAGGTGTATTCCGATCTTGCCTCATTGACGTCTTCCGCGTCCGTCAATGACTTGAAGTTTATTGAGCTTCCCCAGTACATTGCGCACGCAAATACCTCAATTGCCGCCAAGGTATCTGAAAACGAGATTGCCGTTATTTACGCGCTCGGCGCGATGGAGATGGGATCAGGTTCGGCGACGACAATCGGGTCTGCCGGACTTGGTGAGGCGATCAGAACGGCCAGGGATAATGACAAGGTCAAGGCTATCGTGCTGCGCGTCAATTCCCCCGGCGGGGACGCGCTTGCGGCCGAGATTATTCTGCGCGAGGTAAAAAGGGCGCATGAAAAAAAACCGGTGATTGTTTCCATGGGAGAATATGCCGCTTCGGGGGGATACTACATCGCCTGCGCCGCCGACAAGATTATCGCGGGAAACGATACGCTGACCGGCTCGATCGGGGTATTCGGCATGTATTTCAGCGCGGAAAAACTGCTCGGCGATAAATTGGGCGTGACCGTTAACGCCGTGAACACGAACCGGAACTCGGATATCGGGACAATTACCCGCCCGATGTCCGCCGAGGAACAAAAATACAAGCAGGCGCAGATTGAGGATATTTACCGTAAATTCGTCGCCCATGTAGCCGAAGGGCGGAACATGAGCGCAGACAAGGTTGATTCAATCGGACAGGGACGGATATGGAGCGGTGCCGACGCGCTGAAAATCGGCCTGGTTGATGAAATCGGGGGTCTTGATTACGCGATCAAGAAAGCCGCGGAAATTGCGGAAATCACCGATTACCGCATAGTAAACCTGCCTGTGCCGAAAAACGCTTTTGAACAGTTTACCGATAATTTCTCGAGCAGTGTCAGGAATAAAATAGCGGCGGAAACTGCCGGTACGGAATATGTATATTACGAAAAACTGAAAGAGCTGCTTGAAATCAGGGGAATACAGGCCAGAATGCCCTATTTGCTCGAGATTTACTGAAAACGTTGACAAACGCTGTCTTTTAGGCACAAAGGCTTCCTTTTTACCCTATACTAAACGCGGGGATAACGGTAGTATGACGCTATCTCCCGCCTTAAAAAGCACAATCAGGATATTCAATTGAGCCATAAAGACACTTCGAACCAGGCAATACGAAATATTGCCATTATCGCGCACGTAGATCATGGAAAAACTACTCTGGTCGACGCCATGTTCAAACAATCCGGCGTATTCCGCGAGGGAAAAGAAACCCAGGAACGGCTGATGGATTCCATGGATCTCGAGCGCGAGCGCGGCATCACCATTGCGGCGAAAAACTGTTCGGTTATCTGGAAAGACGTTAAGATCAATATCCTCGATACACCGGGCCATGCCGATTTCGGCGGCGAGGTCGAACGCGCTCTCTCTATGGTCGACGGCGTAATCCTTCTCGTGGACGCCTCGGAAGGACCCCTTCCCCAGACCCGCTTCGTGCTCAACAAGGCCCTCGAGGGCGGACTTTCGGTCGTGGTCGTCATCAACAAGATTGACCGTCCCGATGCCCGCATCTCCGAGGTCTTAAGCGAAATATTCGATCTCTTCATCGATCTCGGCGCCAATGACGAGCAGCTCGAGTTCCCCCTCCTGTATGCGATCGGCAAGCTCGGCATCGCGAACCTGACACTCGACGGCACGAGCGATAACCTCTATCCCCTCTTCGACGCCATCCTCAAGGAAATTCCAGCTCCCGCCTACACGGCCTCCGAGCCTTTCCAGATGCTCGTTTCGGACCTTTCCTACTCCGATTATTTCGGGCGCCAGGCGATCGGCAAGGTCGTGAACGGCCGCGCCCACTCCAAGGATCCCCTCGTCTGCATCGGCGACGGCGACGTGCGCGAGACGCTGAACGTCTCCAAGCTGCACACCTACCTCGGGGTTAAGCTCGTCGAGACCGAGAGCGCCGAGCCCGGCGACATCGTCGTGCTTTCAGGCATCGAGAACGTGCACATCGGGGACACCATCTGCACGCGCGATTCCCCGAAAGCCCTGAAGCGCATCGTGGTCGACGAACCGACCGTATCCATGCGCTTTTTCGTGAATACCTCGCCCCTTTCCGGCCTTGAGGGTAAGAACGTCACTTCCATGAAGCTCTTCGAGCGCCTCCGCAAGGAAACGCTGAACAACGTATCCATCCAGGTCGAGGAAGCAAAGGTAGGCGGCGGATTTATCGTGCGCGGCCGCGGCGAGTTCCAGATGGTTATCCTCATCGAAATGCTCCGCCGCGACGGCTTCGAGATCTGCGTGAGCCGCCCCGAGGTTATCTTCAAGCACATCAACGGCGTGAAGATGGAGCCGATCGAGCATCTCTTCGTCGACTGCAACGAGGCCTTCGCGGGCGTCGTCACCGAAAAACTGTCGGGCCGCAAGGGCCGCATGCTCACCTATACCACGCACGACGGCGGACGGGTTCATCTTGAATTCTCGGTCCCCTCGCGCGCCCTGATCGGCTACCGCGATCTCTTCCTTACCGATACGAAGGGAACGGGAATCATGAACTCCCTCTTCTCGGGCTATGAGGAATACCGCGGGGACATCAAGGACCGCTTTACCGGCTCCATCGTTTCCGACCGGAGCGGCGCCTGCGTCACCTATGGTCTCTATCACCTTGAGCCGCGCGGCCGCCTCTTCGTTACCCCGGGAGAGCCGGTGTACGAGGGCATGGTCGTCGGCGAGCACAACCTTGACCAGGAACTCGTGGTCAATCCCTGCAAGGAAAAGAAACTGTCGAACATGAGATCGACCACGAAGGACGAAGCCCTTACCCTGACTCCCATCCAGCCGATGACCCTCGAGAGGGCTATCCTGATGCTTCAGGAAGACGAGATGGTAGAGGTGACGCCGAAGTCGGTGCGTCTCCGCAAAACCATTCTCACCTATCTTGACCGCAAGGCGGCGGACCGCCGGGACAAGTAACGGCATTCCGTATAAAAAACAAAAACGTCCGCTGATCCCGAGTTAAAAAGGATCAGCGGGCGTTTTTTTTAAAAGTCAGCGAAAAATGCGTTTTTAAAAGCCTGCGAACAGCAGGGCGATAACCCCGATCACCAGAAAAATATCCGCCAGATTCATGATGCCCGTTTGAAGCGAGCCGATTCGAATCTGGATAAAATCCGTGACGCAGAATCGATTCGCCATCCGGTCTATCGTGTTCCCGAAAGCTCCTCCGATCAGGAAGGAAAGGCTCACCGCGAAGGAAGCGTTCAGTTCATAAGTGAGCGCGAAATAAATCCCGAGGCATGTAAAAAACGCTATGGGAAGAACCACCAGCAGCATCCATTTGACGGGAGCGCTCAGGGCCGAGCCGAGCGAAAGGAAGGCTCCGTTATTCACGGCATACTTTAAATGAACTATTTTGAACAATACAACCGGCCTTTCCTTGAGCTTTTGTTCGGCGGCCCTTTTCGTCATGCGGTCCATCAGGTACCAGAGGAGCGAAAGGAATATAAGGAGAGCCGCGTTCACTTTTCTTCCCTGAAATGCACGATCAGGTAGCTG
>JAYVSC010000029.1:0-7513 GCA_043775705.1 Spirochaetales bacterium | reverse complement strand
CAAGCGCCGGACAGAGTGAAGAGAAAATCCAAAAAGTCGTCGATCAAATTCAGAATATTTCTAATATGTTTGATCGAAAACTGCAATTCAGCGTCAGCAAGGAACTTAATCAGGTAGTAGTCAAGGTTATTGACGCAACTACCGATAAAGTTATCAGGGAAATTCCGTCTGCAGAGATACAAAAGCTACAGATACGAATCAAGGAGGCATTGGGCCTTCTTTTTGACGAGTCTATATAGCAGGATAGCCGTACTACAAGTACCTCTAGTCAGCAAAAGGTGAGGGAGGTCAGTGTTTGTCCGATATCAGTATTCCTGGCGTAACGGCGAGTAAATATAAAACCGACGAACTCATAAAGGGTTTGATGAAGGTTGAACGTCTTCCCCGCGACCGTGCCGATACGGAATTGAAATCCTATCAGAAACAGCAATCGGCATGGCGGACGGTGAACCAGAATTCAACGACCCTGAGGGATTCTTCGCGCACCCTGTATTCCTTCAATAACCCCTTCACCGAAAAAACGGCCGAATCCACAAATGAACGCTCGATTTCCGCGACCGCCTCGCGCGAGGCTCTTGAACAGTCCGTCTCGGTCGATGTGGTTCAAATTGCTGCACAGGACAGTTTTCTGTCAAATGAAATACCGAAAGACGGAAAGGTCCCCAAGGGAACGTATACCTTCTCTGTCGGTGAAAAATCCGTAAGCTTTTCATGGAAGGGAGGATCCTATCGTGAATTTACCGATGCACTCAACCGGCGCTCCGAAGGACTGCTTCGCTCCTCCCTCATTCAAGTAACCTCCAATACTCAATCACTTTTGATTGAATCCCTTAAATCAGGTTCAAAAGAACGCCTGGTTTTCTCCGACGATGCGCTTGCCTTCGGCTTGAACACCGGCATACTCAAGAAAAACGATTCCGGGGTGATTAAACCCTCGGTAAGCATACTCAATTCCGCCCCCCTTTCGAACGGAATAGTCGAATTCTCCTCTCCTGCCCGGGCAAAAGACGCTCTGATGCTTGAATATACCCTGACGGTCACCCAAAAAGATGAATCAGCTCCAGCCCCTCCCCCGTCCGGTCCCGATACGGGGAATTCCGGTTCAATCACCTACAGCGGGATAACAATAAAAAACTCCGCCTTTGAATCCACATTAGGGACAGGCGCGAGCGAGCCCCCCAAAACCCCGGTCACTGATCCGGCAGTATTATCCCTGCGCTCTACACGCGGCTTGAGCATTCCCCTCTCCCCGGTTCCGGACTCCGCTTCAAAAACAGTGGTGACAGTGCCACTTGCTGAATACGGGGATGTTGACGCCCTTCTCGCCTATAATAAAAATACCGGCCGGGAAGTCACGGTTGAAAACATCAAAATATACGACCCCAAGACCGCAGGTGAATACACCCCGGTCAATCCCGTTTCCATTGCCCAGGACGCAATCATGAAATACGAGGGGATTACGATCACCAGGCCCTCGAATACCATCGACGATCTTATCCCCGGGGTAACATTAAGCTTATACGAACCGACATCAAAAACCGAAACACTCAATATAAAACCGGACACAAAAGTCGCCAAGGAAGCAATTATTGCCTTTGTGGCAAACTATAACCGGGTGTTGACCGAAATCAATATCCTGACCCAAAACAAACCGGAAATAATCACCGAAATCGAATATTTTACCGCAGAGGAAAAAAAGGATGCCGAAGATAAATTGGGCATGCTGCTTGGAGATACCACGCTGAACGGGCTTAAAACAGCCCTCCAGCGCATCACCAGCAACGCTTATCCCTCAAGCGCAGCCAATGCCTACACCATGCTTGCCCAGCTGGGAATCTCCACCAAATCGACCGCCGGCGGCGGGATTGATTCTGCGCGGATGCGGGGATATCTGGAGATCGACGAGAAAAAACTGGACGAGGCATTAAAAAACAAAATGATCAATGTAAAAAGCCTTTTCGGATCCGATACAAACGGCGATCTTATTATCGACAGCGGTGTTGCCCAGGCTTTGGACACCACTCTTGTGGCCTACACTCAAACAGGTGGAATATTCTCCACGCGTACGTCGGGACTGGCTACCAGAATAACCACCGCAGAGAAAAAGATAGCACAGCTCGATGTGCAACTTGCCGATAAAGAAGCAGACCTCAAGTCAAAATATGGACAAATGGAAGGGACCCTGAACAGTCTGCAAAATCAATCAAATTCCATTTCCAATTTCAACAAGCAAAGCGGCAACTAAACTCAAGGGGAGTACCGGAATGTATATCGCGATAAATGATAAAAAAATTGATTTTCAGCTTGAACAGGAAAAAACCATAGGCGAAATTCTCGGATCTCTCGAGAGTGAATGCGAAAAAGCAGGAATGACCATAACGGGAATCCGTGTCGACGGTCAGGATATTCCGGCAGAAAGCCTGGATGAGTTTTTCAACAAAACTCCGGATTCAATCACGAAAATTGAACTTGCGACCATTTCGGGCAGCGATATTCTTCAGCAGATGCGCTCTCTCGGAGCTTTTTTCAGCAGTTGTGTGCCTCTTTTGCAGGAAATCCCGGTCCAGCTTCAAACAGGGAAAGACATGAGCGTCATGAAGACAATCAACGCGTTTTCGGAAAATCTGCAGAAAATGTATCAGTTATTGCCGTTGCTTTCCATCACGGAACTGAAAGCGGAAGAAAACTTGATCGACGGAATTTCGCTTCTCACCTATCCTTCCTATCTTGCCCCGCTATTGACGGAACTGCTTGATGCGCTGGGGAAAAACGATACGGTTCTTGTCGGAGATTTATCTGAATACGAGCTTGCGCCGAGAATAGACAAACTGGGCGCATTTTTATCAGTTTTATAAACAAAGGAATGGTATGATAATTTGTTTTCTGGCGGTGTTGCCTTCGTTCAGGACAAGCTTTGACTCGAAATACCTGCTGCTCCTTCTCGTGGTAATTCTCGGATTAATCGCGCTTCGATTCTTTACCCTGTATAAAGAAACCGTTATGGCAAAGAACAAAAAAAAGGCGAAAACCTTAGGCGAGTCCGTAATCGGCTTAGTGCAGGGACCTGATAAAAAGGAATTAAAGCAGTTTTGCCAGGCTTTCCGGCTTACAAAAGACCAGTCCGACTTTTTTATAAAACTCTGTAAAAGCAACAATATCAACCATCCCTTACGTTTGATCGAAAATAAAAAAGCGCTCGACGAACTTTTTACTCATACCCTCAAGCATCTGCAGGGTATCGTTCCCTCAAGCCGGGAAATCGAAAAAAACAAAACCCTCCTTTTCACCATCCGCGAGGCGATAGACAATAAGCGGAGAGCCGCGAAAAATATCACCACGACACGCTCGCTTCAAAAAGAACAGCCCTTCACCCTTATCACCAAGGGCGAAGAGCATTATCAGATGAAGGTATACCAGAATATTACGGACGGCCTGGTGTGCCCGGCTCCGCGCGATTCCTTCGGGAATGAGCTCCGCCTTCCGCTTTGGTCCGGACTGCAATGCCTCCTCTCAACCCGTACCGGTCAATCCTACCAGTTCAACACACGCATCCTGAGGTTTGAATCAGGCTTGAATGAGACAAAAATGGTGCTTGCCCACTCGAATTCAATAAAACCAATGCCGAACCGGAATCATGACCGCAAACTGTTCGAGACAGCCTGTTATTTTTCGCAAGTTACGGTCGCAAACGTGGTCAACGGCAGGAATACCGAACATAAATTCTACCCCTCCCTCAAGGCCTATGGAGGCACGATAATCGACATCTCGGTCGGGGGCTGCAGCATACGCACCAAGGAGCCTCTTGTGCAGGGGGAATATTTACAGATAATATGTAATCTCGAGAAAAAAATCGAGGAAACGATTATCGGCAAGGTCAAACGCATTGTTATTCCCGCCGATAAAAGCGCTCCGTTGATGCATATACAGTTTGCAAAGATGTCCCGGGCTACCATGAACCGAATCTTTTCATATATTTATACCGAAGGAGCCATCTAAAAGTGACTATTCTGGCAATTACCGATATTATTCGCAAAGAAAACTTTATATATTACCGCCGCGAATTTACCGGGAATGCCTTGTACAATCTGCCGGGAAAACAACATTCGGGGCAAATCGAATTCACGATCGAGACTGAACCAACAGGAAAAAAAGACATTCGGATCAAGCTGGTAGAATCGGTGGATTACCCCGCGCTGGCAGTAATACAGAACCTCAAACAGTTTATTTTGGAAATGGATTACGAAGGAAAATTACCGTGACTGCAGGTAATTCGACAAAATGAAAATGAAATTAACGTCAAGTTCACCCGAACAAACAATATCCCTCGGAAAATCGATCGGTTCCTTTCTTCAAAAAGGAGATGTCCTTGCTCTCCAGGGAACGCTTGCCGCGGGAAAGACGACGATTACCAAGGGTATAGCCCTGGGGCTAGAAATCTCTGAAAACGTCACCAGCCCTACATTCACCCTGATATCAGAATATTACGGACGGCTCCCTCTTTATCACATGGATGTCTACCGCCTGGATTCCACCGAAGATTTCATCAATCTCGGTGTAGACGAGATGCTGTACGGAAACGGGGTATGCATAATCGAGTGGAGCGAAAAAGTAATGCAGGAACTGCCTTCCTCTTCGATCATTATCAGCCTCGAGACCAAAAGCGATGAAAGCCGATGCATCACAGTCGAGAACTGGCCCTATGGAGAAATACCCGGATGAACATCCTTGCCATTGACACAATAACTCCAAATCTAACCGTTACAGCCCGCGGAGAAAAGGGAAGCGCGACCATTTCGGTCGCTTCCGATACGCAGCATGCCGAGCGCATTCTCGAAGTAATCGAGACAGCGCTTACTCTTGCGTTTTTTTCCGTGCGTGAAACAAACCTTGTTATCTGCGCGGAAGGACCGGGGTCCTTTACCGGTCTCCGCCTTGCATATTCCACCGCAAAAGCCATACAGCTCGCCGCCGGCTGCGATCTTGCCACCGTCCCTACCCTGATCTGCTTCGCCCATCCGTATCTTTCGTGGCCGGGAGCGGTTATCAGCGTCCTTGACGCCAAGAAAAAAAGATTTTATGTGCAGGTATTCAGAAACGGAGTACAGGCAACGGAACCCCTTGATATAGCCGTAAGTGAGGTACTGCAGTGTATCGATCCCTCGGAAAGAATACTGATAACGGGACCGGACGCCCTTCTTTTCGCCGGTGAACTGGCAGCTTCGGTTCCCGGCCTGGATGCAAGCGCCGTTCCCTATGGTACCTATGCGATAGCTGACGTTATTTCCGCAATTGCGGAAAACCGTTTCCCCTATTATACTGAAAACGTACCGGATCACGCAGGTCCGTTATATGTGAGAAAAAGTGACGCAGAAACAAATACCGCCGGATAATAGCACCGAGAACGGCATACTCGAGGAACTCACCGATGCCGAAATGATGATTCCCGAAAAAGCGGAAGCACCGGAACCCCTTGAAGAGGCAATGGCGCACAATCTTGCGCTTCGATCAGAGATAAATGATGTCATCCGGCTCTACAACAATCCAAATCTTGCGGTCATGATACTGGACAAAAATCTGACGATTATCTATTCAACGCCCAAAACCGCCCTGCTCTTCCAGAATTACTACACGATTTGCAAAAAGCCTTTTTTCAATATTTTCAATAAAACACTCGAACAGGAAGAAATGATGGAATTCATCATCTCCCTGAAATCCTTCGAGTCAGGCTATTCATGGACCGGCACGCTCAAACATAAAACGCAGACCACGCGCACACTCCATACACGAACCACGATAATCCCTTTTTTTTCGAAAGACCACCTGGTTGAGGGATTCCAGGTGTTTTTCGAGGATACCACCATCAAGTATCATTCGCAGCTTCGCGCCACGTTCAAGAGCATCCTGGAAGCCTCCAAGCTCAAGGATAACGATACCGGGCTTCACAACGAAAGGGTAAGCTACTACTGCAAGAAAATGGCCGAGTACCTCTATGCCTCGAAAAAATATCCGCAGATCGATCTGGATTTTATCGAGAATATCGGTTTTCTTGCGGCTATGCATGACGTGGGGAAGATAGGAACGCCCGATTACATACTGCAGAAACCGGGTAAGCTTACCGAACTTGAATGGGAAATAATGCGGGAACATACTATAAACGGAACCTTCATCCTTTCGTCCTACCCCGTTCCGATGGCCAAAGAAGTTGCATTGAGCCACCATGAATGGTGGAACGGTTCGGGATATCCCTTCAAGCTGGAAGAAGAGATGATACCCCTGACCGCGCGCATAGTGACTATTGCCGATGTGTATGACGCGCTAAGGATGAAGCGATCCTATAAAAATGAATATACTCATGACGAGGCAGTGCAGAAAATAATCACCGCGAGCGGAACCCAATTCGACCCGAGTCTCATTCAGCTTTTCGAACAGATTCACCAGGACTTTAACGCGATATGGGACCTGCTGCGCGACTCGGATACCCTGTCCTCCGACGGACGCGACCGGTCAAAGGAATTTTCGGAATCCCTTTAACGGGACTTTTACAGCAGAATTCCCGAAAGACCGTCCAGATTCGGGTGTGCGGCGGCGGCGGCGCGGTTTTCGTTCTGAATCGCCTCGTATACTTCCTGACGGAAGACCTTCACAGATTTGGGCGCCTCTACTCCGATCTTTACCTGATCCCCGCGTATTTCAATGATTGAAAGAGAAATATCCTCCCCAATCATGATCTTTTCATTTATTTTTCGTGAAAGTATCAGCATTAATGGCCCCTCTTCGCAGCGACTTCCGCGATGAGGTCATGTTTTGTCTGCCAGCGGGGATCGGTCAGGATTGCCTGTATCGCCCGGTTGTTTTTCCGGTTGATGATAAGCGGGCCCTGAAGATTGGCGGTGATCGGCTCACCGTTCGGGGGAATGGTAACCAGCACGAATACGAGTACGTCGGACGGAGAATCGACCTCGAGGGGAGTTAAAAACGAGTCGTCGACGTTTATTTCGTAATCGGGACGAAACAAAAAGGGATCGATCGCAAGAAAGGCCAAATCGGGCTTGTCCATGGACTGAACCCAAATGAAGGGTTTTTGAAGGGCGTCAATAAGCGCGAACGCGTTGTATTGGCCGAATCCGTAAAATCCCTGAGAGAGATTGATAATCTGCTTATCAAGTATAGGAACGATGCCCATAGCTTTTGTCTGAATTTCCATTCACTTCACCTATCCTATTTGAGATAATTCAATAAACTATTGGAATACAATTTGCCGGCAACGCTCAGTGATGCCTGCTGTGTATACTCGTACATCTTAAGATCTGTGACGGCTTTTGTAAAGTCAATGTCGCCCTCCCGGGATTCCGCGCCGGTTACATTGACAATCTGGGTATCCAGCCGGGCAAGGGTTGCCTGTGTCCGTTCATACTTCGATCCGATTTCCGCAAGCCGCGTGGCTAGATTGTCTATCGAGCCGTCCACTGCGCCGAGCACGCGTCCGCCGATGGATTCCTGGTCGCCCGAGATC
>JAYVSC010000028.1:0-10115 GCA_043775705.1 Spirochaetales bacterium | reverse complement strand
GTCGCGGCGGCCGCGGCCGCCCTTCTGTCCATGATCCTTGGGCCGACGATTATCGAAGCCTCTCCCGCCCGGCCTGACCTGCGGAAGTTCCGCACTTTTCTTGTTTCGCGAAGCAACCGGTCCTGGCGTACGTATATTTTCTTCAGTACGATAAACGGATCCCTCGCGCTTTTTTCCTCCGGCATAGTGAACGTGGGCGTGCTGAAGACTGAATTCAATCTGGGTATGTTCACCGCTGCCGCCGCCCTTTTTTCCGCCGTCTTTATCCTGAGCATCCGGAAACGTATTAAGGGAAGGGAGATAAGCCGAATGACCTATGTAACCATAGGGGCAGGGGGCGATTTTCTCGGCAGGCTCGTATATACGGTATTTCTGACCATACCTTCCCTTCTTTTCAAGACGGTCTGCGACAGCTTTCTGTCTCCGCTCAGGTCGATATTTTCGGAAAACATTATCCGCCGCCGCTCGGACCTGATGGCCGCCCATGAAGGCTATACCCCGCTTGAGCCCTTCTTGTTCCAGGAACTGTTCATTCTGTGCGCGAGGATTCTCGCTTTTTCCGTGTGCGGAACGGTGTTTTATATTTTTCCGCTCGGTCCTTTTGCTGCTGCGCGCATCATTCTGTGCATCCTTGCCTTCGCGCCTCTGCTTGATGTGTTTTTATTAAGCCGGATCGAGAAGGAAAACTTGCACAAAATGACAGGCCGTGTTATTTTGTAAAGCATTATGGACCAAACCCTACCCAAACTGCTTAAACGTATCGCATCCGAGTATCCTGCAATTCCCGGACAGTATTCAAAAAACGCCTCAGGTTCTTTCGAACCCGTCAGTTTCAGCGATTATTATTCCATTGTGCTTGATTACGGGGCGGCTCTTCTCTCTCTTGGGCATGTGCGGGGTGATCATATCGGCATAATCGCGGATAATCGCAAGGAATGGCTGCATTCCAGCATGGCCATTATGGCTATAGGAGCTGCCGATGTTCCCCGGGGCTGCGACGCGACAATCCACGAGCTGACCTATATTTTATCCTTTTCTGAATGTAAAACCGTGGTGCTTGAAAATGAAGCCCAGCTCCAGAAAATACTTGACCACAAGGAAAAATTCCCGCTTCTTTCGACTCTCATCCTTTTTGACATGCCTGAAGAAAAACGGGTCAAGGAAATTAAAAAGGCCGGATTGAAGATTCACAGTTATGCGGAGATGCTCGAAACGGGGAAAGCCTGGCGAGCAAAGCATCCTCTCAAGATTGAGGCCGAACTGGAAAAAGGAAGCGGTGACGAGATTGCCACCCTCATCTTTACCTCGGGAACCACCGGCGAGCCGAAGGGCGTCATGCTGAGTCACGGCAACTTTCTCTGCCAGCTCCAGGATTTATCCCGGCGCATCATACTGTATCCCGGCGACAAGGCGCTCTGCGTCCTGCCGGTCTGGCATTCTTTCGAGCGTGTATGCGAATACGTTATCCTGTTCGGTGCCTCTGCTATTACCTATTCAAAGCCGATTGGAAGCGTTCTGCTTGCGGATCTCGCGAAAACGAATCCGCAGCTTTTGCCCTCGGTACCGCGCATATGGGAATCGGTGTATGACGGCATATTCCGTACCATGCGGAAAAAAGGCGGCGTTTCCTGGCTTTTATTCAATTTTTTCGTAAAGGTAGCGATTCTCGATTTCCGATTCGAAAGACGTGTTCTCGGCAGGGCACCCCTGTTTAAGAAAAGCCAGCGCTTCATGGATGCGCTGGCGTTTTGTATTCCGTGGATTTTACTGTTCCCGCTCAAGGCGCTCGGCGGGGTTCTGGTATTCAGCAAGATCAGGGCGAAACTGGGAACCTCTTTCCGCGAGGGCGTGTCCGGCGGCGGGGCTCTACCCCCGAATATCGACGAATTTTTTTGGGCCGTCGGCATCAGGGTCGTTGAGGGATACGGGCTCACTGAAACAGCCCCGGTCGTGTCCGTGCGCCCCTATGACAAGCCTGTCTTCGGCACCATAGGCAAGCCGATTTCCTGCTGCGATGTCAAGATTGTGGATGACAACCGGAAGGAACTGCCCGCGGGCGTCAAAGGCACCGTGCTGGTCAAGGGCGCGAACGTGATGCAGGGATACTTCAAAAAACCGGAGCTTACCGCGAAGGTGTTGTCCAAGGATGGCTGGCTTGATACGGGAGACCTCGGTTACAAGACTATCAGGGGTGAGATAATTCTCCGTGGGCGGAAAAAGGACACGATTGTGCTGCGCGGCGGCGAGAATATCGAGCCGACCCCGCTGGAGATGAAAATAAACGAATCGCGCTATATTTCCCAGTCTGTCGTTCTCGGCCAGGATCAGCGGTACCTGGGAGCCCTTATCGTGGTCAACAGGGATGAACTGCTGGCGTGGGCCTCCGAGAATTTAATACTGGAATCTACGGATGCGGCGCTGCTCGAGAATATGATGGTAAAAAAACTTTTTGAGATCGAAATTGCGGATCTGGTCAATTCGAAGAACGGTTTCAAGATGTTCGAGCGGATAAACCGCTTTGTGCTTCTCCTGAAACCCTTCGAAACGGGCGTAGAGCTGTCCGCGAAGCAGGAACTCATGCGCTTCAAGATGGACAAGCTCTATAAAAAAGAGATTAAAGTGCTGTTTGAGTAGGAACATCCGTCAGGGTAAAGGATTCCCTGACAGTCGTAAGCAGTTCTTCTATGGTAAAGGGTTTCGGAAGAATAGCCCGTACTCCGAACTGCTTGGCGAGAACCTTGAAAGTCGACTTGTTCATGTCGATTTTTCCGGATGTCAAAATGATCGCAAGATCCGGCCAGGTTGCATGCAGGTCCAGTATAAGATCCATGCCTCCCTGTCCCGGTAGCACCATATCGATCAGGGCTAGGGCCGGTTTTTCGGCGTTAATGACTTCTTTTGCCTTTTCTGCGGTGGGAGTTATAATAACGGAATATCCTTCTTCTTCCAGAATTGATTTTACCAATTCAGAGACTGACGCGTCATCTTCAACTACAAGTATCTTTGGCATATGTTAATTTTCTCCAATATGTACAGCATAAACCCGAAACTCGCTCAGGTCAATAATGCGGCGGACGGATGTTGGGTAATTCCTGTACCACATCTTCTATTTCTCCCAGTTTAGCACGAAGTACGCGATTTTCATTTTTCAGTCGGTCAATTGACTCGGTATGCTCAAAGGCAATCGCCTGGAGTTTATTCATAAAATCTTCCAGATATGCAAGCTTTGTCTCGATTTGTGTAATTTCTTCAATATTATGGGGCATCTATCAAGTATAACATTTTTACCGGTATTGTAGTAACAGATATTGACAAAAACCATTCAAAGCAAATATCCTAGTAATATCATAGGAATATTAATGTGAGGTGGGAAAAATGAAGTTCAGCACGAAATTGATCCATAACGGGCATGAGATTGACAAGGCGACCGGTGCCCTCGGGGTCCCCGTTTATCAGGTCTCAACCTTTGACCAGGGTGATCTGACGGTTCCGCAGGAATTCGATTATGCACGTTCGGGAAACCCGACCCGGAAAGCCCTCGAAGAAACCATTGCTTTCCTGGAAGGCGGCGCGCGCGGCTATGCATTCGGAAGCGGCATTGCAGCGGTTTCTTCCGCTCTGGGCATTTTCTCTGCCGGAGACCATATCATCACCGCCGAGGATATCTACGGGGGAACCTGGCGGATGCTCAACACCTTTTTCAAGAGATGGGGACTCGAGGTAACGGCAGTCGACGCTTCTAACCCCGAAAATATCCGGAAGGCTATTCGGCCCAATACAAAGGGTCTCTATCTTGAAACCCCCTCAAATCCCCTGCTGAAAATCACCGATCTGCGCGCCTGTTTTGCCATTGCGAAGGAAGCCGGTCTTGTCTCCATTATCGACAATACCTTTTTGACGCCTTATCTACAGAAGCCCATCGAACTCGGCGCCGATATCGTCGTTCATTCCGCGACCAAGTTTCTCGGCGGACACAGCGACGTCATTTCGGGGCTTGCGGTCACCCGGACCGAAGAACTCGGGAAGCGGATCTATGCCATGCAGAACGGTTTCGGTGCGGTTCCCGGGCCCTGGGATGCCTGGCTCGTGCTCCGCGGCATCAAGACCCTCAAGGTCCGTCTGGACGCGCAGCAGCGCAGTGCGGCTCTCCTCGCGGAATGGCTTTTATCCCATCCCTCCGTCACGGACGTTTTTTATCCCGGTCTCGCTTCCCATCCGGGAAAAGCAATACATGACGGACAAGCCGGCGGCGCGGGAGCGGTACTCTCGTTCCGGACGCGGACAGAGGCGCAGGCGCTCGCCTTTTTGGGAAAGGTCACCCTCGCCGCGGCCGCGGTCAGCCTCGGAGGCGTCGAGACGATAGCGTCCTATCCGGTCACGATGAGCCATGCGTCCATGCCCCCGAGCGAGCGCGAAAGGCTCGGCATTACCGATACGCTCGTGCGCGTCTCGGTGGGCCTCGAGGACATCGAAGACCTGATTTCGGATTTCGATCAGGCATTAAGGCAGGGGGAAACAAATGAAAGAGGAATATAATTGCGCGATCGAGACTACGCTGGTGCACGGCGCTACTCCGTTTGATCCGGTCACGGGCGCGATCAGCATGCCGATTTACCAGAGTTCTACCTTCCGCCATCCCGGTCTCGGGGAGACGACGGGTTTCGATTATTCGCGCTCCCTCAATCCCACCCGGCTCGAGCTGGAAAAGACGCTCGCCCTTCTGGAGCATGGCCGGTACGGACTCGCCTTCTCGAGCGGCATGGCCGCCATATCAAGCCTGATAAAGTTTTTTTCTCCCGGAGACCACCTTATCGTTTCCGAAGACCTGTACGGCGGGACCTACCGCCTGTTCAACGAATACTACGCGAAGTTCGGCTTTGAATTTTCCTGGATAGACACGAGCAGCATCGAGGCCGTCCATTCAGCCCTCAGGCCCAATACGCGCGCTCTTTTCATCGAGACACCCTCAAACCCCATGATGAAGGTGACCGACATACGCGCCTGCGCCGCGCTGATTCATGAGCGGAAAGGATTTCTCGTCGTCGATAACACCTTTCTTTCCCCCTACTACCAGACCCCCCTTGAGCTTGGGGCTGACTTCGTCGTTCACAGCGGAACCAAATATCTCGGCGGGCACAACGATACCCTTTCGGGCTTTATCGTGCATAGCCGGGACGAGGCTTTTGAAACCCTCCGTACCATCCAGATGAGCGAGGGCGCGTCCCTCGGCCCCTTCGACGCCTGGCTCGTGCTGCGCGGGATCAAGACGCTCGCCGTACGCATGGAGAGGCAGAGCGAAAATGCCCTCGTCATCGCGGAATGGCTGCGTACGCATCCTAAAATCGCGCAGGTGTTTTATACGGGCTTGAGCGATCATCCGCAATACGCGCTTTCACTTCGTCAGACACGGGGCTTCGGCGGCATGATATCCTTCTATTTGAAGGACGCCTCCGACGCGCCGAAAATGCTTAAGGGCATCAGCGTAATTTTGTTCGCGGAAAGCCTCGGCGGGGTGGAAACCCTCCTGACGTATCCCGTAGAGCAGACACATCGGGCTATACCCGAGTCTATGCGCCTGTCCGCAGGAGTGGACCATCGTCTGATGCGCCTTTCCGTCGGTATAGAAAATGCCGCCGATCTTGTTGAGGATCTTGACCGCTCCCTATTCTGATAGTATCATATTAAGACAACGAAAAAAGTAGGAGATAATATGAGAATATCTACACGAGGACGGTACTCCCTTGAGGCCTTGCTCTATCTGGCTCTTCTGCCGGAGGGAAACTTCGCCAGTACCCGCTCAATTTCCGAAAATACAGGCATTTCTGACAGTTATCTTGAGCAGCTTTTTATACCGCTTAAAAAGGCGGGAATTATACGAGGAATCCGCGGGGCCCAGGGGGGCTATCTTCCCGGAAAGCCTCTTGCCCAAATTCTTGTCGGTGACATCCTTCGCGCAGTGGAAGGCTCTCTTTCGCCGATGATGTGCCTTGTAAACGAGGTTTGTCCCTCGGCGGGAGAATGCAAGACCCGCCATACCTGGGCTAAGCTTTATGAAGAAATAAACGGCTGTGTCGACTCCGCCAGCCTTGCCGATCTTGTTGCCTCCTATTACTTGATGGACAAGCAGGAGTATGCAATATGAAAATCTCCACGCGGGGCCGTTACGGCATACGGCTCCTGATTGATCTTGGCGAACATCAGAGCGAAAACCATGTGCCTCTTTCCGCCATTGCCGAGCGCCAGAAAATATCCGCCCGGTATCTCGAGCAGGTAGCGGTTATTCTCCGCCGGGCCGGCTATATACGCTCGGTAAAAGGCGCGTCAGGCGGCTATACGCTGGCGATGAATCCCGTGGATATCATCATCGGGGACGCGCTCCGGGTTCTTGAAGGGGATATGCTCGTGGTCGACGACCTCCGCGCGGGGGAGTCCGAGAACAAGATTCAGCGCTGTATCCGTGCAATGGTATATAAACCCCTGAATGAGCGAATTTCCGGCGTTGTTGACAGTATTTCCCTGTCTTCCATGCTCGGCACCGTAGATCCGGATTCTTCCTACATGTATTTTATCTAGAAAAATGAAGTAATTCATACTAAATCACTATTTTTAATTAATTTAGTTGTTGACAAGGTGTGTTATTTGAAATATAATTACTATATGCTTAGTAGGAGATGAATATGGCCAAAGTAGACAAGATCACAGACCTTATTGGAAAAACGCCTCTGGTACGGATCAACCGCATGAATGAAGGCGGAGCGGAGGTATACGTCAAGCTGGAAAGCTTCAACCCTGCCGGCTGCGTCAAGGAACGTATTGCCCTCGAAATGATCGAAGCGGCTGAACGCGACGGAAAAATCAAAAAAGATACCCTGATTATCGAGCCGACCAGCGGCAATACCGGCATCGGTCTCGCCATGGTTGCGGCCGTGAAGGGCTATCGCCTCCTTTTAACCATGCCCGAAACGATGAGCATCGAACGGCGCAAGCTCCTGAAAGCCTTCGGCGCGGAACTCGTGCTTACCGACGGAACGAAGGGAATGAAAGGCGCAATCGCGAAAGCCGAGGAATTGGTCGCGGAAAACAAGAATTCCTTTATGCCCCAGCAGTTCAACAATCCCGCAAACGCGGACATTCACCGGAAGACTACCGGTCCGGAAATATGGGACGATACGAACGGCAAGATTGATATTTTCGTCGCGGGCGTCGGCACCGGCGGAACCATCACCGGCGTGGGCGAATATCTGAAGTCAAAAAAACCATCAGTAAAGATTGTCGCGGTGGAACCTTCCGGTTCTCCGGTGCTTTCGGGCGGTCAACCGGGTCCCCACAAGATCCAGGGCATCGGCGCGGGTTTTATTCCCGGCGTGCTGAACGCGAAGATCATCGACGAGATTTACCTGACTGACGACATCAAGGCGGGATCGGTTGCGCGGCGCGCGGCGAAGACGGAAGGTATCCTTGCCGGGATTTCCTCGGGCTCGGCCCTGGACGCGGCGCTCGAACTTTCAAAACGCCCGGAAAATAAGGGAAAGGTCATTGTCGCCCTGCTGCCGGATACCGGCGAGCGCTACCTCTCGACCTGGCTATGGGAAGAGTGATAAAAATTTTTTACTTTTGATTAACAGGAGTGTGAGATGGGTAAACAGCATTTTGAGACGTTGGCGGTACATGGCGGGCAGATACCTGACCCGGTAACGAAAGCGCGCGGGGTGCCTGTCTGGCGCACGACGGCGTATAATTTTGATTCCGCCGAGCACGGGGCGAATCTCTTTGCGCTGAAGGAGCTCGGGTTTATCTACACGCGGCTCGGGGATCCGACCGGCCAGATACTTGAAAACCGCATTGCCCTGCTCGAGGGCGGGGCCGCCGCGGTGGTGACCGCCTCGGGAACGGCCGCGATTCATTACACCGCGCTGACCCTTGCCCGCGCGGGCGACGAGATTGTCTCCGCGACGAATCTCTACGGCGGGACCTTTACGATGTTCAAGGTGCTGCTGAAGGATCAGGGAATCACCGTCAATTTCGTGGATGCCCTGAAACCCGAAAACTTCCGCGCGGCCATCACGCCGAAAACACGTTTCCTCTATGTCGAGACGATCGGCAACCCGGCCCTCGACGTCGCCGATATCGCGGCAATCGCGAAGATCGCGCACGAGCACAGGATACCCCTCGTCGTCGACTCGACCTTTACGCCCCCGAGCAATTACCGTCCGATAGAGGACGGAGCGGATATCGTCATACACTCGCTCAGCAAGTGGATCGGCGGCCACGGCGCGGGAATCGGCGGCATCGTGATCGACTCGGGTGCCTTTAACTGGAAGGAAGCGAACGTTCCCCTGATGAAAGAGAGCGACCCGGCGTACCACGGACTGCGCTGGGCAATCGACCTGCCCGCGCCCCTCGCGCCGATCGCATTTGCGCTGCGCTTCCGCACGGGACCTTTGAGAAACCTGGGCGCCTGTCTCGCTCCGGACAATTCCTGGATATTCATTCAGGGAACGGAAACCCTTCCCCTTCGCATGGCGCGCCATAATGAAAACGGCATTGCCGTCGCGCGGTGGCTCAAGAAAAATCCGAAGGTCGCATGGGTAAGATATCCGGGACTCGAGGACGATCCTTCCTATCCGGTGGCGAAAAAACAGTTCAAGAACGGTTTCGGCGGCATGGTAGTTTTCGGGATAAAGGCAGATGCGAGGGGAAGCGGACGCGAGAAGGGACAGAAGTTCATTGACAGTCTTGTCCTTTTTTCCAATCTCGCGAATGTCGGGGACGCGAAGAGCCTTGCGATCCACTCGGCGAGCACAACCCATTCGCAGCTGACGGACGAGGAACAGCTCGCCGGCGGACTGCCACCCGATCTCGTGCGGCTTTCAATAGGCATCGAGCACATCGATGACATTATCGCCGATCTTGAGCGGGCACTGACGAAGGTGTGATGGGGTTTTAAGCCCGTTTGGTCCAGAGACGGATCCGGTTTTTTCCGCTGTTCTTCGCCGCGTAGAGGGCCTGGTCCGCGTGGTTCAGGAGTTCTTCTATCGTGTCTTCATGGTCTATACCCTGCTCGTAGGAGGCAAGTCCTATAGAGCAGGATATCAGATCCTCCACGGGAATAGTCACCTCAAGACCGGTGCTCGTAGAGATTTCGGCGATGAAATAATTGCTTTTTGTCAGCATAGTATAAATGCGCTCGAGAGGAATCGCCGCGTCGACGCTGTTCGTTTCCGGCATGAGTATGACGAATTCGTCTCCGCCGTAACGGACGATGAAATCTATTTCGCGAAAGGTATTTATCAGGAGTTTCGAGAACAGCCGGATCATCATATCCCCGACGCTGTGCCCGAACCTGTCGTTGTAATATTTAAAGTTGTCCAGATCTATGAGTGCGACGGAAAAATTCAATTCATTCTTGTTTTTGGTCCGCTCTATCCTCAGCGTTTCCGAGCGGATTTTCGCCTGCATCGCGTGGCGGTTGTTCAAGCCCGACAGCTCATCCTCAAATGACACGCGAAGCATTTCCTCCGCATGGGTGATTTTTTCGAAAAGAACCCCGACCTGACCGGCGGCGACCAGGAGTATTTCAAGGTCGTCATGGGTAAGCGTTATCCCGTTTTTCTGCGATGCGAGGAAAAGCCAGGCCGAAGGCGTTTGGCGCTGCGTCACGGGAATTGCGATGAGCGTCTTGAGCGTATTCGCGCTGTCCGGGAAAAGCTCCCGTATTTCATGACTGTCGTATTGCCTTTTGCCCGGCAGAGAAAGGGTTTTCTGCAGGATCGGTGCGAGCGATTCAAGGGAGGCCGTTTCCTGCATGGTTTGCGCCGTTATGCGGAGCAATCCGGTATCCTCCACTTCGGCGAAGATGAAAATTTCCATGGGCAGGTGATGAGACACCAGCTTGAGCAGTTTTTCGGCGACCTCGCGCTTGTTGTCTATCTGCATCAGCTCGGTCTGGATTATGTTGATGAACTGGATATCTCTCATCTTGTTCTGCAGTTTTCCGATTGTGTAATTCTGTCTGGCGAGCTTTACCAGGGTGTCAAGATTGACATTCAGGCTGCTGAGCTCATATTTTATCCGGCTGTGCCCCTTTGTTTCCTCAAGGAGCTGAAGCCGTTTTT
>JAYVSC010000027.1:0-8268 GCA_043775705.1 Spirochaetales bacterium | reverse complement strand
CAGCGGCGGAGACAATGGTCTCGGGAAGGTGTTCCGCAATCCGTGCTTCGTCGGCGATAAAGATTTTCCGGTGCTTGTATTCTTCCCGTTTTCCGGGGTTCCAGTTGCGCACCGAACGGTAGTAGCCCACGATTCGGGCATACACTTCAGTCGTGGAACCATGCACATCCTGCATTTCCTCTTTTACCTTCGCGATGTCGCTCTCAATCTCGGTAACTGTTCTCATTTTATCCCTCCCAGGACTTTTAATATCATCATAGCGCGTTAATTTTTATTGATGGAGAACGGAACTATGTTCCGCGGAGCGCCGCTCTGCCTCAAGCTCGGTGAGCTGGCCGGACAGTGCGTCCATTCGCTCCGCCTTGCATTTCGGGCACTCGAAGTGCTCCCCGTTGATGTAGCCGTGCACCGGACAGACCGAGAAGGTCGGCGAAATCGAGAAATACGGAATCTTGTAGTTGGACGCCACGGACTTTACGAGGTCGCGGCAGGACTCCCAGTCCTTGACGGCTTCGCCGAGCAGGATGTGGAATACCGTGCCTCCGGTGTACTTGGTCTGCAGGGATTCCTGATGGTCCAGAGCCTCGAAGATATCGCTCGTGTAGCCGACGGGAAGCTGGCTCGAGTTTGTGTAAAAGGGATCCCCATCGCCTGAGGTGATGATGTCCGGATATTTTTTCTTGTCATGCCGTGCGAGCCGGTACGAAGTGCTCTCGGCTGGGGTCGCTTCGAGGTTATAGAGGTCCCCCGTCGTTTCCTGGAAGTCGGCGAGCACCTGTCTCATGTGGATGAGCACTTTTTCGGCGAATGCCTTTCCTCTCTGGTCCACGATATCGACACCGAGAAAGTTGAGGCAGGATTCGTTCATGCCGCAGATGCCGATGGTCGAGAAATGATTGTTCAGGTGGGTCAGGTAGCGCCGTGTATAGGGAAATAGCCCTCCGTCGAGGAGGCGTTCGATAACCTTGCGCTTCATGCGGAGGCTGGTCTTCGCCTGTTCCATGAGGTAGTCGAGGCGTGCAAAATACTGGGTCTCGGTTTTCGCAAGGTAGCCTATCTGCGACATGTTGATCGTGACGACACCGATCGAGCCGGTGAATTCGTCAGAGCCGAACAGGCCGCCGCCGCGTTTTCTCAATTCTCTTTTGTCGAGCTGGAGGCGGCAGCACATCGAACGCACGTCGTTCGGATCAAGGTCGGAGTTGATGAAATTCTGGAAATAGGGCGTGCCGTAGCGCGCAGTCATCTCGAACAGGAGCTGGGCGTTCGGACTGGACCACTCGAAGTCTTTGGTGATGTTGTAGGTCGGGATGGGGTACTGGAAGCCCCGGCCCGCGGCGTCGCCCTCGAGCATGAGTTCAATGAAGATTTTGTTGATGGTGTCCATTTCGGCCTGGCATTCGCCGTAAGTGAACTGCATTTCGCCGCCGCCGACGACGGCTTTTTTGTCCGCGAGATCGCCCGGACAGTTCCAGTCAAGGGTGATATTGGTGAAAGGCGCCTGGCTGCCCCAGCGGCTCGGAGTGTTGACCCCGTAGATAAAGCTCTGCAGGCACTGCTTGACTTCTTTTTCGGAAAGCGAGTCTTTTTTTACGAAGGGCGCGAGATAGGTATCAAAGGAGCTGAAGGCCTGTGCGCCCGCCCATTCGTTCTGCATGATGCCGAGGAAGTTGACGATCTGCTGGATCAAAGTCGAGAGGTGCCGTGCCGGCTTCGAGGTGATCTTGTCGGGGATGCCGCCGAGACCCTCGGCGATGAGCTGCCGTATCGACCAGCCCGCGCAGTAGCCGGAGAACATGGAAAGGTCGTGAATGTGCATGGCCGCGCTCCGGTGGGCTTCCGCGACCTCTTCCGGATAGATATTTTTGAGCCAGTAATTGGCGGTGAGTGTGCCTGAATTGTGGAGAATGAGCCCGCCGAGCGAGAAATTGACGTTCGCGTTTTCCTTGACCCGCCAGTCTGACTGACTCAAGTATCCGTTCATCGTTTCGTCGATGTCGAGCATGAGCTTTTCCGTGTCGCGGATCGCCTCGTGTTTCGCGCGGTAAAGGATATAGGCCTTCGCGACCTGCACTTCTTTCTGCTCGATCAGGACGGTTTCTATGACGTCCTGGATTTCCTCGATAGCCGGGATCGAGTGGGCATGACGGCCGGCCATCATGACGCGGAGGTATTCCTCAACATGGTCGGTGAGGCTTTTTGCCTGCTCCACGTCGCTTGATCCCTTAACTGCCTTGATTGCCTTGTTTATGGCAAATTCGATCTTGGTCCGGTCATAGCTCATGATTTCCCCGGAGCGCTTTACGATATTCCTGATGAAGGATTCGGTCTCCGGATCTTTCGAACTGCCCAGAAAATTTTTCCATTCAGGAAACACGCTTTGCACCTGTGATCCCGGATCAGACTGTAATGCCATTTTCTCCCCCAACTTTATTAACTTCTTCTATAAATTCCGCGAGATTCTCGAAATGACGATATACAGACGCAAAACGTATATAGGCAACTTTATCAACTTCATTCAGGTGAGAGAGAACCAGTTCACCGAGCACGGAACTCGATATTTCATGGGCGGCTTTCCCCGTCATGACTGCTTCATCCTCTATCTCGTTTACTATGTTTTCAATTGTCATGGTGGAAAACGGGCGTTTTTCGAGGGCCCGTTCGATGCCGTACTCGAGTTTTACCCGGTCAAAGGGCTGCCGTCTTCCGTCACGCTTGATAACCATAAATTGTTTCTCTTCAATGCGTTCATAGCTGGTAAACCGGTAGGTGCATCCAATACATTCGCGTCTTCGACGGATACTGTCGCCATTAGCCAGGGTGCGGGATTCAATTACTTTATCGTCAAAACTACCACAGTGCGGACAGCGCATTCAAAGAAACCCCTATATATATAGTGCCAGATATGGTGTACCTCTCTGGTAAAAATCATTATAGCACTATCAATGGGGTTTTACAATGAATTTATTAAAAATTGGATAATTAATTCAGGGCGCGGAACGATTCCGGATTGCGCGATCGGTATCCGAAGCCATGGCGAGGAGTTTGATAAAAAGGGATGGTATAAGGACGCTGAATTTACGCCAGGAAGCCCTTAGCCCCGCATGCAGATTCCCGCCGCGTGCGTCCCAGGCCCGGTTCAGTGAGGTCCAGGCATCAAAAATACGGGGAATGAAAGTGATTGTGAGGGATAATAGAAAGCCGATATCCGGAAGGGTTCCTTTATTTTTAAATATCCGTTTAACTGCCCGTTCAAAGGCTCTTTGCACACCGGTAAGGGTATGGCGTATTTCAAGGGTACTTGTCGTTTCATAAAAGAGGGTGCCGGTCAGAAGAACCAGGGCAAGCTGCCAAATATACAGGGCAGTTTCCCGGAGTGCCGGAAGGAGAATCGAGGGTATAAGGGGTTTACCGGCAAAGCGGAACACGACGGTCATCAGAGTATACCAGAATAGGATGCGCACGTGCGCCGCAAAAACCGAAAGGGGCAGTCGGGCGAGGAGGGCGAGGATGGTCAAAAAAAGGCTTAGCAGGAGCAGCTGGCGAATACCTGCAATAAAAAGCAGGACGGTAAGCGCCATCATAACCGGCAGCTTGACCTTTGCGCTTGTCCGGTGAAGGATCGTTGTACCGCTTTTATAGGTAAAAAGTGAGGGATACTCCTTCATATTATAGGCTTTCATTCCAGAGCAAATGCGCATGTTCAGTGTATTGCTGGAGGGGGTTCCGTATACCCCATTCCTCGAGCTTTGATGTGGCAAGGGCTTCCTCGGGTTTTCCGTCAAAAACGAGGGAGCCGCGATAGAGCACCATCAGGCGGTTTGCCAAGGCAAGCACCTTTTCAAGTTCATGGGTAAGGATGATCAGGGTTTTCCCCTCATTTTTCAGCTGCAGAAGGATACTGTTCACCTGGATAACCCCGGGCCAGTCGAGGTTCGCGAAGGGTTCGTCAAAAATGATGATTCCTGCATCCATGGCAAGGACGCCTGCGACGGCAAGCCGTCTTTTTTCTCCCCCTGAAAGGGAGCGGGCCGGGTCTTTTTCCCTGCCCGAGAGGCCCACCTGCGCCAAAGCGCGGGCGGCAATCGCGGAGCTGGTTTTTTTGTCCATCCCGAGGTTTCTCGGCCCGAAAGCCACATCTTCCTCAGGGGTATCGCCGAGAATCTGGGCATCCGCGTCCTGAAATACGAGGCCGACTCGGACCGTCTTCCCATCGATGCCGGCAATAGTGACCTTGCCCGAGGTCGGCCTGTCCAGACCGGCAATAAGGCTCATAAGGACGCTCTTTCCCGAACCGTTTGCGCCGCTGATGACAATGCAGTCCTTATCCCGTACATAAAAGGACACATTGTCGAGCGCGGAAACCGTGTGGCCGGAAAAGCGCCTGGTGAGGTCCTTGACTTCAATCATCGGGACTAAGATACCGGGCGACAACGGGACGAAGTTTAAGCGTTATCGGGACCAGGACCGCAATTTTGATCGCGTCGACGAGCAGAAAGGGCAAAAATCCCTTGGCAATGGCTTCCGCAAAACCGAGATGCAGGGTTTTTTTGAGTACGAGAATTCCCGGAATGTAAATGCAGGCGAAACCGCCGATAGTGGCGCTGATGATTATCGGCAGGGCGGCCATTCCGCTTGTTTTTGAGGCGCGGCTTACCGAAAATCCTGCTACCAGGGCGCCGATAAAGTAACCCATCAGATATCCGCCGGTTGGTCCCATGATGACTGCCATGCCGCCTTTTCCTCCTGAAAATACGGGGAGGCCGAGGGCTCCGGCGACCAAAAAGAGGCCGACCGCTCCGGCTCCCTGGATCGGGCCGAGAAGGAGTCCTGCCAAAATCGCGAAGGCATTCTGGAACACGACGGGTACCGGAAGGCCGATGGGAATCGCGATAAGCGAGCCGGCGCAGATAAGCGCGGCAAAGAGGGCGGTAAATACCGACCGAAGGGAATTCTTGTTCATTTTTCACAACCTTTATGAAGTATCGAAATTGTTCCCGCGCCGTAGCGGGATTCATCTATCAGGGCATACCCTTCTGCGTCCACTCCCCGGAAAATGCCGGTGTATCGCAGGGCGCCGCTGCAGAAGTCGATTTTTTTTCCGGTCAGAGGACAGAGCGTGTTCCAGGCAGGAACAATTTCATCCGGCGCCGCCGCTGTTTTTTCAAATTCCCGCAGGAACTGCTTGAGCAGCTCTTTTCTGTTAATCGAAAGAGACGCCCTTCCTGGAAGGGAATCATTTTCTGGAACGTTTTTTGCAAGACTTGATTCGCCGCAGGTATTGATGCCGATGCCGAGATTCGAAAAGGTGATCCTGTTTCCGGAGGAAAGGGTTTCCATGAGAATTCCGCCGACCTTTCCGCTTTCGATATAAATATCGTTCGGCCAGAGGTTCCAGGCGTCAGCGCCGGAGAGGGTTCGAATCGCGCTTGTCATGGCGTTTTGGGCTGCGAGAATCTGGCGGTGGGCATAGACCCAATTCAGAGAGGGGCGGGTGATCAAGGTGAAAAACAAGCCGCCCTCCGGGGATTCCCATTTTTTCTCTCCCGTGCCCCGACCTTCACTTTGACGGGAAGCGGTGATAACCATTCCGTTATCTGCGCCCGAAAGGGCAAGTTCCCGGGCTCGGTTCATTGTGGAATCTGTTTCCGCCCAATGTCTGAAGCGCGATTCGCTCGATCCGAATTCCCAGGGGAATATGCCGGTAAGATCATCCCCTTCAAGGCGATAGCCTCCGGATGAAGAGTGAATTGTATAACCGTTCTCATTGAGGGACTGAATTCCCTTCCAGACGGCGACGCGGCTGACCCCGAGCGAAGCGGCAATTTTCTCACCCGATACAGAGGTACCGTTATTTCTGAGTATATCGAGGATTGCCGCGCGGGTGCTTGTGCCGTCTTTCGTGTTAACCATTGGTATTAGCAGGTTAACGGAATGAGCGCTTCCTGTCAATCATCCGCTGCCGTATGGAAGAGAAGAGAAAGAAAGAGGCAAGGACAAGGGAAAGGAGCTCGGGAAGCCAGTCCCCGAAGCGCGCATAAAAGGTGGTGATATGGGGATATATGGGGATGGTGACAAAGCGCGAATCCGCGACAAAGAGGGGCATGTCGCTGATAATTCTGCCTTTTGGATCGATCACCACCGAATAGCCCGCATTCGTGGAACGGACTAATGTCGTGCGGAGTTCGATTGCGCGGAAGGAAGCGATGACAAAGTGCTGGTATTCGGCGCTGTCGGTTTTTGACCAGGAATCGTTGGTCAGGTTGATCAGCAGGTCGCTTCCCGTATTGTGAAGACGGGAGGTAACCGAGGGAAAAGCATCTTCAAAGCAGACAGGAGCGGCGAAATGAATAACGCGCCCTTCGGCGTTTTTGACCTCAAGGGGTTCATACCTCTTTCCCGGAACCCAGCCCCGCGAAAAGCCGACGAGGGCATCGAAAAAATCTCGTACGAATTTGTATTCGGTGAACGGCATATATTCGGCGAAGGGAACGAGCTGAATTTTTCCGTACCAGTCCAGCTGCTCTCCCTTGGGGGAAAGGAGGATGACCGAGTTCGAATATCCGTCATTTTCAGGATCGACCAGGACGGGTGAGCCGACGAGAAGGGGGGTGTTTATTTCCTCGAGGAAGGGAATGAGCGGATCCTTCGGGGGAAAGGATCTGAAAGAATTTTTATACCGCAGATACGGGGAGGTGATTGTCTCCTCGCTCCAGACGATCAGGTCCGCCTTTTTTCCGCTTCGCGCAAGGGCATCGCGGGTGAGTTTTTGTGAGATCATGATTGATTTTTCCTGTCCGTCCTCTTCCCACGAATCGCCGTTTTGCTGAACCATCACGATATTGAGTTCTGTTTCGCTCTTCCGGTTTTGCGAGAGCATAAAAGCGCCATAGGTCCCGGCAAGCGTAAAAAGGAAGACTACGAAAAGCGCGGTACGGCGGAAAACGGTCCGGTCGATTCTCCGGTAAAAATTGAGGGCAGACAGAGCCTCGCCGAGAAGTGCCGAAAAAAGGGCAAACAGAAAACTGATGCCCCAGGTTCCGGTAACGTCGACAATCTGGATTAGTGGGGAGAGGGCGCGGCTGGTCATGATGAGCGTTCCCCAGGGATAGGCCAAAAAGCCGATGGATTTGAACCATTCCCATATCATCCAGACCGCGGCGAAAAGAAAGGGACGGATGTATTCTGGAAAGGTAAGCGCGTACCAGAGGAGGGCTCCGGCGAGAAAACCGATGCCGAAATTTCCCGCAGCCGAGGCACCAAGGGTAAAGATTGCGAATTCCTTGAAATTGGCGAGCCAGAAACTGGAAAGGATATGAACCGTCATCATCATACAACCGCCGAGCAGTCCGGCGCGCCTCCAATTCGGGGCTTTCTGCAATATTATATAGAAGGGAACTAGAGCGGTAAGTCCGAAAAGAAAGGACCCCATCTTGAATAATTCGTTTGGAATGCCGAGGGAGAGAAGAATAGCTGAAAGAAGCACGGAGAACAACGATGATAGTATAGTCATAATTAATATCTATTTTACTCATTTTTCTTGAATTGTTTCAATATTGCCTTTATTATGTGTATATGCAGAAAATTGTGTCTTTCCATACCGGGGAATACGAGGTTCAACCGGAAATTACTGTATCAGTGCCGGGCCGCTTTCACCTCCTGGGAGAACATACCTGGTTTGCGAAGGGCAATACCCTTTCAATGGCCATCAACTATAATCTGTATTTATGCGTTTCAGTCCGGAATGATCAGAATTACCGGCTTTTTTCCGTATCTCTCGGGGAGCGTAAGAAAATTTCTGCATCAAACCTGAAATACCGCAAGGAAGACCGCTGGGCAAATGCGGTCAAAGCGGTTATATCATCCTTTATCGAATTCGGCATCAAGATACCCGGTCTCAATTTTACCGTGCTTTCAGAAATTCCCTCGGATGCAGGTCTCGGTACTCCGAACGCCCTGAAAGTAGCCACGAGCCTGTCTCTCCGCAAGCTCTATGCTCCAGGCCTCTCCGATTCCACCCTTGTCACCCTGCTTGAGCGGGCAAACACCCATTTCCTGAAAACCTCCGCGCACAGGGCCGATATTCTGTGCGCCCTGATGGCCAAAAAAGGCTATTGTATACGCACCGACCACCATAAAGGAAGTGCCGATCTCGTTCCTTTTCCCTCAGACGGTTATTCGATCATTCTGACCGATTCCCGGGTTCCCCGACTGCTTGCCCGGGAAGAGCTCGGGTACCGCATCCAGGAATGCATTCGGGCCTACGAA
>JAYVSC010000026.1:0-5263 GCA_043775705.1 Spirochaetales bacterium | reverse complement strand
AAACCGTCACAATCGAGGAACTAAAGGACGAAGACATCGAAGAATTTCTCCTGAAACAAAAAACTACGATACGGGAAATCAAGAATAAAAAGACCGGCGCCACGGAAATAGTGACCACCGCGTTATCGGGCGCGACCGTCAACAAGATCCTGAACTCAATACGCAAACCATTGAAATGGGCAATGAAAAAGAAAATTATTAGCTATGATCCCACAGCGTCCCTTGATTCGTTCAGCTCGAAGATCAAGGAGAGGGGAATACTCGAAGACAGCGAAGTCCAGGCACTCATTGCGCTTGACTGGAAGGATAAACGCGCCCGCGTAGCGACACTCACCTCGATGACCACCGGACTTCGCGCCGGGGAACTCCTCGGCCTCCGGGTACAGGACATCAGGGACAAAAGTATCTCAGTCGAACACGGATGGAATACCAAAGACCGCCTGAAGACGACAAAAAACGGAAAAACACGCGAAGTAGTACTTTTGCCGTACATCCGGACGATATTGCTTGAATACGCCAAGACATCCCCGCACGGGTTCAAACCGGACAGCTTCGTTTTCTGGTCACCGCTGTATCCAGATCAGCCCTGCGACACCAAGAAATTCAATGACGGTTTCTATGAAGCTCTGGGCGATATCAAAATCACCGAAGAAAACCGCAAGGCGCGAAATATCGTGTTCCATTCCTGGCGGCATTACAACGCAACCATTATCGCCGATCATCTGGACGAGCGGACGGCGCAGCTTCTCCTCGGCCACCTTACTGCGTCAATGACCAAACGATATGCCGACCATGCGACAAAAAAACAGCTGGATATTGCGGCCACGGCGCTCGACGAAACCTTCGGGACATCATTCAAATTCGGCTCAGGAACGTAATGGCGGGCCAGCAGGAGGGGTATATATGCGAAAGCAGGAAGAAGAACAGGTCAACATAACAGCCTCTTTCTCTCCGTCGCTCGTTCCTCGCTCCTCCGTTCAAGAGACTGTTATGTTCCCAAGAATCAACGTCCCCCTTTCCTCCGGTTTCACACTCCGCCGTGGTTGTTTCCCGGTCCCCGAGTTCTCCGGCTGTAACACCCCTTTCGTCGCATTTTCTCCCGACCGCATCATGGTTTCGCTTTTCATTCGTCCAGTTCCCGAAGAATGGTAGTTAACAAAAACAAACTCTTTCTCTTTCGTCACTCGGTCGCGTCTCGGCCAAGGATCGCTCCACTGCGTTTCGCTCTCCACGGCCTCGCGCTCGCTCGTTCCTTCGTTCAAGAGCTTATTTTTCTTTGCATCAGGAAACGCGCCCGCTTTTCCTTATCTTTCCTCGGTCAATTCAGCAGCGTATCCCGACGGGGTTGTCCCGCTCCATCGCTTCGCGGTCTTTTTCTTCGCGGGAGCGTTTCTCGCCGAAATCTCGAGTTCGGGCACACGTCCGTGTGCGCCCTCACTTCAGTCGAACCCTCCGCGCCGCGGGCCTCCTGCCCTTGCGCTCCCGGGTCCTCCTTCATTCTGCGCCCGCCTGTGCTTCTGCTTAAAACAAAGCGGCACCACCGGCATCCCGGATTCCTTCCGCCCCCCGCCGGCCCCCCTCTCCCCAAACCCCTCACCCCCCGCACCCCCTACAATAGGTACCGGATTAGAATTGGGGAGAGGGGGGCCTCTATCGGCCTGAAGGCCTGGGGGGCTCCAGCTCGTTCCACTCGTCCGGGATGCCGGTGGTGCATCTGGTTCAAAGTGAAACGATTACACCGAACAGGCGGGCGCCCGAGAAGACCAGTTATTTCGAACGAGCCCGGCGGGATGCTTACAGGCTTTCCTGTGATGACCGGTCAATCCGGGGTGAATGACAGGCACCGATTTTCTTCCCTTGCCCGATACCGTGAGCGGGAATTCAATCGTTCGCAAGGACTTCTCGCCTTCGGCTCGTAGACCTGCCGAAGGTTTCTTCACGCGGTTTAGTGCGGTGCGTTCTTCCGCCTTCGC
This sequence comes from Spirochaetales bacterium, assembly GCA_043775705.1. Classification (GTDB taxonomy): domain Bacteria; phylum Spirochaetota; class Spirochaetia; order Treponematales; family Treponemataceae; genus Teretinema. The sequence goes on along the minus strand of JAYVSC010000026.1, from coordinate 3,290 downwards.
CTTATCGTTCAGCGGACACTCCGGCTTCGTTCCTCAGCCTCCGCGACCGCTTCACTGGCGAAGGCGGAAGATTCCGATAGTGAACGCAAAGCCCGCCGCGACACTTCCGGCCCCTGCGGGGCCGGACCGATATAATCACGCAAAATTTTTTCCCATGGAAAAAATTTTCCCTCGGGGAGCGCGCGACAGGGAAAAACTGCTTGCTTTTAATCGCATCAATGACACAATGACGCTTACTGACTTCATTTTCGGAAACTTTCTGTATTGTCTTGTTTCTGCCTTTATTATTTTATCCATAGGTCATAAAAAAATAAAAACAAGAAATATAAGAAGAACTATGTATCTTTCGTTTACTTCTGTTTACCTGAATTGACATGGATTTACATTCTTTTCGCTGGCCTCATTCGTTCCTGTGTCATTGCGTTGTGTCATTTTCAAGACTCATACGGAAGGGGGAGCATGGGGGAAACCCTCAAGGACAAAAAAAAGACCGGAACAACCGGCCTTTCATCAACTTTCAGTCCTGATCGCTATACCTTTCCAGTACCGCGTCGTGGAATCGCGTTCCTTTCCCACACCCATGTTCTGCAGGTGAATGCCGAATATCCGCTGGGCATACGGCCTCTCGCTGTTCTTTTCGCACCAGAGCGTATACGCGCGGTACAGTTCTCCGGAACCGATGCGCAGATACCCGCTCGGGTCGACTATGCAACATTCCCGGATAAAGGATCCGATAAGATCCATATCCTCTTGGTATTCCTCGGTTGCGAGTTTTACTTCTTCCGGTTCACCGAGCCGTTCCTTTTGCCACAGGAGACATCCTTCGACCATCCAGTTGAGAATCCCGGGAGCCTCCTTCCGCAATTTTTCCATCAGGTTCGGGTCTCGCTCTTCGTAGGGTATCGTTACCGTAAAGGGTACCAGACGGATACGCCGCCAGATACCGTGGTCATTTCCCCTGATTACCGGCTTGTGGTTCGTGGCCATGAAAATCTTGAAGCTCGGGGCAAAGTCGAAATACTCGCCATACAGAAACCGTGCCGTCATCATGTCCTGTCCGGTTACCTGCTTGATGAGCGGCTCGCTCATCCGCTTTCCTTCCTCGGCCTCAACCGTCGTGACAAAACGCGTTCCCCGCAGGCGCGCGATATCGTTCGAGATTCCTTCCCCGTGTTTTTTCATGAAGGTTTCGGTCGGGCTCGACATCGCGTAATCTCCGAGAATTTCCATGATGGCATTGAGAAACGTGCTTTTGCCGTTCGCCCCCGAGCCGTAGAGGATAAACATAACCTGCTCGCTCATGTCCCCGGTCAGCGCCCAGCCGACCGCCTTCTGCAAAAAGGTGATGAGGCGCCCGTTCCCGTCCATTATCCGCAGCAGGAACATGTTCCATTCAGGGCTTTGCGCATTCCTGTCGTGGACAACTTTTGCGCACTTCGTGATGAACTTTTCCTTCATCGGCTCATGGAGTATCCCGGTGCGGAGATCGATCGTGCCGTTTTGGACGTTGAAAACAAAAGGGTCGCTGTCAACCTCATGCGGGAAGAGCCTGACCGCCTGTTCATGGCTCGCGCTCTCGATCAGTGCCTGCCTCTTCCGTATCGATTCGCTCTTGATCAAATGCGAGCGGAGAAGCACCGACCGCTCCGCGTCGCAGAGCGGTCCCGTTTTCAGGTACATACCCCGAATGAACGATTTGACCAGCGCATATATTTCATTGCAGTCATCGGGATGCCAGGTGTTCCCGTCCCATATCAGCCATTTGTTCCAGGCCGTACAGAATCGGATTTTCTCCCGGAATTCCTTTACGAACTGTTCTCCGTTCGTGAGGTCGGTAAACTGTTCCTTTCCCGCGACAAAATCATCGACGCGCAGGAGTTTGGCATCAAAAGATACCTGGTCATCCCCGTCGCTCAAAGGTACCCCCCTTGCATCAAAGCCTGATAATACAGCGCGTACCGCCTGTCATGAGTCACACCCTCAGTCTCTTCAGATTTCCATACCCGGTACAGGCACAAGAGTGATCCCGGTTTTTTCAGATACTCCCTGCGCTGGAAAAACAAAAGTATGACCAGTTCCCGGTAGGTCAGTTTCGTACCGTTGAGATTGCACAGGTATTCAATGTCCTTCGCCTGTTCTTCCTCGAACGAGAGGAAGCCCTTCAGTCTGCGCTCCTGCCAGCCTCCCCGGAATGACCGCGCGGCGATTATCTGCCTTCTTCTTTCACGAATATTTTTACCGCATCCCCAAAGGCTGACCGTTGGTCATCGAAGGTCACGAATACCCAAAACCGCCACCATCCCGGAAGATCGAGTTCATTGCCGAGAAGGTCATAGGAGACCACACCGCGCTCGGCGTCGCTCACGAAAGCCGCCCATTGTCCCCGTGTCCCGTCGGGCTTCTCGTATCTGATCTCGCACTCCGCGATATCGGCAAGGGCCGTACCTGTCCTTGCCGAAACCCGCAATGCCGATTGCCCGACATATATGTTTGTCATAAGAGATACCCCCTGAATTCGATTTCCCGCGTCACGCGCGAGACAAAGACAAGCTCTTCCTTTTTCAGCAGCATCCGGCCAAGCATCTGTTCGATAAACCCGCAGACACTGGTAACAAGCCTCGATTGTCCGAGACTCCGCGCGACATTCTCCAGCACCCCGATACCCGTTACGCAGAACCGGATCAACATCTGTACAAACGAGACAGTTCCAACAGCCTCAAGGGTAGAACTGCACAAGCGATACAGAACCTGAATAAATGAAAGCGCGTCGGTAATGTCGGCAAGCGACCGGCATTACCGAATCAAACCTCTTTGTGCGACAGTAGTTTCGGTAATTCCCGAACCATCAGCGCACGCACGCCTGAACGTAAAGTGCCTTGCAAGTGTCTCAGTCAGTCCAATCGTATCAAGCATAATCCTGGTAAGATTCTGGGCATCGGTGTAGGTAAAATACATGCTCATCAATACATTTTTTATTACCGTGTCCGGATCGGGGTCCGGAACGAAGATATTCTCGATAAAGCCGTCGGTATACATCCGCTCGATACGATTCGCAAAATCAATATACGGAAAATAAATTTCAGAGGCACAATACCCATACCAAAACGTCTCACCGGCTGCGACAGGCCGCGACAGAGAAAAGGACGACGATACCCAGCGGGGCGATGTAACTACAAAATTGGCATTCTGCTCGTTTTGCGAAATCCTGTTCGCCGGTTTCGAGTTCACTTCCGAATATAGTACGGGAATTCCCGCTACTCCCGGTGTATTGTTACCTGAATACACCGGGA
>JAYVSC010000025.1:0-26474 GCA_043775705.1 Spirochaetales bacterium | reverse complement strand
GGGCTATGCCGACGGCAATGGCCGCGGCCGCGCTCAGGGTATTAAAGCCGGTAAGGGCCGCAGCGTCCATCTTTCCCATAACGGACAGCAGCATTGTCTCGTACATACCGCCTCCGGGTACGAGGGGAATTATTCCGGGCACGATGAAGACTGTCGCAGGTTTCTTGAACAAAACCGCAAAAAATTCGGAAAGAAGGCCCACGCACAGGGCACCGACCATATAGCCGGCGACGGGATTCGCGAAATCCCGGCTGATAATGATGAACATCAGCCATCCGCACGCGCCGAACAGGGAAGTCCAGAAAATATCATACTTGTTTATATAGAAGAAATACGCAAAGGATGCAGTCGCGAAGAACGACAGGAAAAATGCGGGTAAAAGGGCATTCCAGGTGACAAAGGCCGAACCGAAGGAATAATCGGCGGGGAATATCATCAGACCGAAGGCAGCGCCGAGTGAAAGGGCGGCAGCGATAACGAAAGCTTCCATTAATCGGGCAGAGCCCGCGACAAGGTCCCCGGAAATAATGTCCCTGATCGCGTTCACGATCGCAAGTCCCGGAACCAATGACATAAGGACGGAAATACTGATGTTGCCGGACGAGGCGACAATGCCTGAAAAGACGGCAACGCCGGAAAAAAGAGATATGACCAAACCGCCCAAAATCGACACGATAAAGCTCGAAAGGCTCAAGGGCGCGATAAGAAAAAGGAAAAGCCTGAGGACAGCCCCTATCGCGAACGCAGTCCCCGCATCAAAGAGAGTACCCAAAAAAAGAAGAGAAAAGCAGAAACTCGCAAAGGCAGTCGCCAGCACCACCCCGATCGGATGATGGAGCGGAGTATTTTTTATACGTCTGAGCATGGATTCGACCAGAGCAAGATCCGAGGTTTTCCCCCTGCTCACGAGGCGTCTTGAAAGCTCGTTCACCCGGGAAATCTTCCCCAGATTGATGGTCCTCGCGTTTATCCGCTGAATCCGCGTAAAACTCTGACCCTTGAAGTCGATGCAGGTAAGCATGACCACGGTCGGTGTGACAAATGCCGAGGCCGATTCCACCCCGAGAGAAGACGCGATCGCTATCATGGTTTCTTCGGTACGGTAGGTTTCCCCTCCGTTTTGAAGGATCATCATGCCCGCTTCGAGGGCAATGTCGAGAATTTCATTCGGATTTTTTTCTGTCATGCTCTTTTGTACGCTTTTAAATACCGCCGGTCAAGGGTAAAAAGAACGCATCCAAATATTGCCCATCAGAGCGTTTTCCGGTAGTATGGACGCAATAAATGCTCAATAATTACTTGAACGAAGGAATAACGATGGCCAAAATACAGATGAAAAACGCGATTGCCGAACTAGACGGCGACGAAATGACCCGGGTGCTCTGGGATGTAATCAAGGAAAAACTGATAACCCCGTTTATCGACCTGAAAGTCGAGTATTATGACCTCGGTCTCAAGGCGCGCGACGACTCGAACGACAAGATCACCTACGACTCGGCCGCCGCCATAAAAAGACTCAAGGTCGGCGTAAAATGCGCGACCATCACTTCGAACGCCGCTCGTCTTGAGGAATATTCACTCAAGGGACTCACCCCGAGCCCGAACGGCATCATCCGCGCCGAGCTTGACGGAACGGTGTTCCGCAAGCCCATCATCGTGAAAAACATCAAGGCGTCGGTTTCCTGCTGGACAAAACCGCTGGTGCTCGGCCGCCACGCCTACGGCGACGTATACAAAAACTGCGAGATCGCGACGGATGGTCCCGGAAAAGCCGAGCTGGTCTTTACGGGCGCCGACGGGAAAGTGATACGCAAGACGATCATGGAAATGAAGGGACCGGGAATTCTGCAGGGCATACACAACCTTGACGAATCGATCGAGAGCTTCGCCCGGGCCTGCTGCCTGTACGGACTTTCCGAAAAAATAGACGTGTGGTTCGCGACCAAGGATACCATCTCCAAAACCTATGACGGCCGCTTCAAGGAAATTTTCCAGAGAGTTTTCGATACCGAATTCAAGGATAAATTCGACGCAGCCGGCATCGAGTACTTTTATACACTGATCGACGACGCCGTCGCGCGCGTCATGCAGAGCAAGGGCGGCTTTCTGTGGGCATGCAAGAATTACGACGGGGACGTGATGAGCGACATGGTTGCCTCCGCCTCGGGCAGCCTCGCGATGATGACGAGCGTGCTTGTCTCTCCCGACGGGGTCTTCGAATACGAAGCCGCGCACGGCACCGTGCAGCGCCATTACTATAAATACATGAAGGGCGAAAAAACTTCGACGAATCCAGTAGCCCTGATCTTCGCCTGGAGCGGTGCCTTTGCCAAGCGCGCGGAGCTCGACGGCCTGCCCCTGCTCGCCGATTTTGCCCATCGGCTCGAAAAGGCCACCCTCGACACGATCGAAGACGGCATCATGACGGGCGACCTCGCGAAGCTCGCCGAACCGCCCGCGCGGGAAATCCTCGACTCATGGCAGTTTATCGATCGCATCGCGAACCGCCTGTAAAGGCTACCGGTTTGGGGGAGACTTCCCTTCCCTCAAGCCCGTGCGCGAGAGCACGGCGATTCCCAGCGAACCTGCCGCGCTCGTAAGGGCGGCCACAAGCCATAGGGCCGCCAGGCTGAAACTCTGCACTATCTGGCCGCCGGCGAACGGCGCGAGCGCGCGGCCCGATCCGGTGATGAAAGGAAATATCCCGCTGAAGCGTCCGCGGTGGCTCATGGGCGTATTGTTCGCGATATAGTACCAGCTGTTCACGGCATCCACTATTTCCCCCAAGGTCCACACAAGCGTAAAAAAATAAAACGACGCAAGCGACCGGGCGAAGATAAATCCCGCAAAACCGATCGAGTACAGAATCCCCGCGAATGCGACATTGTACAGCGTCTTGAACTTCCTCGTGATGCTCACTATCGGCGCGTTTAAAAAAATTACCATAAGGGCATTTATCGACATGAGGGTTCCGAACACCTTTGCGCCGTCCTCGCCGAAGGAAGCGATCGCGGACAGGGGAAGGGTGAACAGGGTTTGTCCGTAGGCAAAGCCGTAAAGCGTGATCAGGAGGCCGAAGACGAGAAGGCCCGAGCGTTCCTTCAATGCGTCAAACAGGGAACCCTCCATCGCGCGGTCGGTTTTGCCGCTCAGCTTGCTTTCTTCAATCTGCGCGGCGGTCGGTTTTGTCTCGCTCACCAGGGTGACCGTGAGCAGTACCGAGAGGAAGCCCATGAAGGCGTTGCCGAAAAAAAGCCACCGAGAAGCCCGGGAAAAAAGGAAGCCGGCTATCACTGGGCCCACCGCAAAACCGAGGTTGTGCCCGAGATAGTTCAGTGCGAACGCGCTCTGCCTGTTTTCTGTATTCGTTACGTCGGTGTGCATGGCCCCTCGCGCGGGATCGGCGAAACCGTCAAAGAAAATATTCAGCAGAATAAACCAGGGAACGAGGGGCGAGCTGCCGAGAAAGCCGCAGACGAAAAACATGGAACTCGCGAGTGTTTGCGCGGTAAAAAGCACTATCCTGCGTCCGAGCGCATCGCAGATTTTCCCGCCGATAAAGGTGCCCGGAATGTAGGCCAAAGAGGAAAGAAACATGAAGAGTCCCGCATTGGCGACACTGTAGTGCAGCTTTTGCGTCAGAAACAGGGCCATGAAGGGATACACAAAAATCCCCATGCCGTTGATCATCGTAGAGAAGAAAATGACATACACCGGACGGGGCAAGCCCCTGTATACCACGAAGGGATTCAGTTTTTTCAAGTTCATTTTTTTTTAGTCTCCGCAAGTTTTTTTCTATGGAAATTCTATTTCTTATAGAATTTCCATCTCGGGGCCGTCTGCTCCGGAAAAAATCCGGACCGTGCAGTTTTCCATATAGGCATTGTCGACAAAATACTCGAGATCAATCGCGTCCGGACTGAACAGGTCGTCAGGATGGTAGGAAAGCGAAAGACGGGTTTCCTCGCCCTCGGCAAGGGCACGCGTCCAGGCGCCGTTCAGCTGAATGATGTCGCAGAGTATAGGCCACAGGAAAGCCTTTCCCTTTTCCCTGTATTTCATCTCGGTAAACTCAAGCTGCAGAACCTGCGCTTCCGCTTGGGTAAGCTCGGTTTCTCCTGCGGATATTTTTTTGTCGGCGAGATACTGGGCGAAGTCCTGGAAAAACTGGGCAGGCTTCAGCTTGACCGGATAAAGGGCCGAGAGAAACCAGGTAACTGCCCTGCCCTGCGTATAAAACACGTCGCAGGCGCGGGCTATCGCCCCTGCACGTTCCAAATCCTGGGAGGGGAATTTCGGCGTAGACTCTATATGATAGGGCGGCGTCTTCTGCGCCTTCAATCCGAGAGTGGCGGCGTTGTCGGCGAGTATGGTTCCCGGAAGGACTGACAGGCGGAACACTTCAAGGTTATTCGGATAGAAGCCTATTGCGGTATCCAGGCTGGAGCGAAAAGTCGAAAGAGAGTCTCCCGGCAGGCCGTACATCAAATCAAGACCGAATACGATGCCTACATCGTTGAGAAGCGCAATTTTTTTGCTGAACAGGGAAAGATCGACAGGGCGGTTCACCGCCTTCAGCGCCTCGGGATTGGTGCTCTGCAGCCCGATCTGGAGGGAACAGGGAATTTTCGCAAAGGCCTCTACCATCTCGCGGTCAAGATGCTCTGCCCTCACCTCAAAATTAAAATGCAGCTCGCCTGCGGTTTTCTCGATCATGCGGAGAATGAGCAGGGCCCGGTCCCTGGACGCATTGTAGGTGGGATCGAGCACGAACACCCGCTCGATTCCCGATTTGACGAAAAAGGCCAGTTCCTTCTCGAGCCTGTCGAGGGGTATGGTCCTCACCTTCTTTTCGCCCTTCGATTCGTAGCAGTACGCACAGTTGTAGGGACACCCGCGGGCAAGCTCCCACAGGGCACCCTTGCAGTCCCGAACCGAAGTGGATTCCTCGAGGGTGCCGTCAATCCAGGGCGAGGCCAGTACTGCGCAGTCTTCTCCCGGGAAGCGCTGATTAAGCAGAATTTCCTGGGGAAGCGCCGTGCCGTTCCGCAGGGCGCGGATCAAGGCAACCGAGGCCCTCTCCCCTTCTCCGCAGATCAGATAATCAAAAATATTGACGCTGCCGGTTTCTTGCGCAGCCCCTTCTGCGGCAAAAGATGCGGGGTCGGCGGTAACCTCGGGTCCGCCGGCAAAAAGTATGATGCCGGGAACGAGGGCACGCAGATGAAGGGCGGCGGATTCGAGAATCGAACGGTTCCAGACATATATGGAAAATCCCGCGATGGGGGATTCTTTGCAGAGAAGGGCGATTTTTCCGGCGATGACGACTCCGGCATCCGCGGCGGAAAGGCCCGCGAGGTCTGCGTCTTCAATGGAATAATCGGACAACAGGATGGAATTGGTTCGGGAAATTTCACTCTCGTTTTTGAGGGCGGACACAATGCAGGCAGCACCCAGGGGTACTGCCTGGAAGGAGGTTTGCACCTGGAGGGAGACAATAATAACGGCCGGTTTTAATGCAGAATTCATACATGCGATTCTACAGTAAAAGCGGCCGTTATAGAAGGGACAAGCTAAAGCAGGTTGACGCCCGCTTTCGAGCAGGAGGCTCTCATTGAGTCAGGCCAAACCGAAACCTGTGTTTCGCCGATATGGGCTTTGCGCAGGAAAAACATGCAAAGGCGGGATTCGCCGATTCCGCCGCCGATTGTCTGCGTGAGCTCCCCGGCGAGCAGTTTTTTGTGAAAGTAGAGAGAAGCGCGCTCGGGACAATGGCGGTACGCAAGCTGTTCTTTAAGCGTCGCAGGATTTACCCTGATGCCCATTGACGAAAGTTCGAGAGCCTGTCCAAGCACGTTGTTCCAGACAAGAAGATCTCCGTTGAGTCCCCGCTTACCGTTGCCGGTCTCGGTTATCCAGTCGTCATAGTCCGGAGCGCGCCCGTCGTGCAGATTGCCGTCGCTCAGGGCAGCGCCGATTCCGATGATGAAAACGGAGCCGTATTTTTTCGTCACTGCATTTTCGCGTTCTTTTACCGTCATTCCGGGATATTGGTGAAGAAGATCCTCGGAGTGAATAAAGAAAATATCCTCGGGTAAAACGGGCGGGATTGTGGGATGATTGTCATATATGTAGAATTCGGTGCGTTTCAGGCAGCGGTACAGCTGTCGGACGATGCCTTTGAGAAATTCAATCGTGCGGTCCTTTTCATCGATAGCCAGGCACCAGTCCCATTGATCGACATAGAGCGAGTGGATATTGTCCAGCACCTCGTCCGCGCGGATAGCGTTCATGTCGGTATAAATACCAAAACCGGAAGTAAGGCAGAGGTCGGTTACCTTGAGCCGTTTCCATTTTGCGAGGGAATGCACAATTTCCAGTTCCTGCTCGTTCATATCCTTGACCGGGAAATGGACCGGGCGCTCGACGCCGTTCAAGTCATCGTTGATTCCTTTTCCCTTCGGGACAAACAGGGGAGCCGTGACACGGGTAAGATTCAGTTCGGTTGAAAGCGCGAGCTGAAAAAAATCCTTGATGCGGATGATTGCCTGTTCGGTTTCCTTGACTGAAAGAAGAGATGTATATCCGGCGGGGAGAGAAAGCTGGGACATGGGAAACTCCTTTGTTTCTTGTTGTACATGCTGATTTAATATAATAAAGTACAAATTCAGTATAGTCCAGTAAATAAATATCCATCTTGTCTTTTTCGTATGTTGTCTTTACACTATCCCACATGTATACACCATTGACCAAGCCGGTTGCGGAGCTTGCCCTTCCGGAAACGAAAATCAATTATCCTGTCATTGCCTTTTTTCACTCGATAATACAGCCCTACGCCCGTGCATTCCGCTTCAAGGAACCGATCATGTTCCACGGGGAGCGCATGATCGATACCTATCATGCGTTTTTGGAAAAGAAAATCCGCCTGATTGTGGGATTCCGCCACGCCTACGGGGATGATCCCCACATTATGTCCTATGTTTTTCATCATGTGCTTCCAAAAGAGGCACGCAGGGCCGGCAAACCTTTCAGGGAAATTACCCATGTCCATTTCATGTATGGAGCCGAGGTTCCTCTCTGGTCAAGCGCCTTTGTACGCTGGCTCCTCCCCAATGTGGGCGCGGTGCCGATTAACCACATTCACATGGATTCCAGGGGAATGAACCGCATCCGCAAGATACTCACCGACGGGAAATATCCCCTAGCCATGGCCCCCGAAGGACATGTCACCTACTTGAGCGAGAAGGTCGGGGAACTAGAAACGGGAACCGCACGTTTCGGTTTCTGGTGCATGGAGGACCTCACAAGGCAGGGTCGGGACGAGCAGGTGGTATTTCTTCCGGTATCACACCACTACAGGTATGGTAAAAATGCGGGACGCTCCCTTTCCCGCTATCTTCTCGGAATGGAAAAAGAATGCGGTATCGCGTTAACAGCGGGAAGCGCAGGAATTAGGGAGAGGCTTCTCCTTATCGGACAGGCCATTCTGTCAAGCCTGAATCGCTATTATTCCGAGCTCGGCCTGATGGAGGGAGAGAACAGCCAGCAGGCAGTCCTTGGGGCAATGCTTGCGGCAGCGGAAAGAATCTTTTCGCTTGAAGCTGAAGGAAGCACGACTGAACGCATTTACCGGATCCGGACTAAGGCCTGGGACCATATCTACCGCGGCGATATCTCATCCATGAGTTCCTTGTACAGGAAGCTTGCCGGCCGGGAGACGGCAGAAGCATGGTACGCGATGAGGCATATTGAAAGCGCCGAAATTCTCGAGTATATCGATCTTACCGCTATTCCGGAAAACGCGAAAATCGAGAACTATATGGAAATCGCCCATAATTTTTATGATTTGATCGAACGGCTGAAAGGCGGCACGCTCAGAAACCGGTCGAATGAAATCGACAAATACGCGATTATCGTGCCCGGAGAACCGATCGTGCTGAACGAATATCAGGAATTGTATAAAACCGACAAAAAAAGCGCGCTGCAGAAGGTGACTGACGAGATTACCCTCAGGTTCACCAAATGCATCGAGGAGTATCACCGCGGAATGGATTGAAAAAGCCCTCTCGCCTTACATTTTTTTTACGCTGAATTTCTTGCGGAGGAATTGAACCAGTTCTTTCATCTTGGGATCATGCTGGTCCCCGAGCTCAAGATCGGCGAAGGTATCCGGCCGCTCTTCCTCGAACCAGGTGCAGAGCCGAAAGGCAACCTCAAGGAGGGATTCCTTTGCCTGCGCGATGCGGACAATGCTCAGCATCTCTTCCTCGTTGAACATTTTCCACTTTCCGCCCGAGATAAGATGATAGGACGACCCGCTTGACGAGCGCTCGACGCGAAAGTCAGCGGGGATGTTCTTTCCGGATTTGCGTATGCTCTTTCTTTTTTCGGCTGCGCTCTGTTTCGGCATCATGGCCTCGAGCTTTTCGACTTCCATATTATAGAGATGAACCCTCGCCTGCTCTATCAAAAAGGAAAGCCCGTCGTCATCAAGCGCGGGCATAAGCGAAGAAAGCTCGGATGAGAGTTTTTTATGCGAGGCTGTTTCTTTCATTTGATTATCAGGTTGTTTTTGCCGATGGTGACGGTATCGTTGCCCTCAAGCTTGACGTATTTATCCTTCGGTATCGCCTCTCCGTTCAGGAAGGTGCCGTTGGTGCTGTCCAGGTCTTTCAGGTAATATTCGTCCTTGATTTTCTGGATCAGGGCATGATGACGGCTCGCAAGCTGATTGTTGATAACCACGTCATTGTCCGATTCCCGCCCGATGGTGATCTTGCTCACGATGGGTATCTCCCCGTTGTTGAACACAAGATACGAAACTCTCTCGTTTTTCACGATGGCGTCCAGCCGTTTGCCGACCTTGCTGGTTGTTATGATAGTTTCTTCATTCATAGGGGTCATTATACTACGATTTTGTCAAATTCTCAACAGCAACGTAAATAAACGGAAAAGGACGCGTATCTAAAGACTTGCAAATACATCGTTCATGGTGAAAATGCCCTTTTTGGCCCGGTTTTCCGAATCGGGAGCGGTAAGCCATTCCACTGCGCGGACTGCGCCGAGGGCAAAACCTTCGCGGCTTCGGGCGGTATGGGTAAGCTCTATCGAATCGGCAACGGAATCGAAAAAGATCGTATGCGTTCCGGGAACGGTCCCAACCCGCATGCTAGCAAGGTGGAGCTCATTGCTTTCCGGCTTTCGGTCAAAGGCGTTCGTGACTATCTTCGTCTTACGCGGAATATTTGCGAGAATGCGCTTGGCGATCTCGAGTCCGGTGCCCGAAGGGCTGTCAGCCTTCTGGTTATGATGGGACTCGAATACGGCGACATCGTATTCCTCGAAGGAAGCCATGACGCGCGCCGCTTCGGCGACCATCTGATAAAAAATATTCACTCCCACCGAAAAATTGGCGGAATACAGGAGAGACGATCCCGCGCTTTCGACCGCGAGCCGGATATCCGCAACCTTGTCCAGCCAGCCGGTAGTGCCGACTACCAGGGGAAGCCCGGTCGGAATGAGCGAGTTCATATTGGAAAAAACCGAGGATGGATGGGAAAAATCGATCGCCCCCTCTGCGAGCGAATCCTTTATCGCCTTGAGCATGACGGCGTTGTCCGAGGTGACGCAGGTCGCGTCGGGGGCGAAGGGATCGACCGTGCAGACTATTTCATGGCCGCGGAGGACAGCGGCCTTGGCAATCATGTGCCCCATTTTTCCATAACCGATCAGCGCTATTTTCATTATACAAGACCTCCCTTTCCGTCCTTGCCGAAATAACTGTCATGCAGCAGAGCGACCACGTGCTCGGACTCGGTTGAATCGCAGATCATGCTGATGTTTACCTTTGAGGCGCCCTGGCTGATCATCTGAATGTTTATTTTTTCTCTCGCGAGGGCTTCGAAAGTTACCGCAAGGATATCGCTCGAGCGCCGGACATCGCAGATGATGGTGACGATGGCCTTGTCCTTGCGGATATCGATGCTCGCGTATTTCTCGAGGTCATGACGCAGTCCCGAGAGGTCGCCCCGTTTGCTGTCCACGGTGAGGGACACGGAAACTTCCGAGGTCGCGACCACGTCCACGCTGATGCTGTGGTTCGCGAAGGACTCGAATACCTTGGCCAGAAAACCGTATTGGCCCAGCATTCTGGTCGAGACGATATCGATCAGGGTGACGTTCTTCTTGGTGGTGATGGCGCGGACAGGCGACGGCTCAATTTCGTGCTTGGTCACGATCAGGGTGCCGGGGGCGTCGATGTTGTATGAGTTTTTAACCCGAACCGGGGTTCCCGTCTGGAGACAGGGCTGCATTGAGCGGGGATGGAGAACCTGTGCGCCGAAATAGGCAAGCTCGGCAACCTCGTCATAGGTCGCGACCGGAACGGTGCGGGCTTCCTTGACGATACGGGGATCGGTGGTCAGGATGCCGTTCACGTCTTTCCAGGTCTGCACCTCTTCCACGCGGAGCGCGGCCCCGATGATGGTTGCGGTCAAATCGCTGCCGCCGCGGCCCAGAGTGGTGATAAAGCCGTTCTTGTCCTTTGCGATAAAGCCGGTGACGATGGGCATGGCCATTCCGTCGCCTTTTTTGCCGGCTGCGTAAGGACCGAGGGTTTTACGGATATTTTCCCAGGTTTCCGGCTGAAGGTCGGCGCTGGTATAGTTTGAATCGGAAAAAAAGCCGACATCCCATGCATCCCTGAATTCGGCGCGGACGGAAATCGTATTCAGATAAGCGGACATGAGCCGGACGGAAAGACGCTCGCCGAAGGAAACGAGATAATCGCGGGAGCGCGCCGACACTTCGCGCAGCATGGATATACCGGTAAGGAGAGTGCGGAGTTCTGAGAGAAGCAAATCTATTTCTGTCGGGTCGATACCGAGCTCAGCCGCAGTTGTTTTGTGCAGGGTTTCGATCGCATCGAGGGTAATGACACCCTGCATAGCCGCATCAGCCGCCTGGAGAAGATCATCCGTGGTGTCGCCCATCGCGGAAAGGACAATAATAAGCCGCTTGCTTTCAAACCCCTTGATAATCCCGGCTACATGCCGGATACGTTCTGCGTTTGCTACCGAGGAACCACCGAATTTCATTACTATCATGCTCTTCTCCGTTGTTATATTTATTCAACTAATTGTCATACTATTGCATAAATATACCAAAATTGTCAATCCGTTACTGCATCTCTTGTCCCATTGAAGGGCAAAATGATAGAATGAACCATGAAATTAAAAGAAAATGCCCTCGTTTTATTCAAAAATCAGCCTGCGCTCATAAGCGGCCTTGAAACCGATAAAATCGAAATTACCACCTCAGGCGGAAAAATCCGTGTACGTGAAAAAGACGTAATACTTCTGCACGAGGGCCCTGTCAAGGACCTGAAAAAAATACTTTTTTCGTCCCTGCCCTCGGGAGATATTTCCGAAGCACTTGAATTCTTCGCAGGCGAAACGCCTTCCTTCAAGGAACTGACCGATCTGGTGTGGGGTTCCTATCCGCCGGAAACTGCCTGGATAATTTGGAAAACGCTCACCGAATCCCCCTGGCTGGTGTGCACAAGCCCCGGGGAGCCGATTATTCTGCGCGCCAGGGATGAAGCCGAGGCAATTATCCGCAAGGCTGAAGCAAAAAGGGAAGAAGGATCCGAGCGGGATGCGTTTCACGAAAGGCTGAAAAAAACCCTTGCAGGGGGCAGCAACAGCGAAGGCGGAACGGAAGGCGGAATCAAGCTGCCCGAAGACGGAAAATTTCTGCAGGATATAGAGGCCCTTGCCCTCGGGAAAACCGAAAAATCCAAAACACTCAAGGAAGCAGGCATCAGCGAGACTCCCCAGGCGGCGCACCGCCTCCTTTTAAAAACCGGATACTGGGAAACGGAACGCAATCCCTGGCCCGCGCGGCATGGACACACCATCCATTCTTCGGCCGTCCAGGTTGATGCCCCCGATGATACCGACCAACGTCTGGATTTGACCGCTCTTTCCGCCTGGGCTATCGACAATGAGTGGAGCAATGACCCGGATGACGCGGTATCCGTAGACGGGGACAAACTGTGGGTACATATCGCAGACCCCGCAAGCACCGTCACCCCTGATTCGCCCTCTGACAGGGACGCAAGATCCCGGGGTTCTACTCTGTATATTCCGGAAGGTGCCGCCCGTATGCTTGCGGACATTACCCTTGATTATTACGCCCTGGGACTGCAGGAAACCTCCCGTGCCCTCTCCTTCTGTATTTCCCTGACCGCTACCGGCGCCATCGGCGAAGTGTCCATCCATCGCACGCACATCCATGTCGAACGCCTTACCTATGCCCAGGCAACCAGCCGAAAACATGAAAGCGGCCTTGCGCCCCTTTTTGCCATAGCCGAGCGCAATATCAGGAGACGAATGGAAGCCGGGGCCGTCTCGATTGAACTGCCCGAGGTGCATATCTTTGTAAAGGAAAACGATGCAGGAGAAAAAACCGTTAAAATAGAGCAAATACAGAGCGAAAGCGCCGCCGACATGGTGAGGGAGATGATGCTTCTGGCCGGAGAGGCAGCCGCCCGTTTTGCCTTCAAGAATGCCATTCCTTTTCAGTATGTGAGCCAGGAAACTCCTGATATCCCGAAGGAATTGCCCCCGGGACTTGCCGGTGAATACCGGAAACGCCGCTCCATGAAATCCCGGAAGGTAGGAACCATACCCTCGGATCACGCCGGTCTCGGTATCGGCATGTACAGCCAGGTAACCAGTCCCCTGCGCCGCTACGGGGACCTGATTGCCCACCAGCAGATTCATCTTTTTCTTGATAAAAAACCGCTTATGGATACGGACGAAATGCTTCTCAGGATAGCCGAAGGCGATAGCGCATCCCGGGAAAGCACCCAGGCGGAACGAAAAACCAACCTTCACTGGGTATTGGTTTTTCTTGCGAAAAATCCGGATTGGAAAGGGGATGCGGTCGTAGTGGAAAAAAACGGTTCAATGGCAACCATTCTTATCCCCGAACTGGGACAGGAAGCAAAAATCAATCTGAAAACCGAAGAAGAGCTCAATACGGTTATCCATGTGCAAGCCGGGAATATCAATATCCCCGAATTGAACGTGATGTTTAGTCCGGTATCGAGGACATAAAAATTACACCACACAATCTGTTTTTAAGTGAAGCAGGAAAAAACAAAAAAGACCGTCACTAGACGGTCTTTTTTGTTTTTATAAGGATGTTTCCCGAAACTATTCGGACTTTACGTCGTCACAAAGACTTCGTTCTGTTTCTTTATCGAAGAACTTTGCTTTTTCCATGATCGGTTCAAAGTTGACGGTTTCACCGATGTGGAACACAATGTCCGCTCCGGTGCGCACGATAACCTGCTGTGTCTTGGTAGTCAGGTACAAGTGGGTTTCAGCTCCAAGGGGTTCCTTGACGCTTACTTTCATCTGCATGTTGTTCTTCGCGACAGGTGTCTTTACGAACGAAAGATCTTCGGGGCGGATACCGAAATGGACTTCCTTGCCGAGATAATCTTTGAGGATCTTCTGGTGTTCAGCGGTGGGCACAAGCTCGAAAGAACCTTCGTCTGCAACTATCTGACCGCCCTTCTCGAGGATCTTGACGGTGAGGAAGTTCATGGGCGGTGAGCCGATGAATCCGGCGACAAACTTGTTGATCGGGTGGTTGTAGAGATACAGGGGTGAGCCGATCTGCTGTACTTTTCCGTCTTTCATTACGACGATCTTGTCGCCCATGGTCATGGCTTCAACCTGGTCATGGGTTACGTAGATCATAGTTGCCTTAAGGCGGTTATGAAGATCGGATATCTCGGCGCGCATCTGTACGCGGAGTTTCGCGTCAAGGTTTGACAGGGGTTCGTCGAAGAGGAATACTTTCGGGTTGCGTACGATAGCGCGGCCTACGGCAACACGCTGTCTCTGTCCGCCCGAGAGGGCTTTCGGCTTGCGGTCAAGCAGTTTTTCGATATCGAGGATGCGCGCGGCTTCGTTTACGCGGCGTTCGATTTCTTTTTTGTCGGTTTTGCGGATCTTGAGTCCGAAAGCCATGTTGTCGTATACAGTCATGTGGGGATAAAGCGCGTAGTTCTGGAAAACCATCGCAATATTGCGGTCCTTCGGGGGAACGTCATTCATGCGCTCTCCGTCGATGAACAGATCGCCTTCGGAGATTTCTTCGAGTCCCGCTACCATGCGGAGAGTCGTTGACTTACCGCAGCCTGACGGACCTACGAATACCACGAATTCCTGATCGTCAACTACGATGTTCACATTATCGACTGCGCGAACGGACCCATCATACACCTTTCCCATGCCCTTGAGTTCAACCTTTGCCATTTAAGGCCTCCTAAATTATCTTATTGGTACCATTGTATGCGCATTTGTTTCTTCTGTCAAATAAAAAGAGTGGCAATACGCGCGATATAGGGGTCCAGGAGCACCAGGCCGACGATGACAATCAGCGCCGGCAGGTAATTCGCGGTTTTAAGTTTCCTGAGATTGAGCAGGTTGATACCTATCATGATGATAAAGGCTCCGCCGAGGCCGGTAAGCTCCGCAATCATGCGTTGGGACACCCAAGGCTTGATAAAACCGGAAGCAAGGGTAAGGAGCCCCTGATAAATAAGGATGGAAAGGGCGGAAAACGCGGTCCCTACCCCCATGGCAGCGCCGAACACGATTGCCAAAAATCCGTCGAGTACCGATTTTGTGTACAAAATGGTAAAATCACCCTCGGTTCCGGCCTTGAAGGAGCCGACGATGGCCATGGCGCCGACGCAAAAAAGGACCGAGGAATTGAGAAAGGCGAAGGCGAACCGGGAGCTCACCGGCGGCCCGCTCTCCGGGAAAACTGCGGTCAGTTTTGATTTAGGGCCGAACCTGCGTTCGAGAAATCGGCCGAGAGACAGAATTTTGCCGTCAATATCCCACCAAGAACCGAGAATTCCTCCGGTTATCAGGGACAGCGCCATATAAATGATGTTTACGGTCTGGAAGGCCATCTGGAAGCCTATTATAAGGGTGACCACGCCCGCGGCGGAAGTAATCACATCGGAGATTTCGTCGGAAATTTTCCGGGAAAAAAGGATGCCGATGAAAGAACCGGCAATAACCGCAATGCAGTTTACAATTGTTGCTAACATAATGAAACCAATACTACTTCCTGAAGGAAACCTCTGTCAATCTCGCCGGTACAGGCGGCCTCTGAGCATCACGAACAGAGCAATCCCGATAAGAGGGAATATGCCGAAAAAGGTGAAGAGGAAGCGGTAACCGAAGGAATCAATGATGACGCCCCCGATCACATTGCCGAATACCGACGCGATTCCCACGGAAACCGATGAATACAGGGTGAGGCCGACAACCATGAGCCGCTTGGGAGCCCGCTCGCAGACGAAGATTACCGCGGCAGGATGAAAAAGACCGAAACAGATGGAATGAAAAAGCTGGCCCGCCACCGCTCCGCCGAAACTCGGGAAAAGGGCATACACCAGATTCCGGACCGTGATCGCGAGCAGGGAAATGACGATGAGCTTTTCGGTACCGAATCGCCGGATGAATTTGCCCGACAAAAACATGAAGGGGACTTCTGCGGCGGCTGCAAGAGCCCAGAGCCCGGCATAGGACTTCAAGTGCAGGTATTCCTGCACATAGAGGGAGAAAAAACGCTGGGAGGGGGTCATCCCGAGGAAACCAAGAAAAATCAGAAAAATGCCGAACCAAAAGGAAAAGGGAAATTCTTTCAGGGCTGAAATTCCTTTTTTCCGGAAAGTCTCGGGAATCGCGTCAAAGCTGGTCACGACGGTCTGTGGATACTGCTTGAGCAGTCCCGGAAGCAGCACAATCGACAGTGAAAAAAGAAAAGCCGGCAAACCGATCCACACCGCGATGGAGAGGGGGGAATCCGCGTTTATCAGGCGCGTAAACTGCAGAAGAAGGGTGATGCAGACAAAACCGATGCTTCCAAGCACCCTCACCTTCCCGTAATTGGTACTGCCCGAGCCGAGATTTCGCGAGACCAGCGCATCGGCAACGGGGACGGCTCCCTTGTAGCCTATCGCGAAAAGGGACAACACAACTGCCGTAACCCAGAAGTTCTGGATAAAGACGAGAGGAGGAAGCACGATAACCATAAGAAGACCGAGGAGGATCATGACAAAGCCGTAGTTTCCTTTCTTGTCGACTTTTGTGCTGACAAAAATTGGAAAGATGAGCCCCGAGGCCTCAAAGATACCCTGCAGCAAACCGATGAGGGTCGCCGAGTATCCCAATCTGAAAAGGAGTATCGGCAGATACGCGTTGACCACGCCATACACGGCGAAAAGCAAAAAAAACGGAATTCCCATAACCATAAAAACAGGGTATCGAAAGAGACCCAACCTTTCAATACCCTTTAAGTACAATTTTCCTTTTTTTAAAAAATCAGAATGCCGGCACTGATGCCGTTTCAGCTTCGCTGGAAGCTTCGATGCAGGAATCACTATCCAGAAGTAGTTCTTCGGAAGTTCCTTCAGCTGCACCTTCAGGGGATTCTTCCACGGCTGTCTTGTTCTTGTTGAACTGCGGCTTGAATTCCACATGTTCGGCGATAACCTTGATTTTCGAGAAATTTTTCCCGTCAGTTCCGGTCCACCGGTCCTGCTTGAGCCGGCCCACGACGCGGACGCCTCGTCCCTTTACCAAATTTTTACTGCAGGCCTCGGCCAGTTTAGCCCAGCTTTCAACCTCGAAAAACGAGGTTTCCTGCTCATACTCGTCATCCTGTTTGTAAAATCTGTTCGAGGCAATCGAAAAATTACAGACAAGGCTTCCCCGCGGAGTTTCCCGTACAACCGGATCGCGGACCACATTCCCTTCGACCAAAATCGAATTGAGAGCATTCATTCATTTCCTCCATACAATTTCATGAAGCAAATACATGCCGCCCCGGGGCGCGCTTCCTGCGGCGGCACTTTTTGTTCCGATGCCTTACTTATATGGAGAAAACAAAACGGCGGCTAAAAAACTTTTTCGCCTTTTATGAATTCCGCAAGTTTTTCAAGCTGCGCCCCAACCCGTTCGGGATTCGGACCGCCGGGAAGGTTGCGCGCGTTTACGCATGCAGAGGGTGTCAGGAATGAATAGATATCCCTACCGATGAGGGGAGAATGGCGCGAAAACAGCTCAAAGGGAAGATTCAGCATATCGGATATGTTCGTTCCGATGCACTCGCGAACTACTCCACGGCTACCTCATGGGCGGTCCTGAACGGCAGGCCCTTCTTCACCAGATAGTCGGCGAGATCGGTCGCGTTGGCGTGTCCTCCGGTGCATGATGCCTCCATGCGCTCGACGTTCCAGCGGGCGGTGCCGATCATATGGGTGAAGACTCGAAGGCAGGAAAAGGTCGTGTCATAGGCCGCGAAGAGACTGGCCTTGTCTTCCTGCATGTCCCGGTTGTATGAAAGGGGAAGGCCTTTCATCATCGTCAGGAGGGCGATCAGATTTCCGAATACGAGGCCGGTCCTTCCGCGAATGAGCTCCGCGAAATCGGGATTCTTTTTCTGGGGCATGATGCTCGATCCCGTCGACCATTTTTCGGAGAGGTCGATAAACTTGAATTCTTCGGTAGACCAGATGATGATTTCCTCGCAGAAGCGGGAAAGGTGGGTCATCAGTATCGAAAGGTCCGCGGTGATCTCGAGGCAGTAGTCCCGGTCGGCGACGGAGTCAAGCGAGTTTTCAGTGAGAGCGGAAAAACCGAGCTCGTCCGCGACGGACTTCCGGTCAAGCGGAAGCCCGCTGCCCGCAAGCGCTCCGGCACCGAGGGGCATGAAATCGAGGCGAGCCATGGCGTCCCCGAGCCTTCCGTAATCGCGGACAAGCATCCATGCCCAGGCGCACAGGTGATGGGCAAGGGTTACCGGCTGCGCTCGCTGAAGGTGCGTATAGCCGGACATAAGGGAGCGGGTATGATGCGAGGCAACGGTCGTAAGCGTCTCGATAAGGGTGAGGACAGCCTCGCGCAGAAGAGGCATGCTGCTCAGGAGATAGAGCCTTTCATCGAGGGCTATCTGGTCGTTCCGGCTCCGCCCCGTATGCACCTTTTTGCCGATATCCCCGAGCCGGTCGGTAAGAGCGCCCTCGAGAAAGGAATGGATATCCTCGGCTCCCGTGTCTATTTCAAGGGTTCCCGCTTCAAGCTCCGAGGCTATTTTTTTCAGCTCCGCGACGATGGCTGCGGACTCCGGAGCCGGGATGATACCGGTGCGGCCGAGCATCCCCGCATGCGCGATGCTTCCCCGCACATCGTCGAAGGCCATGCGGGAATCAATGTGTATCGAGGTTTCAAAGGCAACCGCTTCCGCGTCGGGACCTTCCGCGAACCGTCCGTGCCAGAGCGGTGATTTTTTTTCTGCCATGTTATTTTTCTCCCCTGCTTGATCCGCGGTACACTTGAACGATTTCGTTTATATACATGCGGTGATAGTCTTTTTTCGGATAGTTTTCATCCAGGCTTTTTTCGATAAAATTAGCGGGCTCTATATCCTGAGCGTAAATTTTGCGGCATACGATATTCAGGGCGGCTTCCTTGAAGCCGACTGCGCCTTTTTCAAGGAGGACGGGCGTGACTCCGGCGGCGGCGGCTTTATCGGTATTGGCGCCGGTCGTGCTTCCGCAAATCTGAAGGGCTTTTTTCATCGCAGGGGTAAAAAAAGAAAAGGTAATGAGCGCTTCGCGCTCGACAAACTGCCAGGTATAGCGGGTTGGCCTGATTACGCAGGTGACGGTATTTTTATTCCAAAAGACGCCGAAACTGCCCCATGAGGCGGTCATGGTATTCCATTCTTCGCGTTTTGTCCCGTTTCCCGCAGTGATGAGCATCCATTCCTGCCCGATGGTGGAAAACGGCTTGAGAAGAAGATCGAGAGAAGTACTGTCCATAGGAATCCTCCGGTAACGCATGCAGTGCCATGCAGTGCAGTGCACTTTTCAGCCAAATACCGATAAAAGCTTACCACAAAGATGGAATGACGGGAATACGCTTACCTGCAGCGCCGCACTCAAAAACTGAAATCCCCGGTTGCTGTCCCGGTACTGCCGCCGGAGGGCAGCTTCGCCGTCCGGTGCTGAGTCAAACCCGAAACCCATATTGCCTTCAAGGGGACTGCGGGACAGATTTTTTCGCAGGCTCCGCAGCCGACGCAGAGATCTGTCTCGAGAACCGGTTCGGTGGGCTTGCCCTTCTCCAGTGCATGCATGGTCACCGCACCGGTCGGGCAGTGCTCGGCGCAAGCCCCGCAGGAAGTACCCTTTGTAATGACTATACATCGGCTCCTTTCAAAAATGCTGGTTCCTACGGATACGGTATGCTTGGACGAGGCCGAAAGAGGCAGAAGCGCTCCCGTCGGGCACACCCGGGAACAGACTATGCAGTCATAAGTGCAGTAGCCCCGTGAAAAATCGAGAAAAGGATAAAGACCCTGAACGGGATTCAAAAACCGGATAACCCCCGTAGGACATCGCGAAACGCAAAGGCCGCATCCGGTGCAGAACCTCTGGAAACGCGCGAGGTCTACCGCTCCGGGGGCGATCGAAAGGGTGCGTGTAATGCCGCTCAAGGTTACCGCTTCCCTGGTGCCGCCGAAAAAAATAGTTTTCTTCAACGCGGAAGGAAGAATAAATGAAAGAAGACCCGTCACGGAAAGCGCGAAAAAATCCCGTCGCGTGATTATACGGTTGACGATTTTATTTTCCGTTACTGAGATCGAGACAGATTTTTTTTTCATGGTAAAACCGTACCGGATCGACTTGTTCGGACAGACAGAAAGACAGGACAGGCAAAGCACGCATCTTCCCGAGTCTACTTCTTTTTTTTCGATCTCGATGCAGGAGGCCGGGCACACATTCGCGCAAGAACGGCAGGCGAGGCATTCATCCTCAATTCTGATGCCGAAAACCGGGCGTTTCGCCAGATATTCGAAAACGGTACCCGAAGGGCACAGAGTGCGGCAGAAAAGGCGGCCGAAGAAAAAAGAAACAAGGGCAACAGACAAAAAAGAGAGAGCTGATGCAGCAATCAAAACCATATTGATTTCGAGAGAGACGGGGTCAGGTCCATACAGGCCGGAAAAGGAGGCTATCCAATTCCAGAAAGCGATAAGGGCAGCATAGAGCGGACGAAAAATGACACGAATACCCCTCGCGAAAATTCCGTAGGGCTCCGTGATATCAAGTAAAAGGGGAAAACCCGCTGCGGCGGTCAAAACCACCGCCAAGAAAATCGATAACTGCAGAATGCGGCGGGGAGTTTTAAAAGAAAATATTTTTCTTCTGTTCAAGAAAGAGGAGAAATCCATCATCGCGCCGAGGGGACAAATCGCCGCACAGTAAAACCGGCCGAAAAGAACTGTGCAGACCGCGATGGAAAGAAAAAACGAAACGGCAAGAAGGGATGGCAGGGCCAGAATACTCAGGAAGAGCGGAACAAACTGAACGGAGGCCATGGCCGACGAGAGAGTACTCCATTGATCCCCTGTGATCAGCATTGACAGCATAAAAAGACCGGCAAAGCAGGACTGGATGGCGATCCGCAGAAAAACGGGAAGAGAATGACGGCTCACATGGTAATCCGTTCAATTTTCAGATTTGCTATATCCTGTCGTCCGGCGTTTCTGTCATGACCCATACCGATATAGGAAAAGGATGAAGGCTCCTTGCCTAAAACCTTCGCCGAGGCCGCGTCTATCGCGACAATATCGGGCGACATGATGAGCATTTTTTCCATGCGGTACGTCGAAGCCGCGTTTCCGCGCGGGCCCTGTGAAAGCATCACGTTGAAGGCGTCCACCACATTCAGGGTCGGCCTGCGGTACAGAGCTATATCGGCGATGCATGAATCAAGTCCGGTTGAATGAAAGGTGTCGCGATTCCATACGATCCCCATGAGATTTTTCATCGCAGAGGTCATTCCGGCCCCGCCGTGATTTTTTAATACAGGAACGTTGATCCATGCATCCGACTCGAGGATGAGCTCATGTACAAAGGTTTTTTTAAGTGTCTTTGCACCGGCGATCGTAACTTCCTGATAATAGGTTTTTGATCCGCCGGGCGCCACCTGGGCTCCTGCGTCCTTCGCATATTTCTCGATCATCGAAGTGCGGTAGCACGCATTTGCATCGTCGCACGTATGGTCGAATACGATTACCTTCGCCGCTCCTGCTTCGAGGCAGCGCTGCACGATGCGCGCGACCAGTATAGGGTTTGTCGTCGCGTTCGCCTCGGGAGGTCTGTCCCAGCCGATGTTCGGTTTGACCACGACGATAGCGCCTCTCTTGAAAAACCGGTTCAGACCGCCCATTGTCAAAAGGGCACGGTCAAACATATCTTCCGTCTTGCCGTTCTTGACGGCAACAAGATCAGGATAAAGGCCGGCTTTTGCGGTTTCCTCCGCAAACAGGGAGCCCCTCCCTCCGAGTAGCCCCGCGCTTCCGGCCGCAGCGCCCGCGATCAGCAGTTTTCCGAGAAATTCCCTTCGATCCATATCAGCCTCCTGAATTGTCTTTTTTTATCGGCTGTTTTTCTTTCCGGCCATTCTGCCGAAAAGAACCGTCAATTCAAATAAAACCCATAAAACAAGGGCGACTATTGACTGCGAGAACACGTCAGGCGGGGTAATCACCGCGGCGACTATGAAAATTATCACCACTACATGGCGCCGGTACTTGACGAGGGTGAGTACGTCCAAAATGCCCGTCTTGATGGCGCAGACTAATAGCCAGGGAAACTGAAAGGCAATCACCGATGCCGCCGACAGCTCCAGGGCCAAATCCACGCATGAGCCGAAACTCCAGAGGTTTTCAATTCCGTCACCGGATCCGAAAGAAGCAAAAAATCCGAAGGCAAAAGGGATGAGGATAAAAAAAGAGAAGGCAGCCCCGAGGCATCCCAACACAAACGAGGAGAGCACCGCGGGAACGAGCAGTTTTTTTTCCCGCTCAAGGAGGGCGGGACTGATAAAAAAGGCAAATTCGGCCAGGGCTAACGGGAAGCCGGCAATAATGCCGGCGACCATTGCGATTTTAAGATAAGCCAGGAACTTTTCTGAAGGCTCCACCGCAATCAGGGAGAGTCCTTTTCCGAGAAGGGGCTTTATAAAAAGGGGAAGCACCATACCGGAGAAAAAAAAAGCCGCGGCAGTCGCACAGGCAAAAAAAAGGAGCACGACGAGAATCCGTTTTCTGAGCTCTTCCAGATGGTCAAGAAACGGCATTTCCTTTTCCATCATTTAATTGACTTTTCCATTCCCGCGGTTTTCTTTCCGCCTTTGGCCGCCTTTGGCCGCGTTTGCATCAGCATTTATATCCGCGTTTTTTGCCGGTTCCGCATCTGAATGCTCCACGTCGCTTTTTATTTCGTTCAAGCCTTTTTTGAATTCGCTCACTGCCTTGCCTATTGAACGCGCAAGCTCGGGAAGCCTTTTCGCGCCGAATAGAATCAGAACCACAAACAGGATGAGCAGAATCTCGGTAAAACCAATACTCATATATTCCTCCTCAGTTTTTTTTCTCTTTGCTCATGACCGCCCCAGCGATTGCCGCGGCTATTTTTTCTTCAGCGGGCTTCGTCACTTGAGCTGAAGAAGGGACCACGTACACGGGCGCTTCTTCATCCTTTACCGGAAAAAACCTGAACGCGAAAAACAGAAATATCTTGACGAGGACTATCAGCAGGCACATGAAGATAATAACGACCAGCATTCCCACGACGGCCAAAATACCGCTTTGCATCAGCGCATTTGTATCCATGATCATTCTCCTTTTATTTCAAGAGTATCGGCACAAGGGCCAGGACGATACCGCCGGCGATTACCGACCCGATCTGGCCGGAGACATTCGCGCTCACCGCGTGCATCAGGATGATGTTCGTCGGATCATCCTTGAAGGCCATCTTCTGTATGACGCGGGCCGACATCGGAAAGGCCGAAATGCCGCAGGCGCCGATCATCGGATTAATTTTCTTTTTGATAAACACATTGATCAATTTTGCGAAAAGGACGCCGTTTGCGGTATCCGCGACGAAGGCAACGAGACCCAGCAGCATGATAAGGAGGGTTTTATACTGAAGGAAGTCGCCGGCCCGCATTGAGGCACCGACCGTAATACCGAGGAGGAGGGTTACGAGGCTCGACAGTTCATTCTGTGCGGTCTTTGAAAGCTTCTCCAGAACGCCGCATGCCCTGATAAGATTGCCGAACATAAGGAAGCCGATGAGAGGGGCCGCGAGCGGCACCAGAAAGCTCGCGAGAATCGTGACGATGATGGGAAAGGCGATAGTGATCACCGGAGGCACCTGGCGATCATGTGCCTGCATGTGGATCATCCGCTCCTTTTTGCTGGTCAGAGCCCGGATAACCGGGGGCTGGATTATCGGAACGAGGGACATATAGGAATAGGCGACGACTGTAATAGGCCCGAGCAGATGCTTCGCGAAATGCGTCGTGACGTAAATGGAAGTGGGCCCGTCCGCAGCCCCGATGATGCCGATGCTGGCGGCTTCTTTCAGGTCGAAACCGAGCATGACAGCTACAATGACGGTCACGAAAACGCCGGCTTGGGCCACGGCGCCGAAGAGCATTACCCAGGGCCGCTGGAAAATCGGGCCGAAATCGATCATGGCGCCGACGCCGAGAAAAATAAGCAGGGGGAAAATTTCGGTAAGGATACCGGCGTCAAAGAGAATTTTCAGGGCTCCGTCTACCCCGGCATGCTGCCAGACGACTTCGTAGGGCAGATTGACCAGGATCGCGCCGAAGCCGATAGGAAGCAGAAGCATCGGCTCATAATCCTTGGAAACGGCGAGATAAATCAGGATAATCCCGATCAGGTACATCACATACTGTTGCCAGCCGACCGCGAGAAACCCGTCTACCAAAAACAAGACCATCTCGTGAAGCATTCTTTTCACCCCTCTGGATATGACTGTACATAATTATACCACAGGTATTGTTTTTTAAGATAATAAAATATTCGCCATTTGGCGTTACTGTCCGGATGAAGTGCACCTTCGTTTAAAAAAGCCGGCCACAAGCGCCGGCTTTCGTTTCAATTTACTTCTTATTCGGTCGCCCGTTTTTTCAGCTTTTGCCCGTCGACCGCCTGACCCTTTCCTGCCCCCTGCTCCATGAGAGCGCGCACCTTCAGGGGAAGGCCGAAAAGGTTGATAAAGCCCTCGGCATCATGATGATCATAGAGGTTCCCCGTCGTAAAGCTCGCAATGTTGGCGTTATACAGACTGTAGGGAGAGGATGAGCCCGCGCCCCGAATTGAGCCCTTGTAGAGCTTGAGCTTAACCCAGCCGGTAACCGTTTCCTCGGTCTTGTCCATGAAAGCCTTGATCGAGTCGGCAAGCGTGGTGTACCAGCGTCCGTTGTAGATGAGTTCACTCATCTTCAACGACACCTGCTGCTTGAACGAATAGGTGTCGCGGTCGAGGCAAAGGTGGTCAAGCTGCTCATGGGCGAAATAAAGAATGGCTCCTCCCGGCGTCTCGTATACACCGCGGCTCTTCATCCCGACCACGCGGTTCTCGACGATATCGATGAGACCGACACCGTTGCGTCCGCCTATCTTGTTCAGTTCCTGCAGGAGAGGAAGCGCCCCGAGACGTTTGCCGTTTACCGAAACGGGAAGACCCTTTTCGAATTCCAGTTCGACGTACTCGCCCTCTTCTGGCGCCTCCTCGGGCACAGTGGTGAGCTGGAGCATATGCTTCCAGTTTGGCTCGTTCTCGGGATTCTCGAGCTCGAGGCCTTCGTGCGAAAGGTGCCAGATGTTTTCGTCGCGGCTGTAGGACTGGTCCTTTTTCATCGGCACGGGAATACCCCGCTTTTCAAGATACTCTATTTCTTCCTCGCGGCTCTTGATGTCCCATATTCTCCAGGGAGCGATGATCTCGATGTCGGGAGCGAAAGCCTTGATGGTCAGCTCGAAGCGTACCTGGTCATTGCCCTTTCCGGTCGCTCCGTGGCAGATCGCACTCGCGCCTTCCTGACGGGCATACTCGACAAGCACCTTCGCGATGAGCGGGCGGGCCGTGGAGGTGCCGAGAAGGTACTGGTCTTCATACACGGCGTTGGCCTTGAGAGCGGGCCAGATAAAGTCGGTGATATATTCCTCGCGCGCGTCGACCACGTAGCATGAATCGGCCCCGGTATCGTAGGCGCGTTTCTTGATAACTGCCCAGTCATCGCCCTGCCCCACATCGATGCATACGGCGATTACCTCATAATCATAATTTTCCTTCAGCCACGGAATGATTACCGTCGTGTCGAGTCCGCCCGAATAGGCAAGCACTACCTTTTTTTTGCTCATGTCATGTCTCCCCTTAGCTTACAGTTTATTTTTCAAGTATTTCCCGCAGAATCGCGAGACCTGCGTCTATCTCTTCCATTGTGATCACGAGAGGCGGGAGGAAGCGCAGTATCTGCGCTCCGGCCGTTGATACGCAGAGTCCCTTTTTGAGGCACTCAAGCTGCACGTCCGCCGCCTTTCCGGTGATGTCGATTCCTATCATCAGGCCCCGTCCCCTCACCTCGGTTATGCAGGGCAGCTTCCAGGCGCTCACCGCGGAGCGGATGTAATCGCCCTTTTCGGCGACCCTTGAAAGGAAACCGGCTTTCGCGAGCTCGTCAAGCACCACGAGTCCCGCAGCGCAGGCAAGCGGGTTTCCGCCGAAGGTGGACTGATGGTCGCCGGACACGAGAATCTCGGCGGCCTTTCCCCGCGCGGCGCAGGCGCCCATCGGAACCCCGCCCGCTATTCCCTTGGCAAGGGTCACCACGTCGGGATTGATTCCCAGGTACTCGCTCGCGAGGAAAAAGCCCGTCCGCCCGACGCCGGTCTGCACCTCGTCGGCGATGACGATCGCTCCCGCTTTCCGCGCCGCGTCGCATGCGGCTTGCGCCCAGTCCTTGTCGACCAGATTGACCCCGCCCTCGCCCTGCACGCACTCGATCATGAAGGCGCAGACAGTATCGTTGAAGGCGGTCTTTATTGCCTCGTAGTCATTCGCGGGAATATGAACGAAGCCCGGAGTATAGGGCGCGAAAGAGGCGGGGTGAAACTTGTCCTGCCCCGTCGCCGACAGTGTGGTAAGCGTCCTTCCATGAAAAGACTTTTCTAGGGTGACGATGACTTTTCTCTTTTCACCGCCCAGCTTCCGCGCAATCTTGATCGCGCACTCATTCGCCTCGGCGCCCGAGTTACCGAAAAACACCTTGTCCATATGAGACCGCGCAAGCAGGCCTTCAGAAAATGAGAGACCGGTATCCGAATTGTAGTAATTGGACACATGAATCTGCCTGGCGGCCTGTTCGGCAATCGCCTTCACCAGTGCGGGATGAGCGTGCCCGAGGCTGTTCACCCCGATGCCGCCTACAAAGTCGATATATTTTTTACCGTCCATGTCGGTGAGCGTGCTTCCTTTTCCCGAAACGAAG
>JAYVSC010000024.1:0-12631 GCA_043775705.1 Spirochaetales bacterium | reverse complement strand
GCTTCAAGGAGCCCGTCATAGGTACCGGTATCGAGCCAGGCCATTCCGCGGCCGAGCACCTCGACCGAAAGGCGGTTCTGGGCAAGGTAGGCGTTGTTGACGGCCGTTATTTCAATCTCGCCCCGGGATGAGGGTTTCACGTTCTTGGCGATCTCGACGACGGTTTTATCGTAAAAATAGAGGCCGGGCACGGCAAAGTGCGATTTCGGTTTGAGGGGTTTTTCTTCGATTGAAAGGGCTTTGCCGTCAGAATTGAATTCAACGACGCCGTAGGAGGTGGGATCCTTCACATAATAGCCGAAAATCGCCCCGCCGCCCGTTTTTTCGATGCGTTCCGCGGCGGTTTTCAAGGTTCCGCTGAAGCCGCGGCCGTAGAAGACATTGTCTCCCAGCACGAGGGCGCAGGAATCGCCCGCGATGAATTTTTCGCCGACTATAAAGGCATCGGCCAGTCCCCTCGGCTTGTCCTGGACGGCATACTCGAACTTCATGCCGAGCTGGTCGCCGGTACCGAACAATTCGCGGAAAAAGACGATATCTCTCGGCGTGGAGATGATGAGTACCTCGCGAATACCCGCGAGCATCAAAACCGAGAGGGGATAATAGATCATGGGCTTGTCGTAGAGGGGGAGAATCTGTTTTGAAACCGCTTTCGTGATAGGATACAGCCTGGTGCCGGAACCGCCGGCGAGAATAATACCTTTCATAATTTAAGCATCCTTAAAAAAAAGAGTAAAGTGACGGACAGCATTACCTTCCGGGCCGCCGAAACAGGCTCCAGACAAAGCTATCTTGCATAAAATGTTACCACAAAAAGTACAGGTTAAACAATATCAGATACGCATTGAATGGCTTCTGTCGCGAAAGGGATGGGGCTTTATTCCATAATATACGTTTTAATTGGGGGAAATCCGTTGAATTCGACCGAGGCATAGCTTGAGGTGTAGGCTCCGGTTGAGAGAAGGTACACGCGGTCCCCGGTTTTCAGATCGAGGGGAAGCTTGTACTTGGTATCCTCGTACATGATATCCATGCTGTCGCAGGTAGGACCGGCAAGGATAACTTCGCCGGTTTTTACGTCGGGATGGTCTTTGCATGTGACGATCGGATATTTGATCGATTCGCCGAGGGTTTCGATCAAGCCGTTGAATTTACCCGCGTCGAGGTATACCCAGCGGTTGAGCGCGGTGTTGTTCTTGCGGGAAATGAGCACCACTTCGCTCACCAGCACGCCCGAGTCCCCGACCAGGGAACGTCCCGGCTCGAGGATGATCTGGGGAATGTCGTCGCCGAAGTCGTCCCGCAGGTAACGGGTAATTTCGGATGCGTATTCCTTCAGGTCGTTCGTCGGCTGTATGTAGCTTGCGGGAAAGCCGCCGCCCATGTTGATCATCTGGAGCTTGATGCCCTCTTCTTCCTCGAGGGAAGTCATGAGGTACTTGGTTTTGGCGATTGCGTCGTTCCACTGTCCGATGTCGCGCTGCTGGCTTCCCACATGGAAGGAAATGCCGTAAGGCGTGAGTCCCTGATCGCGTGCCTGGACAAGCAGATCATAGGCCATATCGGGATGGCATCCGAATTTACGTGAGAGAGGCCAGTCTGCAGTAACTGAATTTTCAACGAGGATGCGGACATATACCCGGGAACCCGGAGCATACTTCGCGATATTCTTCAGATCTTCCTTGCTGTCGGTCGCGTACATGCGGATACCGTTTTCAAAAAAGTAGGCGATGTCCTTGGTCTTTTTGATGGTGTTTCCGTAGCTGATCCGGTCGGGAGAGATCCCCAGGGCCAGCACCTTGTCCAGTTCGTACCTGGAGGCAATGTCGAAGTTGGCGCCCAGTTCGGCGATAAATGATATTACTTTGGCAGCCGGATTGGCTTTGACCGCGTAATAAATTTGGGCAAACGGGAAAGAATTCTGCAGTTTGGTATAATTCTTCTTGATTGTCCGCAGGTTGATCACCACACAGGGTGTCTCCAGATTCTCCGAAAAGGTCAGCATACGCTGCCATTCGGTGTCGTTGATGAAATCTTCTCTATTCACGTAAGGTTTGCACCTCCCTAAAAAAATAAAAATGATTTTTGAAATATAATTTAGTGCACTGATTGTGTCAATCGAAAATATTGTCGATAATGGCCGATATGCCGGTATTACTTGAAATAAGCGCTTTATTTATAATAATGACCATTGGATTTGCCTGCGGTCTGAAAAAGATCCTCAATTCGGAGGCGATCAGGGGAATATCCGAGTTGATAATCAAGGTGACCCTGCCCTCCCTCATCCTCGTCTCGCTGCAGAGACCGTTCACGAAGGAACTGATGGGAGACGCACTCCAGACACTCCTCGTGGCGACGGTTTTTTACGCGGCAATGATTGGGACCGCCCTTTTGGCCGTCAAACTGCTCGGAACGCCGAGAAAACAGGCAGGAATCCTCGCATTCTCCTTAAGCTTCTCGAATTGCGGTTTTATCGGCTTTCCGGTGGTCGCCTCTATCCTCGGCAACGACGCCCTCTTCCTGACCGCGATCCACAATCTGCTCTTCAATATTCTCGCCTTTTCAGCGGGCATCCTGATCGTCGCCAAATACGCGGAAAGAGAGGGCATCGTGCGCAACCCGGGGAACGCCAAACTCCCCTTGCGCAAAATCTTCAATAATAACGTGCTGGCCTCGGTTTTGGGCTTTCTCTTTTTTATCGCGTCCTTCAAGATTCCGCGCGCAGTGGCCCTGCCCCTGGAAATGGTCGGCGCTCTTACCACCCCGCTCGCGATGCTCGTGACGGGAGCCATGCTCAGCCGCACCCGGGCGGCGTCCGTTCTTGGCAACTGGCGGCTCTACGCGGTAAGCCTGATCCGGCTCGCCGTCCTGCCGCTTTTGACCGCCATTGCGCTGCGCCTCTGCGGAATAACGGGGAATCTCTATTACATATCGGTCATCATCGCGGGAATGCCCGCCGCGTCGAACACGAGCCTCATCGCGGAGGTATACGGCGGGGATACGGAAAGCGCGTCCGCCATCGTATTCATGACGACGCTCCTGTCCGTGCTCAGCATTCCCCTTCTTGCCCTGCTCTTGAAATAGCCTCGCTCAAGTCTTTTTTTGCCTTCTCGAGTCCGGTCCACAAATACCCCTGGATGCCCTCTTTCCGCGCGCCGTCAATGTTGACCTGGATATCGTCAAAGAAAACGATCTCGGAAGCCCTGCAGTCAAGCCTGTCCGTCAAGGTTTTAAATATCGCGCTCTCCGGCTTGATCTGGTTTTCGTTGCAGGAAAAAACGGCGCAGTCCGCACGGGTGAACAATTCGATCGTGCCCCCGAATAATTCCAGAAAATCGAAGGGCATGTTCGAAAGAATGCCGAGCTTGAAGCCCTCTTTCTGCAGGGACAGTCCCCACTGGGTGACCTCTTCCGACGCACGGCTCCAGGACCTCATGTCCTCGCCGAGCAGCCTTTTCGCGAGCGATGAAAGCTCATCCTCGGTGCCGGTCACCCCGCCGTCGGCGAGCACCATGCGGTACATCTCCTCCCCGCGTATCGTTCCCCGGTCAAAATCCGTCCGGTGCCTCCAGAACGCCTTCAGAAAATATTCTTCGCTCAGGCCCGACAGACCCGCCATGCGCGCATAGCAGCGCGTATCATGAGGCTCCGATATCACGTTTCCATAATCAAAAACTACAGATTTTATCAAGTTAAATTCCCTTGGATGGTGACCATGGGTCCCAGCTTCGTGAAAACGGACTCAATGCACTTTCGCCGGGTACGGCTGATGTGCACAGAGTCCATTTTCACGGCGTCCCATGGTCTCCGCCATTTCAAATTCAATTACACACTGTAATTGTTTCAGCTTGCTGAAAGCTGCTCCAGTTTTTCGCGGATGAATTCGCTTTTTTCCTTGAGGCCTATTTTTCCGGTCTCGAGAATGAGGATGTTCGCGCGGTGAGGGTCGAGCTTGACTCTTCCCGCTGATTCTTTCATAAGGCGGAGGAGGCGCTCGATCGACACCTTCGACACCCTGGAGAATTCGATGTGCACGCGGCCGGCTCTTTCCTTGAGGCTCGCGATGGAAAGGCGGCGGCAGATTATCCTGATGTCGGCGAGCGAGAGGAGGCTCTGCACTTCGTCGGGAATCGGGCCGAAGCGGTCGAGCAGCTCGCTGTACACCCGGTCCAGTTCGTCGGGCGTCGAGATCGAGGCGACCTTCTTGTACACTTCCATTTTTGTCTGCGCGAGCTCGATGTAGGAATCGGGAATGAAGCCCGTGTATTCGAGCTCCATCCATACGTCGGCCTCGGCGACGAAGTCGGTGTCCTGCAGTTTCTGCACCGCTTCCTCGAGCAGCTTAAGGTAAAGGTCGAAGCCGACCGAGTAGATGTCGCCCGACTGCTCCTTGCCCAGCAGATTTCCCGCGCCGCGGATCTCCATGTCCTTCATTGCGATCTTGAAGCCCGAGCCGAGCTCGGTGAAGTCCGAGATGACCTGGAGGCGCTTCATCGCGATCTCGGAGATAGCCTTTCCCTCCGGATAAAAGAGGTAGGCATAGGCTTTGCGGTCCGAGCGTCCGACGCGGCCCCTCAGCTGGTAGAGCTGGGACACGCCGTACATGTTCGCCTTGTCGATGATGATGGTGTTGACGTTCGGGATATCGATGCCGTTCTCGATGATGGTCGTCGCGATCAGCACGTGGAAACCGCCCATCTTGAATCGGCGGAAAATTTCTTCGAGCTCGCTCGGGTTCATCTGGCCGTGAACCGTGTCCACGAGCATTTCGGGCACGAGCTTCTCGACGAGGATGCGCGTTTCCTCGAGGCTCTCGACGCGGTTGTGCAGGTAGAAAACCTGACCTCCCCGCTCCACCTCGCGCCTGATGGCGGCGGCCACCCGGTCGCCGTTGAACTCGGCGATAACCGTCTCGATGGGATGGCGGTTCTGGGGCGGCGTCGCGAGGAGGCTCATGTCCCGGATCTTGAGAAGGGACATGTGAAGGGTCCGCGGGATGGGGGTCGCGCTCAGCGCGAGGGCGTCTATGTTTGCCCTCATCTCCTTGAGCCTCTCCTTGTCCTTTACCCCGAAGCGCTGCTCCTCGTCTATGATCATCAGGCCCAGGTCCTTGAACTTGATGTCCTTCTGGATGATGCGGTGGGTGCCGACGAGAATGTCAACCTCCCCCGCCGCCACGCGCACGAGGGTTTTCTTCTGCTCAGGCGGAGGCACGAAGCGGGACATCTGCGCGATGCGGATGGGAAACTTTTCGAATCTCTCGGTGAGGGAGTCAAAGTGCTGCTCGGCGAGGATCGTCGTCGGCGCGAGGAAGGCAACCTGCTTTCCGCTCATGACAGCCTTGAAAGCCGCGCGCATGGCAACCTCGGTTTTTCCGTAGCCCACGTCCCCGCACACCAGGCGGTCCATCGGGACGGGTTTTTCCATGTCGGCCTTGATCTCGGCGATGACGGTCAGCTGGTCCTCGGTTTCCTCGTAGGGGAAGGCGGCCTCGAAGCCGGTCTGCCACTCCCCGTCCTTCGCGAAGGCAAAGCCCTGAGCCGCCTTGCGCCTCGAATACAGGCCTATCAGACTCGCCGCTATATCCTCGACGGATTTCTTCACCTTGTTTTTTCGGTTTTCCCAGCTCTTGGAGCCGAGCCTGTCCAGGCGCGGACTTTCACCCTCGTTGCCGATGTAGCGCTGCACGAGGTTAACCTGCTCGATGGGAATGAATACGATCTCTTCCTCGGCATACTCGATCTTGATGTAATCGCGCTCGTTTCCGAGCGCGCGCACGCGTTCTATTCCCTTGAACTGGCCGATACCGTAATTGACGTGGACCACATGGTCGCCGGGATTGAGCTCGACGAAGGTATCGATTATGCGGCTCTTCGCGTGCTTGACCGATTTCGGGATATGCCGTCGGCGGCCGAAAATCTCGTTTTCCTGGATGACGAGTATCTTCAGTTCCGGCAGGCCGAAGCCCGAAGAGAGGTTCAGGGGGATTATGTCTATCGGCAGTTCCTTGAGTATCTCGCCGATGCGCAGTGCCTGGTTCTGGCTTTCCGCGAATACGCAGATTTTCCACTTGTTCGCGATCAGGTTGGCGATTTCTTCTTTTAAATAGACGATATTCCCGAAAAAGCTCCGCGGTGGATCGCAGGAAAGCTTCAGCCTGGTCGCGCTCATCGCGTCTTCCCCGTGAATGGTGCGGAACATAAGACGCCGCTCGAAGGAACGGCTTAAATCACGAAAGGAGAGGAGCTCCCTAGAAGGCTCCGGAACCTCCGCAAGAAGGGGTGTCCTTCCCGTTTCCTCACTGGAGCCCCGAAGCTTGCGGTAGAGGCCGAGATACTCCCTCTCGAGGCTTTCCTGGGCATTCTCCTGCCGGTCAAAATCAAGGAAAAATACGGTCGGGGGATTTAAGGGAAGCTTTCCCGGAACAGAACCCGAGGCGATAGCGGCTGCAGAGCCGGCTTTGAGATAATCCAGCACCGAGGCGGCTTTCTCGAAGGCTACGGGAAAAAAGAGTTCTTCGCCTTCAAACGTTCCGTGAAGCTCGAGATGGGCGATCAAGTCCTTGCCTCCGGCAGAGAATTCAGGGAGAGAAGCAAGGTTTTTCGCGAGGGCGGCGATGCGCTCGGCATCCCATATCACTTCTTTCGCAGGATAGATGACCAGGGAATCCATGTTTTCAACCGAGGTTTGGTCACCTGGATTGAAGGATTTGATCTGCTCGACCGTTTCGAACTCGAAGACTATGCGGTGGGCTTCGGTTTCGCCGGCCATGTAAATATCGAGTACTTCCCCGCGGAGGGCGAATTCCCCGCGCACGGTGACTCGGGGCACCCGGTTATATCCGTATGCAGAAAGTTTTTCCGCGAGTGAGGCCGAATCGAAGGCGTCGCCTTTTTTGATGGTACACAGGAGACGCGAGAAATATTCAGGCGGAGGAACGGGCGTCAAAAAGGCGCGTTCGGTCATTATCAGAATATACCTACCGGTAGGTATAGAAGACATGAGCGACAGCCTGGCTGCCCGCTCACCGAAGACTACCGCCCCCTGGGGAACGCTCCTGTACGCCATGGTGCCCCACCAGGGCATCGTGACGGAATCAAGACCGGTAAGATCAAGATCCTCGGTAAGGGATTCGATTTCTTTCTCGGTCGGGACAACGATTACCAGGGGACCGGGAAAGGCGTCAATATACTCCGAAAGGAAGAAACCATGAAGTCCGCCCTGTATTCCCTCAATCTCGTAGGGCCATGACTGCTCTTTTAAACGTGACATCACACCGGACATCTCGGGCCACCGGTGTATTGCATTCTGGAGAATTTTACTGCTCATACTGGGATCAATATTACCACTAATGACTGATCATAAAAAGACCGATATAATAAAAGTAGAAGTTATTGTTGGACTAATTTACTAGATACATGCAAGGTGAGGGAGAATTCCACGTGAAACAGTTGTTTTCAATACTGATATGCTGCATTTTGTGCGCTGCCGCCGGTTTTTCGACCGAAACCCAGGCGATAACCGGGGCGGATATATCGATCAGGTTTTTTAACCGGACCGTCTACTATCCGGGTAATTCCCCGTCTGAACCCGTTCTCGTCAACATCAGCATCACAAATAAAGGTCCGGCCACTCTCCGCTTCAAGCTCGCGGACGAACACTCGTTCAGTCTCGATTTCAGCGCGGTAAACACACGCAACCGGGGCCTCGAGCATACGGACTTCTGGCTGAGAAAACGCAATTCCAATCAGCAGGTCTATTTTCGCGAGATCAGCATCGAAAGCGGCGAGTCCTATTCATTCACCGAAAACCTCAAGGACTATCTGTCGATTCCCTCTCCGGGCATGTACATCCTTGACTGTTCCTTTTATCCCGAGCTGAAAACCCTTTCCGGCGAGAGCGAACCGTCCATAAAATCTAACCGTCTGACGCTTGAAGTCAAACCCTCACCCGGCGCCGCCGCAGTCAAGATACTGCCCGTTTCTCCGGTCACCGGCGCGGTCCTCCAGGCCCAGGATATACCGCCCGACCAGGTGATAAACTACATGCTTACCGCGAGACAGAAATCGCAGTGGGAACAGTTTTTCCTGTACATGAACTTTGAGCAGATGCTCTCCCGGGATCCCGCGCGCGGCCGGCGTTTCAAGGCCGAATCCGAAACCGGCAGGTTCAACATGATCGAAAACTACAAATCGGAATTAACGCAGGCAACCATCGACAAGGACATATCGACGATTCCGAACGAATTCAAGATAGAGAGAACCTCCTACACCGAAACGGAGGGGACGGTAATTGTCATCGAAAAGTTTGATTATCGGACCTTCAAGGAGATAAAACGATTTACGTATTATCTATCAACGGAGAACGGTATCTGGTATATTAATGATTATACAGTCGACAATCTCGGAACTGAATAAAGGAAATTATTGAATGAAAGCCCTGCTGATAGCAGATTCAGATACCTCGATCAAATCCATTTCATCGCATATCAAATCCTATGGTTTTGACATTATTCGATATAGGTCGGCGCTGAAGGCAATCGAGAATATCGAAGAAATCGCCCCCGACGCGATATTCATCAGCACCGGAGATTTCCCGCGGCACTGGAAAACCATCGTCCAATATATCCGGTCGGATACCGACAAAGACACTACCATCATCATTCTGCTCATCAACGAACGATTTACCGCGGAAGACGCGGACAAAGCCGTTCATATAGGCGTACAGGCGATACTCAGCGATACGCTCACCGCCTCGAATGACGAGCACAAATTGATGGAAGTTTTTTCCCGTTATCGGCATATGGGAAACGACGAGAACTCCTATGTATATGACCAGATAGAGGAACGAAGCATTTTCCTCTTCACGAATCCCTTAAACGAGACCATCATCACCGGAAAGGTCGAGGGATTGAGCGCGACCGAGCTCAGGTTCAAGCCGGACGCGCCGTCCGCCACCGCGGACCTGGCTTCGGGGGAAATACTGAGTGAATGCTCGCTGAAGATAGGCGGAAGCATTCTTTCGCCCGTGTGCAGAATAAAGAAAAATACCAATCTGATGATTCTTGAATTTGACGGCATGAGCGACAAGGATTCAAAGATATTGAAAAAATTTATTTCTGGAACAGTATAAAGACGATAAAAAGCGCGAAAAGCGCAATGGAAACCAGATATATCCACCATGGCAGAGGATCAATGTCCGGTTTTTTTCTTTTTGCGCGACCGCCCGGATTATTTTTCATTGTCTGCCGCCCGTCCAGGTGCACGGCATAACCGCACAGGGGACATCCGGAACGGAAAATCTGCGATTCGCCCGAGAATCCGCACGAAGGGCATTTCACCGAGGAAAAGAATTTGCCGCAATGAAAGCAGAATTTATCGTTCTGCTTCACTTCCGTACCGCAGGACTCGCAAAAAAATTTCGGCCGTTTATTCACTTCTGTTTACTTTTCCGCGGCAGATGGTTTTATCCCGGCTGCGGGACCCGGAGCAGACGGCGGTTGCGGAGAACTGGCACTGGCGCTTTGCGCGCTTTGCGGGCTTCGCCTGGAATTATCCTTGTCAGTCACATAAAAACCCGAACCCTTAAAACTGATTCCGATTCCCCCGGAAAGCACCCGGCGGATTTTTTTCCCGCACGAGGGACATTTCAGCAAAGGCAAATCAACCATTTTCTGAACTACTTCAAAACCTTTGCCGCATGCATCGCACGCATATTCATAAGTGGGCATTTTTTATTAACCTCATTCTTTGTTGTCGTTTTTATCAAGATACAGAATACGGGCAATTTCGAC
Organism: Spirochaetales bacterium; assembly: GCA_043775705.1. Classification (GTDB taxonomy): domain Bacteria; phylum Spirochaetota; class Spirochaetia; order Treponematales; family Treponemataceae; genus Teretinema. The sequence goes on along the minus strand of JAYVSC010000024.1, from coordinate 2,838 downwards.
AAGTTTTTCCGCAGTTACATTATACGAGGACACGTAAATCTGCTCTCCCTCTATCCTCACCTCGGCGCTCAAGAGAAGGCTTATGAGGGTTTTTATCGAGCGTGCAGTCCTCGCGTCCGTAAGCACGATATGTGCTGAAATATCATAGGTATTTTCTGTACTGCCGGCGCTTTGCGCATCGCTTTGCGCATCGCCTGCAGCGGCATTCTGCACAGTTCGGGGCACAGGGGAAGCAACAACGCGCTCCGCGAAAATTTCTGCATACGAGACGGGCAGCGTGATCTCTGGCCCGAGAAGACGCGCGGCCAGTGCCTGAGTATCGGAGACAAATATGCCTATCCTGCCGTCAACGGCCGCTGCAGAAGCGTACTCGATGAAAGCCGGAGAAAGGCTCACCGGGAGAGGGGTTTCAATATTCTTGAGAATTGTCTCGATGCCGCCGCCGGAAGAAAGGCACACAAGGCCGTTCTTCGGAATCGATGCCTCATACGCGCCGTTCTTGTACCATGAAGCGCCGCTCTCGCCGACAATTTTTTTCCATCCCTTCGTTTTTGCAAATACCGCAGGGGAAGCCATACGCGGAAAAAAACCAGTCGCCGCAAGCCGGACGGTACCAGAGGCGGCAGCGGACATGTCAGCGGCATTGTCTGCGGCCTTGTACAAGCCCGCATATATCACGGAAGTTCTGTCGACCGCTTGCAGGAGGGAATCGCTGTTTGTTTGGCTTGCGGCAAGCTGTTTCAATAGATCCCTGTTCGCGTCAACGGGAAGCACGAGATAATAAGATGCCCCGCTCCCGAGAATATTGAAGGGATTGTCCGGCAATACCGCAGGGCCCGTTTTGCATCCGGCTAAAAAAAGCGCGGCAAATGCGCTCAGCACTGCGACAAACCGGCCTTTATTCACGGACAAGGTCTGCGCTCCAGTTTTCGTCACCTGCTTCTATCAGGACGGAAGAGGCTCCCTCGGGGAACGAATCCACCCAGAGCGCCGAAACGGAAAGGGTTTCGCTCATGAGGTAATCCTTGAAAAGGGTAAAGGCTTTTTTCAGGAGCTCCGGCGTATCGGAAGAAACCGAAAGGCGGATACGGTCAGTGACCGCGAGGCCCCTCTCCTTGCGGAGATTCTGCACGCCGCGCACGAGGTCCCGGATGCAGCCCTCGAGACGGAGAGCTTCGGTCACCTCGGTGTCGAGGCCGACGGTGAGCGTCCCCTCGTTCACTACCTTGAGGTTCGCTTTTTCTATGCGGTTGATGATGATTTTTTCCAGGGTGAGTTCGACATGGTTTCCCTCAACCTCGATGCTCAGGGTCGAGCCCTCGAGGATTGACTGGATCTCGCTCGATGAAAGTTTTTCGATCTGGACGGCAGCGATTTTCATCGCGGTTCCGAGTTCCTTTCCAAGGACGCGGAAGTTCGCCTTGGCCGAATACTCGACGAGGTCGTCTTCCTTGTCGTGGAATATCACTTCCTTGACGTTGAGCTCCTCGCGGACGCTCTCCTCCATTTCAAGGAGGACGGTCTTTTCCTCGGGATCGCGGGTGACGAGCTCGACGGCTTTCAGGGGCTGCCGGGTTTTCAGGTTGTACTGATAGCGCAGCGAGCGGCCCATGGATATTGCCTTCTGCACCGTGGTCATCTTGAACTCGAGGGCCAGGTCGCGCAGGCTCTCGTCGTAGACTGGATAGTCCGCAAGATGTACCGACTCGGCGTCCCCGTCGGTGCGCAGGTTGAGCCAGATGGATTCCGTCACGAACGGAACGACCGGAGCCGCGACGAGGGCGAACTTTTTCAGCGCATGGTAAAGGGTATCGTAGGCCTGGCACTTGTCCCCGTCATTCTCGCTCTTCCAGAACCGGCGGCGGGAGCGGCGGATGTACCAGTTGTTGAGCTGATCGATAAAGCTGACGATGGGATCGATTGCGCGCGAAAGATCGTACGCGTCGAGAGCGTCGCCCACTTCCTTCACCATTTTTTCGGTGATCGAAAGTATCCACCTGTCCAGGGAATTGGAGCTCGGCTCTTTGGCTATGTTTCTGTCCTGTTCGGACGAGGGACGCTCTATTTTGTCGATGTTCGCGTAGGTAACGTAAAAGCTGTAGCTGTTCCACAGGGGAATCAGGATAGCCTTCAGGATGTCGCGCACGCCTTCGTCGGAGTATTTCAAATCATCTGCCTTGACGACGGCAGAGTGCATCAGAAACAGGCGCAGGGCGTCGGCGCCGAACTCGTTGACGACCTTGTTCGGGTCGGTGTAGTTCCGCAGCGATTTCGACATTTTCTTTCCGTCGGTCGCGAGCACGAGACCGTTCACGATGCAGTTGTTGAATGCCGGCCGGTCAAAGAGCGCGGCGGCGAGCACGGTCAGTGTATAAAACCATCCGCGCGTCTGGTCGAGGCCTTCCGATATAAAGTCCGCGGGAAAGTGGCTCTCGAAATATTCCTTGTTCTCGAAGGGATAGTGGCTCTGCGCATAGGGCATCGCGCCCGACTCGAACCAGCAGTCCAGCACTTCGGGAATGCGTTTCATCGTCGAGCCGCACGTGCAGGGAATGGTGATTTCATCGACGAAATGCTTGTGCAGATCGGCCGGGTACACTCCGGAAAGTTCCTTCAGTTCGGCGCGGCTGCCGATGCAGATTGACTTTCCGCAGTCAGGACATTTCCAGATCGGCAGCGGGTTTCCCCAATAGCGGTTCCGGCTGATAGCCCAGTCTCGCGCTCCTTCGAGCCATTTGCCGAACCGGCCTTCCTTGATATGAACGGGCTGCCAGTTGATCTTGAAATTCGCGTTCAGCATGCTCTGTTTTACTTTCTCGACGTTGACGAACCAGCTGC
>JAYVSC010000023.1:0-5588 GCA_043775705.1 Spirochaetales bacterium | reverse complement strand
AGGCGATTTTCGTCGTGATGACGCGGGTTTTGCCGGAACCGGCTCCCGCAAGGATTAAAAGAGGAGATCCTTCATGGATGACGGCGGCATGCTGTTCGGGATTCAGGACTGAAAGGTAAGCGTCTGCATTCATCGCACCACCGCTTCGATATCGACTCCGTTGACGGCCATGATATAGGCTTCGACAACCGAGCCGGGTCCTATCTCCCTGCCGTCCTTGTCTTTCTGCGCAGCCTCAAACTGGAGCACGACGGATCCGTCCACCTCGGGAGCCTGAAACCAGGCGCGGCCGAGAGCCAGTCGGGATGTGCCCTCTTCCGCGTTACGTTCCTCGATCAGCTCCTCGACAAGAACGTCGAGCGTCTTTCCGACAAAGGGAAGAAGTTCCTCGGGGGTAATGCGTATCTGAATAGCCTGAAGGGTTTCAAGCCGGGTTTTCGCCAGTTTTTTGGTCACTCTCTTTTTCATGTCGGCGGCCTTCGTGCCTTCCTCGCAGGACCAGGTGAAGGCGCCCGACCACATGCTGCGGATATCCGCGAGAAAACGGGCAGTCGCCTCGAAGGATTCTTCCGTCTCTCCGGGAAAGCCGACCAGGAACGTGGTGCGGAGCGCTATGCGGCCATAGGGGTTGTCCGCTTTCGCAAAGGCGGAACGGATATCCTGCACCAGGGCGAGGTATACGTCCGCAGAACCCTTCCGGTTCATGCGCTCCAAAATCGACGCGTCTCCCGACTGGAAGGGCATGTCAAAATAGGGCAGGAAGCGCGCATCGGAAACCATTACCGGAAGGATGTCCCGCGGGAAATGGTCGGGATGGATATAGAGGAGGCGGACGCGGAAGTCGCCCTCGATTTTCGATATGGCGAGGAGAAGAAGGGACAGAGGACTCACCTTTGCATCGTCTACAGAACCGGCTGTGGTATAAGCACCGGAAAGGGGAAGGTCCGCTTCCCCGCATCCGAAGGCCGCCAGGTCCTGCCCGATCAGATTGAGTTCATAGACGCCCCGAGAAACCAGAAGGCAGCATTCATCCGTAATATCGGTGATTGTGCGGCTCCGCAGGCTGCCCCTGATCAGCGGAATGGCGCAGAACGAGCAGCAGTTGTCGCAGCCTTCGGTGATTTTTACGTAGGCGGAACGGGAAAAGGAGAGAAGCATGGGCCGGTCTCCCCCGCATACGCCTTTCTGGGCGGGAAGGAGGACTTTTTGCCGGGGTACGGAAGGCGACGCGCGCGCGAACAGGGGATCGATAACCTCGTTGAGCCGGGAAAGATCTCCGTTGCCGAAAAAAGCATCAGCCTCGACAAGGCTGTCCTTCAGGTCTTCGGCATACCGCTGGGCAAGGCATCCGGCAAGCACGATCTTGGCCTCCGGATAGGCTGCGCGCGCGGTAATGACCGCGTCGATCGACTCTTTTTTGGCGGATTCGATGAATCCGCACGAATTTATTATTATAAGGGAAGCATCTTCCGGCACGTCAGTTTTGGTCCAGCCGGTTTTCTGCAAAACGCCGATCAGCAGCTCCGCATCAACCTGGTTCTTGGCGCAGCCGTGCTGATCGAGAAAAAAAAGCATGCTAGTCAATATCCATCACCACGAATTTAAAGCGGCCGGTAACTTCATCCTTCAGCCATTTGAGATCCCGTACCATTATTTCGCCCGGGCGGCTTACTTCAAGCTCGACTGTTTTACCGCCGGCGATAACCTGAAGTTTTACCGAGTTTCCATTGGATGCCCAGATACGGATTCCGTTGTTGGCCTGAACCGTCAGCAGCTCGGATTTCTGATAGTACCGCTCCTCGCGCGTCGTGCGGTCCGTTTCATAACGGAACAGGCAGTAGCCGCGGAAAGTCGCGTTCATTGTAACGGGATAGGCCGATCCGCCCTCGAACAGCACAAGCTGCTTGGCGTTTGCCGTTGCGGTGCCCGGAACAGGAACGGAAACGTCGACTGCGGCAGTTGCCGCACTCGCGGTGGAAGCGCCGATATCGACGGTTCCGGGAGCGGGAGAAGCAAGATCACTTGTCGAAATGCGCACATCGGCTCCGCGGGAAGGATCATTTTTAAAAAGATCCGCGACAAAGACCTTCACGTCGCTCTGGTCGTCGCCGGACAAATCTATCATCAGTTCCTGTCCCAGCTCAATAACCCGCGAACCCAGCGGCGTCTCGATGGTGAGGGCGGGCGCCGTCGCCTTGACTTCCATTTTAAATATGCCTGTTGCGGTCGTGACGGAAAGGATATCGCCTGAATACACGCGCTGCTTGAAATCGGTACCGGTCACTTCATAGGTAACGGGAGACCGCGCTTTCACTTCCTTGGCCGCTTTCGGTTCTGCGCTGATCATTTTACCGATAAAAAATATGGTGCCGGAAACAAGGAGCATCACGGCGGCGATAATGATAACATATCGGGCAAGCTTTGACCCGTTGAAAAGCTGATCTGTAATCGGGCGCTTGGGCATCAATTCCCGCAAAGGGATCGGGGTTTCCTGTATTTTCAGGTTTTTATACGAAGTAATGAATTCATTGCTGTTCAATCCGAGATATTCACAATAATTGCGGAGAAAGCCCAAAATGTAGGGTTCACCCGGAAAAACGGTAAAATCCTCGGCTTCTAGGGCTTCAAGATATCTTCGTGTTATGTTTGTTTCCCGCGAGACCTGATCAAAATCCAGACCGCGTGAGGTACGCGCATCAGTAAGTTTTTTTCCGAACGCTTCCATACTTTTTTACTCCATTTATTCATTAAACAGGAAATCATTAAAGATATTGGCCGAGGCCGGGGAGTCATATTCAAAACGGTTATCCAGGATTCCCTGATTTAGGGCGTATCCGGTAAAATCGAAGCGTATCTGGTCCCCGCTGATTGTCCGCGCATCAATACGCCGTATCAGTTTTGTGTCCGGTGAAATCATCAAGCGGATAGTGCGGAACATCTCGGTGGTCGAACGGCGGGAAAGAAGGAGCACAATCACCTGTTCGGTAGATTTTTCTTCGAGGGTAACCGGAGCGGAGCCCGTTTCGTACGCGATTGTATAGAAGCGTTTCATCAGAACCAGACCCTGCGGGGTCGCGAGGGAAGCGCCCGAGGTTCCGGAGCCTTTTTCGACGGATTGATTGAGGATGACATTATAGGCAGGCAGGTAGATTGTCAGCATTTCGCCATTGAAGACTATGGTCTGGGAATCGGGATTCGTAAAATCGATGCGGAGCAAGTTTGGGGTCTTGAAGACAGCCCGTCCCGACATGGTGTCGGCTTTCGACCCGGAACCGGCCGTAATGACTATATTTGCTGAATAATCCTTTATGCTCGCGTAGGTGTCGGATATGGTAGAAAAATAGGAATCAGCCGTCGTGATGGTTTCGGAGGCGCACGGGAACACCATGAAAACCATGCACAACAGCATACAAGAAATTAAAGGGGAAATAGACTTGTTCATCCTGACAGTAAAGCAGAAAGAAGGGAGTCCGTCAATTGTTTCAGGCAGTGGGCAAATTGGCCTCTGCCGCGATAATTTCGTTGAATTCCTTGCCTTCCATGATTTCCTTGTCGAGAAGCCGCGCCGCGATGTATTCAAGGAGGGGCTTCTTTTCGGCTATCCGCGCCTTGACGGCCTCGAAGCGCTCGGTGGTAATCCGCGCGATTTCCTCATCGATATACTGCTGGGTCGATTCCGAATAATCCCGAACCAGCTTGGGATCGGCTGAAGTACCGTAACCCGCGCCATGCTGGGAAAGGGCCACGTTCCGGAACCGCCCGCTCATGCCGTAATCGGTTATCATGCGCCTGATAATCTCCGTCGCGCGGGAAAGGTCGTTCGCCGCACCGGTTGAAACCATGTTGAACTGAATCAGCTCGGCAGCGCGTCCCCCGAGAAGCACATCAACCTCGCCGATAAGGTCTTTTTCGGTTCGGAGATACCTGTCTTCCTCGGGCATCTGCATGGTATAACCGAGCGCCGCGATTCCGCGCGGTATAATGGAAACTTTATGCACCTTGTCGGCCCCTTCCGTGAAGGCGGCGGTAATCGCGTGTCCTGTTTCATGGAAGGCGACGATTCTGCGCTCGTCTTCCTTTATTACCCTGCTTTTCTTCTGCAAGCCCGCGATGCCTTTTTCGACCGCTTCGTTCAGATCTATCATCTGAACCTCTTTCCGTCCCGCGCGTACTGCCAAAAGGGCCGCTTCATTGATGATATTCGCAAGATCGGCTCCCGAGGAACCGCTGGTGGTCCGCGCAACGGCGGCAAGATCCACATCCTTGGACAGTTTTACGTTTTTCGCATGAATTTTCAGGATTTGCTCCCGGCCCTTCACATCGGGGCGATCCACCACCACTTGACGGTCAAACCGGCCGGGCCGGAGCAGGGCCGCGTCGAGCACGTCGGGGCGATTTGTGGCAGCGAGCAGAATAAGCCCACTCGAGATATCAAACCCGTCCATTTCGACCAAAAGCTGATTCAATGTCTGTTCACGCTCGTCATTCGAGCTCATTGCGTTGAGGCGCGACTTTCCGATTGCGTCCAGCTCATCGATAAACACGATGCAGGGAGCTTTTTCTCGGGCTTGCTTGAACAGGTCCCGAACGCGGGAGGCGCCGACACCGACAAACATTTCGACAAAGTCTGATCCGCTGATGCGGAAAAAAGGAACGCCTGCCTCGCCGGCAACCGCCCGTGCGAGAAGCGTCTTTCCGGTTCCGGGCGGACCTACGAGCAGGACGCCGCGGGGGATTTTTCCGCCGATATCAGTGTATTTTTTCGGGAATTTGAGAAAATCGACCACCTCGACAAGCTCTTCCTTTGCCTCGTCAACGCCGGCCACATCCGAAAAACGGGTTGTAACCTTGCCTTCCTCAACAGCCGCCGAACGAGTCTGACCGGCAGAGAAAATGCTCCCGCCGAGACCGCCTCCCATCCCGCCGCCCATACGTTTCATGAGGAAACGCCACATAAAGAAAAATATGGCGATCGGCAGTATCCATTGGAATACAAAGTCAAGGATAAAGTTCTTTTCCTGGGCCTGCACCGCATAGGTCACCTGGGAACTGTCCATCAGTTTCAGAAAATCATCAGTGAGGATGCCGACAGTGCGATATATCTTGCCCTGCGTCGGGGGAACAGTCAAAAAGCTCAAGGGATTCTGCTTGGCGTCAGGCAGCCCGCTTTCATTTGCCACGGAACCGTTAAAATAGGTGGTGCCGATCTCGACACGCCTGATTTCGCCCGATGCAATCCTGGTCTTGAATTCTGAAAAAGGGATTACTGAGTCAGCCTTGGACAGCATGACATAATTTATAATTACCATGACGGCAAAAACTGCAAGAAGTATTGCCCAAATGGGTACTTTCGGCAGCTGAGGACGGTTTTTTTTATCCGGCGATCCGTTATCTGGGCTCATTTTGAAGAAATTGAAGGGATCATCCTGTTTATTACTCTCGCTCATAAATGTCATTAAACCGCCTTTTACTAATAATACAAAAAATCGGGCATTGCGTCGAGTTATTTAGAAATCAATTATTTTTTCTCTGGCTTTTTCCGTTCATTTCCTCTAAAGTTGAGAGTAGAGTTACCGATAGGGTAAACA
>JAYVSC010000022.1:0-13610 GCA_043775705.1 Spirochaetales bacterium | reverse complement strand
CAGTATAACACTAAATATGGATTTTAGTCCAATTTTTTGGTAGTATTGTGCTCATATGATTGATTTACATACCCACTCCAGGGCGTCCGACGGCTCGTTTTCACCGAAAGATTTGATAGTCCACGCCCTTTTCGAAAAGGTTTCGGTGATCGCACTGACCGATCATGACTCGATTTCCGGGAATGAAACTGCTTCCCTTGCCGCCTCTGAAATCAATGAGGCATCGGAGAAACCCCTCATCCGGTTTATACCCGGGATAGAGCTGGATATTGAATGGAAGCCGGGGGAATGCCACCTGCTCGGGCTCGGGCTTCGCGTTAATCATCCTGACCTGATCCGTCTTTTGGTCCGTCTCAACGATGACCGGCGGAACCGGAACGGCGAGATAGCCGAAAAAATGCGTGCGGCCGGTATTGATATTGATCTTGAGCGGGTGGAAGTAATTGCGGGGGGTGGGACTGTGGGACGGCCCCATTTTGCGCAGTATCTGGTGGAAACCAAAGTAGTTAAAAACCGGCAGCAGGCCTTTGACCGCTACCTTGCGAAGGACCGGCCGTTTTTCATCGACCGGAACAGCATTTCAATGGATGAGGGCATCGCCGCCATCCGCGCGTGCGGCGGGGTGCCGATTCTCGCCCATCCCTTATCCCTTTATGTGTCATGGGGGCACCTGCCCGAAATCATCACCGGTTTTCGCGACCGGGGCATTGCCGGTCTTGAAGCCTGGCATCCGGGTGCGAAGATTGCCGGCTGCGAACGGCTTGAGGCGCTCGCGCATTCACTCGGTATGTGCGTGACGGCGGGCAGCGACTTTCACGGAGCGGCGAGGCCTGACCGGAAAATCGGCAAAACCGCCGGTCGCCGTGAAATTCAGGACCGCTATTTTTATGAGGAACTTGCGCCCCTTTTGGGGGATTGAGAAAACCCTGCTACAAAAAGTCGGGGACGGCGGCGCTCCATCTCCTGAACTGCACCGCTTCCATGATGTGGTCTTCCCCGATATCGCGCTCTCCTTCCAGATCCGCGATGGTGCGGGCTACCTTGAGGACCCCGTGTCCGCCCCGCGCGGAAAGACGGGCTGCTCTCATGCTCTGCGAAAACAGCGCCTGCATATCTTCCTTCAGCACGCAAAAGTTTTGTATGTCTCTTCCTTCCATGTGCGCATTCTGCCAACTTCCCGACTCTTCCGTTTTTCCTTCCAGTCCGCCGTTTGACTTTCTCCGTTCCCACTGTATACGCCGGGCCTGCGCGATTTCCTCCTTCAGTTCCACGGTGGAAATGACCGGAGAGCGGACGAGCGTTTCGGGCGTCGGCACCTGAACGGAAATACGCAGATCGATACGGTCCAGCAGGGGTGCGGTCATTTTTTTCCAGTATTTTTCTATGCTGTCAGGGGTGCAGGTGCATATCCTGCCGGCCGTTCCGAAATTCCCGCAGGGGCAGGGATTGACCGCAAGCAGCAGCTGGAAGCGGGAAGGGAAGGTATCCGATTTACCCGCCCGGCTGATGGTCACCTGCCCTGTTTCAAGGGGCACGCGGAGCGCCTGGAGCACGCTGGAGCGGAATTGGGTGCATTCATCGAGGAAAAGGACCCCGCCGTGTGAAAGGGAGATTTCTCCGGGCCTGCAGTGCTTTCCCCCGCCGATCATGCCCTCGAGGCTCGCGTTCTGGTGGGGTTCCCGGAACGGCGGCCTTCTCAGCAGCGATCCTGAAGATCGTTCACTTCGCTCCATCTCTGCATCCAGAATTCCCGCCAAGCTGTGGATCCGGGTAACCGTTACCGCCGTCTGCTCGTCCATTTCCGGCAGAAGGTCGGGAAACCGCTGAAGGGCGAGGGTTTTGCCGCAGCCGGGCGGACCATAGGCAATCAGGTTGTGTCCGCCGGCCGCGGCGATCTGCAGTGCCCGGATCAGCCTATTTTGTCCGCGTACGTCTTCATAGCCTTTTCCGGGGTTGAATACGATGGTATAGCTTTCTCTCTCCTGCGCCGCAAACGGTTCCTCCCTGCCGGGTTTCTCCGCTGACCTTTCCGGTTCGCTCAACCTGTCCCGGAGTGCTTTCATCTGCACCGCGGCTTCGGTAATGCTTTCCACCCCGATCACGCAGGCTTCCTTCCGGATTTGCGCTTCCTCGACATTTTGTTTCGGCACCATATACCAGCGGATACCCCTCTGCAGGCCCCGCGATACGGCAGAAAGAATGCCGCGTACGGGACGCACGGCACCTGACAGCTCCAGTTCTCCGAGCACCATCAATTCTTCCTGATTTTTCCCGTTTTCGGCCGAAAAAACTGCGGAGAGCGGGTCCGCCGCATTCAATACGGCAAGGGCAATGGGCAGATCGAAGGCGCTTCCTTCCTTTTTCAAATCGGCAGGGCTCAAGTTGATCAGGATACGTTCCCGCGGGAAGTCAAGCGCGGCGTTGCGTATGGCTGCACGCATCCGCTCCCTCGCTTCCCGGACCGCTCCGTCGGGGAGCCCCACGATATCGATAGCCGGGATTCCCCTGCGCAAATCTGCCTCGACCTTGACAATTTCTCCCCGATACCCGAATTGGGCAAAACTGACAATTATCATTCGGAAACCTCCCTGTTTATTTGCCTCTGCAGTATATATAGGGGGAAAAGCCGTTACTGCCCTTGAATTTATTGACTTCCGAACAGAAAGTACTAGACTTTACTATATACGAGAAGGTTTACTAAACGTGATAAAAGCAGATATGGATCCGCAATTGGAAACTCAGCTCGTCACTGAAGGCGTTGATGTAGAGCGCATGATTGTATTGCTCAATGATTTGAATGCGGGACGCTTTGAAAGCGAAAAAACCGGGGTGAAAGGCTCGATTCCGGATATCTCTCATCCTTCAATTATTGACCGCCGTGCACCTGCCGCATGGAAAATGGATATAGAAAGCGCGCGATCCCGGTTTGAGCATCTCGGACTGCCCTTTTCGCCGGAAAGTGCAGGTATTCTGTCTTCCGGTTTTATAACCTTTGATGAACCGTCATTACGGAAAATCGGGATCTACCTCTATCCCAAAACAGCTTTCGGCCTGCTCAACGGAGGCTGCGCCTCCAGCTATACCGATCTGAAAAGCAACAGAGCGCTGAATGCCGCCGCCCTGGAGGCAAACCGCGTTCTTTTTACCACACTTGCCCGAAAGTGCCGGGGAAAACCCAAGGGATTGACGGCTGCCTATATAAATCCGGACGGCTCGAGCGGATTCAGTTTTCTGCTGCTCAAGCTCCGTATGCTGCTCCAGCACAAGAAACAATATCAGGCGCTCACCGGGTTAGACGCAAGCGGCGTACTGCCCGCGTTTCAGCTGACGAGTTTTCACACCGAAAAGGCAATCCACAACGCTTTCCGCAAATATATCATGTATCCGGAGCTGAAGACTTTGTCCGATTCCCTGGGATGCCCCGCCATCGATATGTACACCGAGACGCAAAGCCTGATGGCGGCCATCACTCATTCCTCGGAAGGTTCTCCCCGCCGTATTTTTGACCGGGCTCGCGGCAGGATGAATACCGGGATTCCCCTTCCCGGGGGGCATGGTCAGAATTTCGAAAATCTGGCTCATATATACCGCAAAATGTATAAAATGGGGATCCGGTATGCCTGGATTGGTAATATAGACAATATGGGCTATACGGCAGATCCGGTTTCTCTCGCGATTTTTGCCCTTTCGGGAAAAGAGGCAGCCTTTGAGGAGTCTTTCCGGACTTCCATGGATATCAAGGGCGGTATTCTGGTAACGGACGAAACCGGTCATTTTACCTGCGCCGAGATCGGTGCTGTCCTGAGTTCCCGGGATATCGCGGAACTGGAAGGGCAGGGAAAGCCGGTACTCTTCAACTGCGGAATCGGCCTGTTCGACCTTGAAAAACTGCTTCCCATGCTTCCCGGTATCCCTCAGCGGCTTCCTCACCGGGTTACCGACCAGGACAAGGCTGCAGGCCGCTATGCCCAGATCGAGCAGAATACCTGGGAGATAATCGGCCTGCTGAACGACCCTCTTTTTCTCGCGGTAGAAAAAACGCGCAGATTTATCGCATCCAAACTTCTTTTGGAAACGATACTGACCAGCATGCCGCCGGATAAAACTCCTTCTTCCGAAATTGCCGCTATTTCGCAAGTCCTTCATTCGGGATTGACGAAACTGCTGGAAAGCGAATATGGGTTGGAGCTTGTCAATAACTGCTGGCGCTGCCGTTTCTGCCTCCCCTGAGCCTATCCCGACCGCTTGCTGCCCAATCCAAAACAGGTATTGTTTGCGAAAACTCCTTGAATACCGGTAATAGTAATTAAATCTATTGACAAAATACTAAACCGGTTTAATAATGGGAATATAGTTAAGTAAATCCATTTTAGTTTATGTACTATCAATTTAAATGTTATAAATGGAAGCTAAGGATAGTACTGCTTGATGCAGTAAAGGGTAATTTATGCGTACGACAATCAATGATATAGCCCGCAAGGCTGGGGTTTCAAAAACAACCGTTTCTTTCGCGTTCAACAACCCGACAAAAATTTCCAAAGAAACTTTTATGCGCATCATGGATATCGCCCGGGACCTCGGCTATGTCCCCGATCCGGTCGCGCGTACCCTCGCGATGAAACAAACCAAATCTATCGGCCTGCTGCTTCCCCAGTCAATCCAAGAAGTGTTTTTAAATCCCTACATATCTGAAATCATGCGGGGAATCGGATTTATATGCGACCGCGAGGGCCTGTCCCTCGGCGTTTTGTCCCCCCTGAAAGGAGTGCTGGCCCAGACGGTGCGGAATGCGGCGGTTGACGGCGTGATCACCCTCGGGATTGGTCCCGGTATGAGCGTGCTTGAATTGTTCAACCAGCGGGGGCTTCCCTTTGTGACCATAGACGGTGCTGAAGGGGACGATCTTGTCAATGTCGGTATTGATGATGAAGCGGCGGCGGAAAGCCTGATGGAAGCGGTGCTTGCCCACGGTCACCGGGAAATAGCGATTTTTACTTTGAAAAATGTAGTGCTCTGGGACAACGGGGACCATTTCAGCCTTACAAACGATGTCCGTCTGAACGGTTTTACCCGCGTGCTAGCCCGTTATGGCCTCTCCATAGGTCCCGACACGGGTGTCAGAGTATACTCGACCGAGGTTTCGATCGAGAGCGGCCGCCTTGCCGCCAGGGAAGTGTTTGCCGAAAAGAGAAAACCGACCGTGATTATCTGCCTGGCCGATATTCAGGCAATAGGTGTGTATGAAGAATGTCGTCTCGAAGGCATTCCCATCCCTGACGGCATTTCGGTCGTCGGCTTCGACGATATACCTTTTTCGGTATTCATGAGCCCGCCCCTGACTACGATCAGGCAGCCCGGATTCATGAAAGGTGAAAAAGCCGCTCAAACCCTGGTTGAAATGATAGCCAAGCAATCTGTTTCTTCCGTGGTCATGGACACTGAATTGGTTATGCGCGGTTCACTCAAAAAGATCGGAAAGGACTGAAGTCGCCCGGGGTATGTACCTGCGCTAGTTGTCCTTGATGGCTGAAAGGGTTTCCTTGATTGAGGGGCCGTTACCCGAGGGCTGCGAAATATTCGGCAGAGAGAAAAAACGCTGGAGACAATGCCCTGCGGCGCCGTACGCAACGGCTTTTTCTCCGAGAGAAGCCGGAATGACGGAACAGTCCAGAGGCAGAGTGTAGGGCCATTTGAGCTTGATTTCCGCCTTGATCTGCTCGGCGAGCGTTTCGGTCAAATCTTCGGGAAGACCGCCTAGAAAAACATAATTCAGGTTCAGAAGATTTGTCAAAAGCGCGACATGACTGGCCAGTTCCGTAAAAACGGAGCCGGTAATCGACATATCCGAGCCGATCTTATCCTGCACAATATCGTTGGACTGAAATTGTCCCGAATTTCCCCGTTCCCACATAATGCTTCGAAACTCACCTGCTGAAAAATTGTTTCCGTAATGGGTTTGTCCATTAATGATAAACCCGCAGCCGACCGAAAGGTTTTTCGGGCTTTTATTGGTTCCGGTAATTTTCCGGATTTCGGCAAGCAGAAAGAGGGCATTTTCCAGATTTATTCCGTGTTTGAGAATAATCTCCCCGAGACAGCCGCAGCGCGCATCATTTTCGATATATACCGGAATATTGTATTTCTTTTTCGCCCATGAGCAAAATTCAACCGGTTCATTTATAATTAGAGGGATGGACTGGATTATCGTTCCTTTTTCCGTATTGACGATTGCCGGCACACCGACGCCGATACCCAGAATGGGCGTATTCAGGGAATCAAGGATGGGAGTAATTTTTTCAATTGCGGTATCAAACGCGTCGAAGACCGAGGTTATGCTCAACTCATGGTGAATGGATTCCAGAATCTCGCCGTGCAGGTTTACCAGGACTACCAGAAAGCCGTCTGTGTTGATTTCAATGCCGAGAACAATGCCGAATTCTTGGGCAATTTCAAGGTGTATGGGTTTTCTGCCGCCCTGCGGCCCTGCATTGCCTTGGGCAAAGGCCCGAATGATCCCTATTTCTTCCAGAGATGACACGATTTTGGTAACTGTCGACTTGTCAATTCCTAATTGTTGTGCTATCTCTATACGACTGATGCCCTTCATTTGCCAGATTAAACGGAGTACGCGCGATATGTTTAAATCTCCGGGAGCATTCAGTGTTTTCATATAATTAAGTATCATACCTGATTTGCGATTGGTTGACAAGTCCAACCAACTATAAGGAGTTTTTTAAATGCCAGTATATTCAGCTGCAGAATCTCGCTACGCCAACATGACCTACCGCCGCTGCGGAAAAAGCGGTATAAAGCTCCCCGAAATATCATTGGGACTGTGGCATAACTTCGGCGGCGTCAATATGAGCGAAACAGGAGAGAAAATTATCCTGCACGCATTTGACCGGGGCATTACGCATTTTGATCTGGCGAACAATTACGGGCCCCCTCCCGGTTCTGCCGAGGAATTTTTCGGCTCCGTTATGGAAAAACACCTGAGGCCCTACCGGGATGAACTGATTATCTCGAGCAAGGCCGGTTATACCATGTGGGACGGACCCTACGGCGATTTCGGCAGCAGGAAATATCTCGTTTCCAGCTGCGAACAGAGCCTCAAGCGGACCAAACTTGAATATTTCGATATCTTCTATCATCATCGCCCCGATCCGGACACCCCGCTGGAAGAATCGATGGGAGCCCTGGATTATCTCGTCCGCTCGGGAAAAGCGCTGTATGTGGGTATTTCGAACTATCGGCCGGCCGAGGCTGCGCGGGCAATCAAGATCCTGCGCGAACTGGGAACCCCCTGCCTGATCCATCAGGCCCGATATTCAATGCTTGACCGCTGGGTTGAGGACGGTCTTATGGAGCTGGTCGGGAAGGAAGGCGTCGGTACCATCCTGTTTTCTCCCCTTGCTCAAGGCCTTTTAACCGGCCGCTATCTTGACGGCACCGTTCCTGAGGGTTCGCGCGCCTCGAAGGGTACGTTTCTCAAACCGGAGCGGCTAACTTCTGCCATGATGGTTAAACTGAACGCGCTGAACGGCATTGCCCTGGCACGGGGCGAAACCCTTGCCGGGATTGCCATCAAATGGCTCCTCCGGGACAGCCGTTCCACTTCGGTCCTCGTAGGCGCGAGTTCCGTCGCTCAGCTGGACGAAAACCTTCTGGCGCTTGACGGCACACCCCTGTCCGCCGAAGAACTTGCAAAGATTGAAACGATTCTCCGGATGCCGGAATAGATTTTTTTTAAGAACAAGAGGTAATTATGTTTTCAAGAAAAACAAAGATTGTATGCTCGATGGGACCAACCACCGAAGACATCAATGTAATATGCGATCTGCTGCGTTCGGGAATGAATGTCGCGCGCTTCAATTTTTCGCACAGCGATCATCCCTACCATAAAGCAAATATGGAAAAAGTCCGCGAAGCATCGCGGATCACCGGGATTCCCTGTGCCCTGTTGCTTGATACCAAAGGTCCGGAAATCCGGACTGGAAACGTACCGAACGACGGGAAAATAGAGATCAAAGAGGGCGAAATATTTCTGGTAACCAATGACGATTGCCAGACCGTTGCCGCAGGAGAGCCCGTGAAGGCGGGGGAAAGGGGAAAACCCGGACACATTTCTCTCAGCTGGAAAAAGCTTCCGGAAGAAATCAAACCGGATTGCCGTATCCTTATCGCTGACGGCTTGATCGAGCTGCTTGTTCTTGAAACCGACGGAAAATCGACGATTACCTGCCGCGCCCTGAACTCCGGAAAGATAGGCAGCAAAAAGAACGTGAATGTGCTCGGGGTTCACCCCGATATCCCCGTATTGAGCGAACAGGACAAAAAAGATATCGAATTCGGCATCGGTATGGGAATTGACTATATCGCGGCGAGCTTTATCAGCTCACCCGCGGACGTAATCTCGATACTCCGCTTTATCGAGCCCTATCACTCGAAGGTTCGTATCATATCCAAGATTGAAAACGAGGAAGGCCTGGACAATATCGAGGAGATTATCGAGGTATCGGCCGGTATTATGGTCGCCCGAGGCGATCTCGGCGTGCAGCTCGCGACCGAGCGCATCCCTCTGGCGCAGAAACGCATAATTCAGGTGTGCAATCGCGCCGGAAAGCCGGTAATCACCGCTACACAGATGCTTGATTCCATGATCACCAATCCCCGGCCGACACGGGCCGAGCTTACCGATGTCGCGAACGCCATTTTCGACGGTACCGACGCGGTGATGCTCTCGGGAGAAACCGCAAACGGCGCTTATCCGGTCGAGGCAGTGAAAATGCTTGTCAAAATCGCCCGAACCGTCGAGGACTCGGATGACTACAAGACGAAAATGCGCCTCTTTCACCGGTATGAGATGGAACACAACGGAATTGCCGAGATTATGGCCCACGCGGCTTACCAGACTGCCACCGAGATCAAGGCTGCCGCCCTTTTAACCCCTACTTTGAGCGGAAATACCGCAAGACTTTTAAGCACTTTCCGTCCGGAACAGCCGATTATCGCGGCCACCCCGAGCGATACCGTCCAGCGCCAGCTCCTCCTGAACTGGGGCGTCGTGCCCCTTTTGGTCAAAACAGCCGAAGATTCCGAGGAAATGACGCAGAATTCAATCCGCGTCGCCCTTGATACCCATGCCCTGAAGCTCTCCGACAAGGTGGTAATGGTTGCCGGTGTGCCGATTGTAAGCCCGATGATGGTAAACACTATCCGGGTGCTCTTCGTGGGGAACGTCCTCGCACGGGGTCTGTATTCCGGCGGCTGCACAAAACAGGTAGGAAGAAAGGGGCCTGATGAGGGTCCGCCCTCCGACGGCGAAGGCTTCCGGGTAACGGGACGCGTCGTGCGTGCGGAAACCCTTGAGGATGCTTTTGTAGCCCTGCGTAAAAAGGGCGGTGAAATTCTCGTGGTCCGCAATCTTGATATGTCCTTCGTTCCCCTCCTGCGCGTGGTCAGCGGCGTTGTCATCGAGAATCCCAGCGAATTGACCGACGAAATCCTTTCGATGATCAATCCGACCCTTGTATGGGTGTCCCAGGTAAGCAATGCGATGAAGATACTCGAACCCGGCTTTACCATTACCGTGGACAGCAAGGAAAAAGTGGTATATGAGGGAACGATTTGACGGTCAGCTACTTTACACGGGATTTTTATTCTGATATTATGAGCTTCCGTCAACTGTAATTACAAGGGCTAATACCCTTTCTGAAAGGTAGGTTTAATATGTCTCGGAGATGCGAAATTTGCGGTAAGGGAACTATACACGGAAATAAGGTCAGTAAGGCCAAAAACCATTCCCGCCGTCTTTGGAAGCCAAATACTGTTAATATCAAGACAGAAATCGGTGGAACAACACTGACCATCAAGATGTGCACTCGCTGTCTCAGGAGCGGGTTTGTAACCAAGAAGGTATAAAAACCTTTTTTCGCTGCTGCTTCAATACTTGATGCTGATACGGAGCCCGTCAAACGCGGGCTCTATTTTTTTGCCCGGAGCGTTTTCCGCAATCCATTTCTTGATTTCTGTGTGGGCAAAATCGTGGCAGAGATGGGTAAACCAGGTGTTTTCCGGCTTGATGCGGTCAATGAGAGGAAGCACATCGGTAAAGGAAAAGTGAGTTGAGTGGGCCCTGAGCCTGAGCGCGTCAATGACCAGGTTTCTGACTCCGGCAAGCAGCTTTATGGAGTTTTCCGGAACGGCGTTGCAGTCGGTAAGATAGGCCGTGTCGCCGATTCTCCAGCCCAATATATTCAGCTTGCCGTGAAGCAGGGGGATGGGGATAATCTTCTTGCCGGCAACGATGAGTTCTTCGTCTCCGTTTACCGGAATAAGGGCGAGATGCGGTTTTCCGCCCCCTATTTGCGTTTCCCTGAAAATATATGAAAAGCGTTCCCTGATTTCCTCGATAAAAGAGGTGCCCGCGTAAAGGGGCATATCGGCATGGGTCGTGAATATGCGGATGTCGTCAAGTCCGTGGATGTGGTCCGCGTGGGCATGGGTTATCAGGAGGGCATCGAGGTGCGTAATGTGGGCCCTCAGTGCCTGCAGACGGAATTCCGGGCCGGCGTCGATGAGAATGACAGTGCCGTCATCGTCGCGAATAACGGCGCTTGACCGCATCCGGTTATCCCGGGGATCTTTTGAAGTACATACTGCGCAGGTGCAGCCGATTACCGGTATGCCGTGGCTGGTACCGGAGCCGAGAATTTCTAGTTCCATCGTTTCAAGCATAAAGGGGGATCGAGTGCAGGTCAAGCGTCTGCACCGGCCTGAGCAACTTGCGTAAAATCCCCGAAAGGGTTATTTTTGAGTATATGAAACAGGATGCGAAACCGTCTGAATTGATGGGAGTTCTCGATTATATTCTCAACCGCTGCACCATCCGCGAAATCGATGCCCTCGAGGCTGCGGTCGAGCGGAGGCGCAAGGATCTTACTGCGAGCACCGGGATCATTTCTCTCGATCCATCACGTTCCGCGAAGCATATGAGCGCTTCCGTGCAGCAGTCCATCAATTCAAGCATGGACGGCATCCGGAATACCTTCCGGGACTTCGCCTCAAACATGATACGGAAAGAGGCGCCCGAGCTGTCTGAGGCGCAAATGGAGGAATTGATCAACGCATGGATTCCCCAGTTTATGGCCATGGATTCCAGGGGTAAGGTTTCCGCATCCTCCGACGGTTCGGCGCCCGAAATGCCCTCGCAGTATTCGGGTCTCGCGAAAAAAGGGCTCATCAACGGCGTGCCGCCCGACGCGATGTACGAGATGATCTGCCAGTTTGTCTCCTACAGCGGCGGGTCCATGTCCTTAAGCGACGAGGCCGCACTTCGCTCTGAAGTAGGCGACTGGACCAATCTGTTTTGGAAAAAATTCCCCCGCGAAATTCAGGAACTCGTCAAACTGTTTTTATCCGGTTCCCTCACGGGTGCCGATTTCGATAACCAGCTTTCAATTCTGCTTCAATAGGAGAAAATCATGCATGTAATAATAATCGGCAACGGAATTGCGGGCGTCAATGCCGCTTCTGCCTTGAGCGCACATGATGCCCTTACGGTCGAAATTTTCGCCGCGGAAAACCATCCCCTGTATTCAAGGGTGCGTTTGCCCGAAGTGCTTTCAGGCGCAAGCACTAGCGACGCGATCGCGTTCTATAAAAGCGAGTGGTATGAACAAAAGAAGATAACAGTGCATACGGGAAAGACGGTAGCCTCGGTTTCCCCGACCGGAAAAGAAATCACGCTTGCCGACGGTACGCGCGTTTCCTATGACTGCCTCATACTGGCCACCGGCGCTTCCGCCAACCGTCCCGGACTTCCCGGCGCAAATCTTCCGGGCGTGTTCACGCTGCGCACCATGGATGACGTCGCTTCCATCCGTTCTCATCTTGCCCAATACGGCGATACCGCCTCGGTAATCGGGGGCGGCCTTCTCGGCCTTGAAGCCGCCCGTGCCCTTAAGGACGCGGGCGCGAAAAAAGTCCGCGTGTTCGAGATAGCCCCGCGCCTGCTTCCCCGCCAGCTCGACGAGACAGGCGCAGCCCTTTTACAGAAACGCTTTGAGGCGATGGGCATCGAAGTTCTCTGCGGCGTCGAGACGGAAGGCTTTTTCGCTGACGATGCTAGACGCGCCGCCGGCATCGTTCTGAAGGACGGGAGAAAATTTCAAAGCGACGTGACGATTTTATCGATGGGCGTTCATTCGAATACGGAGCTTGCCAAGGATGCGGGCCTTGCGGTCAATCGGGGTATTGTCGTAGACAACCGCATGAGAACGAGCGATCCCTCCATTTACGCGGTCGGCGACTGCGCGGAATTTGAGGGTATCGTGTGGGGCATAATTCCCGCAGCCCTTGAGCAGGCGCCAGTGGCTGCCAAGGCGATTCTTGCTTCCTGCAAGGCGATCGCGGGGGACCAGGCGCCCCTGTATGTCCAGACCGTTCCCAAGACCGCGCTGAAAGTCGGCGAAATAGAGATGATGAGCCTCGGCAAGGCAGTGCTCACCTCCGAAGAGTCTTCTTCAGGGGCATATGGAATAAAAAGCCGTGTATGGGATGACTTTTCCCGCTACGAAAAATTCGTTTTCTCTCCCGCTCCCGGCGGCAAGGGAGCCATACTCGCAGGAGCAATCCTCTATGGGTCAAAAAAACATCAGGGCACGGTGCAGAAAATGATGGGCCTTCCCGTCTCTGCGCAGGAGATAGACATCCTGCTGGGGGATGAGTGATTCACCGGAATGAATAGCTGATTCCGGCCAGAGCGCCGAGGGAAAGGCTGTTTCCCGAAGCGCCGGTGCCGATGTCGGGTATCGAGAAATACGAGAGGGAAGGGCCCGCGCGGATAGTCCATGTATCGAATACTGTGATGCATGGGCCGGAAGAAAGGTAAAGGGTAAAGCCTGCTCCCCCATTGTCCAGATTTGTGCTGTCGGCGGTATATTTCAAGTCCCAGAAGTGCATGCCGATTCCCGCGTCCAGATACGCATACTTCGTCTCGGCGCGAACGAAGGCGATGAGAGGAAAGGTTTGGAGCGTGAAGGTCGTTGCCCCGTCCTTCGATTTTGTGGTCAGGAGGTGCAGCGCTCCTGCCTTGATTCCCGCGACAAGCTCTATGTTCCTGAATCCTGCCAGGCCGGTGTGCAGGTTAAACCCATAACCGGCTTCCGCCATAAAAAGGTTTCCCGTCTGCTCTATCGAGTAGTCCTTGTCCTTCAGGTTTGTCAGGGAGTCCATGGTACGGTTGAACCCGCCGTCAAGTCCTGTACAAACCTGTGCGCTCATTTCAGCCATAAAAAACGCGGAGAGAAAAATCAGTGCTATGCCTTTTCTCACGCTTATTCTCCCATCTTTTTTATATCGTTTATCTTGTCCCGTATCGTCGCGGCTTCCTCGTACTGCAGGAGTTCCGCAAACTCGACCATCTGGCGCTCGAGGGCCTTGATCAGCTTCTTTCGCTCGGTGGGGATGAGGAGATTGAAGCTGTTTATGAGCACGCCCGACTCGGTGTCGGCGGCTTCCTTCTTGATCTCGTTCTGGCGGACGAGGATGTCGTTGATGGCCTTGATGATCGTCGTCGGGGTGATGCCGTTCGCGGTGTTCCAGTCTTC
>JAYVSC010000021.1:0-7293 GCA_043775705.1 Spirochaetales bacterium | reverse complement strand
ATTCCTTCAGTTAATGATTGTGTAGTAACTTCATTATACCGAAAAACGCGATGTCGTTTCTTATTGCTCTGTTATTCGCACTTCAGACTTGAACTGGCGTGGTTGAATTCATAGACCGCATCGTATTGCGCGTTATCGTAGGGAAGGTCCTTGAGGGCTGCCCTGCAGTAACCCTCTGCGTAGGGAAGGCCGTCTACCGTATGTTCGACAACCTTCCAGACTCCGATAATCTGCTTCGCTTTCGGGGCAAGGAAGGCGGTCGAATACTCATAGCTGCCGGAAGAACCGGACATCTTCGCGTGCGAAAAATCCAGAGCCCCCGCCATCTGCTCGGTCATCTCTGTCAGTTTGTTTTTATTATTGAGATTTTTTGCGCTCATACCGTTTCCAAAAAGCCTTTTTCTATGACGCGCGTATAATCGCGTGCCGCGTAGCTCGAGGGGCCGCATTCCCAGATCGTTCTCGACTTTTCGAGGGAGCGGGGCATGTATTCCGATTTGCATATTTCGAAAATGGGTATCTTGAAGGACGAGAAGACTTCGCGGTAGGTATTAACCCGGTTCAGCTTGTTCTCGGCCTTGGTAAACAGCAGGGAATGGACCAGTATGTTTCTGCCTGATTCTTCGGAACAGATGCGGACTTCGTCCAGGATCGATTCAAGTCCCGATACCGAGAAAAGCTGAAACTCGAGCGGAATGATGACCGCGTCGCTCGCGCGTATCAGGAGCCGTTCGAGCGGGCTGTTCGAGGGAGAGGAATCGATCAGTATCCAGTCATACTGGGTTTTTATCGACGAGATAAAGTCCGCAAAGGCCTTGTAGGCGCCGACGACGGAAGCGTCGTGAATTTCGAGTTTGAGTTTTTTATTTTTCGCGGGGATTATATCAAGGTTCCGTCTTACGTTCCTGTGAATGAATTCTTTTTCTTTTACCGGTTTATTTTCTATGAGGGACTGAAGGAGGTCCCCGAAATTCTGTTTGTCCTTGGCGCCGAAGAACAGAGTGAGGTTCCCCTGCGGGTCGCCGTCGATCATCAGCACCTTTTCTCCGCGCTTGGCAAGGCCGGAGGCAATTTGAATGACCGAGGATGTTTTTCCTACGCCGCCTTTCTGGTTCGCGATTGTGACGACGTTTAAGGCATTTTGACGGAGACTGATCGGCATTTTTTTTCTATTCTCCTTTTCTGTATACGGCCGGTTTGATGTACTCGAAGGGGCAATCCTCTCTCCGAAGGGATTCCGAATGGCCGATAAAAAAATACCCGCCCGGTTTTATGTAGTTAAACAGCGTCTGCACGACTTTTCTACGGGACTCCTGGTCAAAGTATATCATAACATTTCGGCAAAAAACAGCGTCAAATTGGCCTTTCATGGGGAATGACTCCGCCATGAGGTTCAGCCGCTTGAAAAGGACCATTTTTTTGATCTCCAGCGAGATTGAAAAAACGTCCTCGGATTTTTGGACAAAATAGGCTTTTTTGTAGGAGGGGGGTAATTCACGGAGCTTCGCATCCGCATAGTCCCCGACTCCGGCTTCCTGGAGGGCCGCAAGGGATATGTCCGAGGCAAGGAGGCCCAAATCGATGGAATCGAGACGCTTTCCGTAATACTCCCTGAGGAGCATGCTGATCGAATAAACTTCTTCGCCCGTCGCGCAGCCCGCGCTCCATATGCGCACGGGGTAGCGGGAGTTTGCCCTCATCTTTTCCTCGAGGCCGGGAAGCAACGTCTTTACCAGAAAGTCAAAGTGTTCCCGTTCCCGGAAAAAGAAGGAGTGATTGGTCGTAATCCTGTTGATCAGCTCGCTCAGTTCAGTACCCGTCTTGTCGGCGAGCAGGTATTCAAAATACAGGGTAAACGAAAATAAGCCCAGTTGCCTGAGACGCTTTGAAAGGCGCCCCTCGACAAGGATACGTTTTTGTTCGCTCAAGTAAATGCCGAAACGCTCATACAGCATTCCCGCGATATATTTAAACTCGGCATTGCTTAAGGGAACAAGATCCGTATTGAAGGCCATTGCCTAGACCGCTGCCGCTACGCCCGCGAGATTTTCGTCCCTGACGATTTTTTCCGCGTCGATGAGGATCTTGATCGCCTCACCGACCTTGCCCATGCCGGAGATATATTGATCCCTCCCCGAGATGGTTTTAAACTTGGGCGGCGGTTCAATATTTTTCTCGAATATTTCCATTACTTCCTCGACGGTATCGACCAGGCAGCCGACCAGAATGCGGTCGACTTCCGTGATGATGATGCAGGTGCGGTTGTCATACGCCCGCTCTTCCATGTCGAATCTCAGGCGTAAATCAACGATCGGGATTACCTTCCCCCGTAGGTTGATGACGCCCTTGACGTAGGGGGGCATA
This sequence comes from Spirochaetales bacterium, assembly GCA_043775705.1. Lineage (GTDB taxonomy): Bacteria > Spirochaetota > Spirochaetia > Treponematales > Treponemataceae > Teretinema. The sequence goes on along the minus strand of JAYVSC010000021.1, from coordinate 4,929 downwards.
TCGGGAACGAGGGAGATAGTCTGCAGCTCGATGATCTCGATGACGTGCCTTATTCCTATGCCGTAGGATTCCTTCCCGATGCGGAAAAAGAGATATTTATTCGCCTGGGTATCCTCGTTGTCGTCATCGTCGGTCAGGAGTTCGTCCTGCGCTTCTGCTCTTCTGTTTTCGGACATACATCCTCCTCTTTATCTAAAACTTCCCGAAATTATTGTCATCGAGCGAAATGATGTCCGCAGGGTTGACCTTGGCCGGTTTTGGGCGGGCGGCGGAAGATCCTGACGGTATGGGCGCGTGTGCCGCGGCGGCGGGCGCGTGTCCCGTCCGGTGCGAATTGTCCCGGGACGCGAGTTCGTTCCGGAGCATTGCCATCACTTCCGCGTTGTTTATCTTGCCTTCGGCCGCCTTCAGCTTGAAGCGGGACAGCATCGACTTGACCTGCTGCGCCTGGGACGAGAGTTCCTCGGAAGCCGAGGCGCTTTCTTCCGCGCTTGCGGTGTTGCTCTGCGTCACCTGGTCTATCTGGTTGAGACCGAGGGATATCTGATCCAATCCTTGGGTCTGCTCGCGGCCGGCGGTCGCGACTTCCTCGGCGAGCACTACGACCTGCGAGGCGCCTCCGACTATTTCGTTAAGCTGCTTTGCCGTTCCGTCGACCAGCACGTTGCCGCGCTGGATGTTGCTGATTGCCTCGTCGACCATGCGCGTCGTGTCCTTGACCGAGTTCGCGCTGCGCACCGCGAGGTTTCGCACTTCCTCGGCGACGACCGCGAATCCCTTTCCGTACTTGCCCGCGCGGGCCGCCTCGACGTTCGCGTTGAGGGCGAGGAGGTTGATCTGGAAGGCGATATCGTCGATTGCCTTCACGACTTTCTTGATTTCCTCGGCGCTCGTGTTGATGTCCTTCATCGCCGACACAAGGTCGTTCATCTGGACATTACCCTTCTCGGCGTTGTCCTGCGCGCCCTTGGCAAGGCTGTTTACCTTCATGGCGTTGTCGGTATTCGTCCTGGTCTGGCTCGAGATCTCGGTGGTCGACGAAGTGATTTCTTCGAGGGAGGAAGCCTGTTCGGTCGCTCCCTGGGAGAGGGCCTGGCTGGCCTGGGATACCTGGAGCGATCCTTCGGCTACTTGCTCAACCGCGGTGGTGATCTCGCCGAGGGTATTGTTGATAGAGTCGAGAGAGCTGTTCATCGAGGCCTTCAGGATATCGAAGTCTCCTTTATAGCTGCCCGTCATCCGCATCGTCATGTCGCCCTCCGCGAGGCGGGTAAGAATGGCGATTGTCTCGTTGATCGGGGTAACCACGAGGTCAAGCGTCTTGTTGACGCCGTCGACGATTTTCCTGTAGTCGCCCTGGTGCTTGGAGGCGTCGGCTCGCGTCGCGAGCTTCCCGTCGACCGCGGCTTGGACGAGAACTCCCGCGTCCGTGACGAGGGCGTTGATGCTGTCGATGGCGACGTTGAGGTTGTTCTTGATCTCGTTGAAGTCGCCGTTGTAGACGTCGGTGATCTTCGACGGGAGGTCTCCCTTGGAAATGCGGTCGACGTAATTCGCGGCGACGTTGAGCGGTCCGATAACCGCGTCGAGCGTCTTGTTGACGCCTTCGACGATTTTCCTGTAGTCGCCCTGGTGCTTGGATGCGTCGGCCCGGGTTGCGAGCCTTCCATCCACCGCAGCCTGAACGAGCACGCCCGCGTCCACAACGAGGGCGTTGATGTTGTCGATTGCGAGATTGAGGTTGTTCTTGATCTCGTTGAAGTCGCCATTGTAGCTGTCGGTGATTTTCGGGGGCAGGTCGCCCTTGGAAATGCGGTCGACGTAATTGGCGGCGACGTTGAGCGGCTTGATGACCGCGTCGAGGGTTCTGTTGACGCCTTCGACGATCTTTTTATAGTCGCCCTGATGCTTGGAGGCGTCTGCGCGGGTAGCGAGCTTTCCGTCGACGGCTGCCTGAACGAGGATGCCGGCGTCCGTGACTAGCGCGTTGATGCTGTCGATGGCGACATTGAGGTTGCCCTTGATCTCGTTGAAGTCGCCATTGTACGCATCGGTGATCTTCGGGGGAAGGTCACCCTTCGAGATGCGGTCGACATAATTCGCCGCGACATTGAGCGGCCCGATGACCGAGTCGAGCGTCTTGTTGACGCCGTCGACGATTTTCTTGTAGTCGCCCTGATGCTTGGAGGCGTCGGCTCTTGTCGCGAGCTTTCCGTCCACCGCGGCCTGCGCAAGGAGTACGGCATCAGCTACGAGGGCGTTGATATTGTCGATTGCGAGGTTGAGGTTGTTCTTGATCTCGTTGAAGTCGCCGTTGTAGGAATCGGTAATCTTCGGGGGAAGGTCGCCCTTGGAGATGCGGTCGACGTAGTTCGCGGCGACGTTGAGAGGCCCGATGACCGCGTCGAGGGTCTTGTTGACGCCTTCGACGATCTTCTTGTAGTCGCCCTGATGCTTGGAGGCGTCGGCTCTTGTCGCGAGCTTTCCGTCAACCGCGGCCTGGGCAAGGAGCACCGCGTCGGTGACGAGTGCGTTGATATTGTCGATGGCGAGGTTGAGGTTGTTCTTGATCTCGTTGAAGTCGCCGTTGTAGGAATCGGTAATCTTCGGGGGAAGGTCGCCCTTGGAGATACGGTCGACGTAGTTCGCGGCGACGTTGAGAGGCCCGATGACCGCGTCGAGGGTCTTGTTGACGCCTTCGACGATGGTATGGTATCCGCCCTTGAATTTGGAGGTGTCCCCGCGGGTTGAGAGCCGGCCTTCGATAGCGGCCTTGGTCAGCATCCCCGCCTCGGATACCAGTGCGCCGATGGTTGCGATGACCGCGTTGAGGGAAGTGGCAACCTGCTTGAACTCGTCGTTCGATTTGGCGACCATCGTTTCCGAAATATCGCCCGCGGCGAGCTTGTCAAGAATACCGACCGACTGCTTGAGGGCTTTGGAAATCGAGGTTCCGAGGAAGAAACCCAGAATAATGGCGACTATGAAGGCAAGGATCGTGACAATGACAAGAAGCGTCCGTCCGGTAGCCGCGCCCGCGATTGCCAGTTTCGGCAAGTCCACGCCGTAATACTGCTGGTCGAAGTTGATGAGCTTGTTTAGAGCTGCCTGCATGTTGTCGAAGGCAAGGCGTTTGTCGCCCGCAATAAGGTCATATACCTGCGCTTCGATGCTGGTACGTTCCTCGATGCTCGAAGTCTTAGCCTTGGCTACCAGGGCGAGAATCTGGTTATTGTAGGCGGCGGCCGGATCGAGCAGGGCTGTAAATTCCTTGTAAATTCTATCTTCTTCGGGAATATTCGGGATCTTGTCGAACACCGCAAGAGCCTCTTTATATGCGGCCCTGGATTTTTCTATATTGGTGAGCTGGCGCTGGTAGGCTACCTCGTCGTCCAGAATGGCAGGATTCGAGATCGTCCGTATCGCGACCTTGAGATTTGTCATTTCAATATACACATCATTCAAGGCAGAGATGCTCGGGATGGACTCATCTGCAATCTGTGTGAGGCTCTTGTCCAGAGTTCCTATCTGGATGATGCCCACTACACCTACGATGCCGCAAAGAACCGCCACGGCGATGAAACCCGTTAGAAGTTTGGCTAGAATTTTCACTTTAATCCTCCTGAAATATGAAGTAACTCAAACTGGTTACTCAAGGCGCATTGATAATAATTTACCGGTATCAATAATAAAACTGACGCCGCCGTCACCGAGAATACTGCATCCCGAAAGTCCCTCGACTTTTCCCAGATACTCCGACAATGACTTGACGACTATCTGCTGGTTTCCGATTACCTCGTCTATGAGGATGCAGGCTTTTCTGCCGTTGTTCTGCACCACGATGATGATTCCCTCGCAGGGATCCGCTACGGCCCCCGGAATATTGAAAACCTCGCCCAGCTTGATGAGGGGGAGGAAGTTTGAGCGGATATTGACGGTCTCCTCGTTCTTCTCGGTGCGGGTAAGCTGCGCGCTTTCAACCTTGAAGAATTCGAAGATGTCGTTAAGCGGAATCGAATAGCGGTTCTTTCCCGCGCGTACGGTGATGCCGTCGATGATGGCCATGGTAAGCGGGATGGTCAGGATAAACTCGGTGCCCTTTCCCGGTTCGGTCAGGATTTCGACTTTGCCCCGAATTTTCTCGAGGTTCTTTTTTACCACGTCGAGGCCCACGCCGCGGCCCGAGACTTCGGACACCACCTCGGCGGTGGAAAAGCCGGGCTCGAAGATATAGGCATAGGCTTCCTTGTCCGAGATGAGGGCGGGGTCGGTTTTCAATATGCCGTTCTTTACGGCCTTGGCGAGTATCTTGGTGCGGTTCAGTCCCGCTCCGTCATCCTTGATGCTGATCCATATTTCCGAACCCTCGTAGCGCGCGCTTAACATTACCGTACCTGTCTCGCTTTTTTTGTTCGCCTTGCGGATTTCCCTCGATTCGATTCCGTGGTCAAGCGAATTTCGCAGAATATGCACGAGCGGGTCGGAGATCTGTTCGATGACGTTCTTGTCCATCTCGGTGTCCTGTCCCGAAACGACAAAGTTGACCGGGCGGTCAAATTTGCGCGACAGGTCGCGCACTAGGCGGGTCATTTTCTGGAAGAGCCCGTCGAGGGGAATCATGCGGATCTGCATGGTCGTTTCCTGGATTTCTCGGCTGATCTTATTCAAACTCGCGAAGCTTTTGGTGAAGCTGTCGAGCTTCAGCCCGGTAAGGTCGGCGTTGTTGATGACCATGGACTCGGCCGTGATCAGCTCGCCGACGAGCTCGAAGAGCTTGTCGAGCTTCGCGGTGTCGACCCGTATTTCCTTGCGTACCACTTCCTTGCTGGCTTCCGCTTCGGGGGAAGGCCCTTGCGCCTTTTGGATTTTGAGCGCTTCGTTCAGGTCATCCCGTCCGACCGAACCCTTCTGTACCAGGATTTCCCCGAG
>JAYVSC010000020.1:0-68078 GCA_043775705.1 Spirochaetales bacterium | reverse complement strand
GCTCGCATTTTAATGTAGTGGACGTGTTTACCGGCCGGCCCATGCGTACGTATTTTCGGGACAAGCAGGTTCATATCAGCGCCGATGTCGTGTATGCGGTGCGGGAATATATAGACGTTACCGGAGACGAGACGATTCTGGAAGAAGGCGCGATGGAGATGATTCTGGAGTGCGCGCGCTTTTTTATCTCGTATGCGTATTTTTCCCCCGACCGCGCCCGTTACGAAATTCTCGATGTGACGGGCCCGGACGAATACCATGAGCGCGTCAACAACAACGCGTTTACCAGCCGCATGGTCAGGCATGCCCTTGTTACCGCGCAAAAATATCTTCTCCTTCTTGAAAAAAACAATCCGGTTTATCTCGATGCCCTTCTCGAAAAAACGGCTTTCGCTCCTGACCTCGGGCATCTCGCTGATATGGCAGAAGGGCTATATATACCCGCGCCCGGGCCGGACTCGGTCATTGAGCAGTTTGACGGTTATTACCGGCTTGAGGACTGTTCCCTCGCCGAGGTCAAGTCGCGCCTGCTCGACCCGAAGGAATACTGGGGGGGGGCGAATGGAGTTGCCTCCAATACCCGGATCATCAAGCAGGCAGACGTGATTCTGATGCTGACATTATTCGGCGCCGAATATTCCCTGGAAACGAAAAAAGCGAATCTTGAGTATTACGAAAAGAGGACAGAGCACGGCTCGAGCCTGAGCCCCTGCGTATATTCCCTGCTTTCATGCGAAACGGGCAACAGCGAATGGGCTTATCCGTTTTTCACAAAAACCGCGGAGATCGACATTACCGGGGACTCGAAGCAGTTTGCCGGTCTTATCTACATAGGCGGCACGCATCCGGCGGCGAACGGCGGCGCGTGGATGGCCTCTATTCTGGGCTTTTGCGGTTTTGCGGTCTCTGACGGCGAGATTACCATCAAGCCGCGTCTGCCGGCAGCCTGGTCAAAGGTTGTCTTTCCTGTAACGGTCAGAAAAATTAAATATGAAATAACCGTGACTAAAGAGGGGTCCACCGTATGCAGAAAATAAAGGGAGCACTGTTCGATCTGGACGGAGTTATAGTCGATACCGCTAAATATCATTTTATGGCATGGAAGCGGCTTGCGGAAAGCCTGGGCTTTGCCTTTACCGAAAAGGACAACGAGGCCCTGAAAGGGGTGAGCCGAAAGCGCTCCCTCGAGATTTTGCTGGAAGTGGGCAGCCGGTCGAAGGGAGAGCTGTCATTCAGCGGGAACCAGAAAGAAGAAATGGCGACGATGAAAAACACCTGGTATGTCGAGTATTTGAACCTGCTTGACGAAAGGGCATTCCTGCCCGGCGCGAAAGATTACCTTCTCTTTTTGAGGGAAAGGAAAACCGCGATCGCACTCGGCTCTGCGAGCAAAAACGCGCGCATGATCTTGCGGAAGCTCAATGTCGAGCATCTCTTCGACGCGATCATCGACGGCACCTGCGTCGAGAACGCGAAGCCTGATCCCGAGGTATTCCTGAAAGGGGCACAAGCGCTTTCCCTCAGACCAGATGAATGCATGGTGTTCGAGGATTCATTCGCGGGCATTCAGGCGGCCAAAAACGGCGGAATGTACGCGGTCGGCGTCGGCTCTCCGGACGATCTGCCCGGAGCGGATCTTTATATTACCTCGCTGAAGGATATGCTCGTCATCTGAAAATCAATTTTTGCGGTAGTGGCAGCCGATCGAGTTTTCATTGTGAATGGCGGACGCGACTACCAGCTGGGCGGTGACAACCCCGTTCCGGAGCTCGATGATATCCTTGTCAAGAACGGCTTCCCGATAAAAGCGGGTAATGCGGTGCGCATGGTAATTCAGGTCCGCGTTTGCGCGTTCGAGACCCTTTCGGGTGCGGATTATGCCCGCATGGTTCCACATTGTCATCTTGATCATGTTCCAGTCCTGGTAGATCAGTGACGACTCGAAACGCTCGGCTTGTGCCGGTACCTTCCAGTCGGGAATGGAGTTGAATCTTGACTGGGCGACGGGACTTTCCGCAGCGGTATGCCGGGCAGCTTCCCTTCCCCACAGCAGGCCCTCAAGAAGCGAGGTTGACGCCAGGCGGTTCGCCCCGTGAAGACCGGTGCAGGACACCTCTCCGACGGCATAAAGCCTCCGGAGGGATGTTTGACCCGCGAGGTCTACCTTGATGCCTCCGCAGAAATAATGCGCTGCAGGGACTATGGGTATCGGGTCTTTGGTTATGTCGATGCCGCCGGAAAGACACTTTTCGTAGATGCACGAAAATCGTTCCTTGATGGGCTTGTGTCCCTTGTAGTGTCCTGCCAAATCCAGCAGCATGTAGTCGCTGCCCTGAAAGGCCATTTCTTCATATATTGCCCGGGTTACCACATCGCGGGGCGCAAGTTCTTCCTGTGCCGAGTACTTGCGCATGAAGGTGTTCCCGCTTTTGTCCACCAGCTTGGCTCCCTCTCCCCTCAGCGACTCGGATATAAGAAAGCGCTTGATATCCTTGTGGAAAAGAGCGGTTGGATGAAATTGCACGAATTCGGAATTGATCACGTCCGCTCCCGCCCTCACCGCCATGGAAATACCGTCGCCCGTCGCCGATGGGGGATTTGTGGTGAACTGGTAAATATTGCCGAGACCTCCAGTTGCAAGCACCACCGCGTCGGCGAGAAGTGTGTGCACCTCGCCCGTTTTATTTTCGAGGACATAGAGCCCGAGCACTTCCCTCGGGAGGTACAGTTCCTGGGGATCGAGCGAGTGATGATTGTTTGTGACAAGATCCACCGCGGTGTTCCCTGTCCGTATCTCTATCCCGATTTTCAGGGCATAGGCGGTCAGCGCATTCTGGATCGTGTCCCCTGTATGATCCTCGAAATGAAGTATCCGACGTTCGCTATGGGCGGCCTCTTCTGTATAGTCATATTGCCCGTCAGCGTTTGTGCTGAAGGCCGCGCCGGTTTTATTGATGAGAAAATCGAAAACCAGAGGCGGTGCTTCCCGGGAAAAAAAAGATGCCGCCTCGCGGTTGCCGAACTGACAGCCTGCCTCGAGGATATCTTTCTCGAGAAGTTTCGGATCGATGTCTTTTTTCCAGGCGATAATGCCGCCCTGGGCGTAATTGGTATTGGTTTCCTCGATCCGGTCTTCCTTGGTGGTGACCAGCACGTCCATCCCGGCCTCCCGGCAGTGAATGGCTGCAGTGAGTCCTGCAATACCGGTACCGACTATAATGACGTTGTATTTTTTTCGCATTTTTATGGCGCCTCGGTGATCCGGACCATAGCATTCAGGGCAGATGCTGCGTAGAGGCGCTCTTCGGGGGAAACGGTGATGTACTCCAGTTTCTCGCCGCTCTGTTCGTGGCGCTTGATCGCCTTGAGCGTGGTAAGCAGATTGTTGAGATCGATGCGGTTCATGTTCTGGCAGAAGGACATGCGCAGATGGGTGATTTTTTTAGTCGGATATTTGTCGATCATACGGTCGATGAACCGGGCTTCGGTGCCGATCGCGAAAATGGCTCCGTCGGGCGCGTCCCTGATCTCGCGGAACATTGCTTCCGTCGATCCGGCGGCATCCGCGAGGGAGACTGTTTCGGGTGTGCATTCAGGGTGCACGAGTACCCTGACTCCGGGAATGGCCTCCCGGGCGGCCGCGATGTCTGCCGGGGTAAAGACCTTGTGTACCCTGCAGTATCCGTCGAAGAGAAATATTTTGGCTTCCGTCGGATTACCCTTATCCGTAAGCGTCCCGTTTTTTCTGATAGTCCGGATTTCGTCGCCCTTCAGTCCGAGTTCGTTCGCCGTGTTCATTCCGAGATTAAAATCGGGCATGAACAGAACGGGTTTGCCTTCGGCGAGGTAGTGCGCGATTATTTTTCTGGCGTTGCCGGAAGTGCAGATGCTGCCCCCTTCCTCGCCGGTCAGCGCTTTCAGGTCAGCCCAGGAATTCATGTAGGTAACGGGTACCACGGGCTTTCCCGTCAAATCTCGCACGGTTTTCAATATTTCCTCGGCTGTGTCGAGGTCTATCATGTCTGCCATCGGGCATCCAGCGCTGATGTCCGGAAGAAGGATTTTCTGCTTTTCCTTTGCGAGGATGGCGGCGCTTTCCGCCATAAAGCGGACCCCGCATACCACTATGTATTCGGCCCTTGATCTTCCGGCCTCAACGGCCATTTTATAGGAGTCTCCGATTATATCCGCAAGGGCAACGATCTCGCTGCGCTGGTAATGGTGCGCCGTAATGAGAAGGCGCGAGCCGAATTCATTTTTTAAAGACTGGATTGAGTCTGTCATCAGGATTCCCGCTTCAAAGAAAAATCGAATATTTTGACCGTATGTGTCAGTTCACCTAAAGAAACGAAGTCGACCCCGGTATCGGCGAGGGTCGCAAGCCGCTCGATCGTCATGTTGCCGGATGCTTCGGTCTCGGCTTTTCCGGCGACAAGGGCCGAGGCTTGCTTCATGGTTGCATTGTCCATATTGTCGAGCATGATGCGGTCCACACCGGCCGTCAGGGCTTCGCGTACCTCGTCAAGGCTGCGGGTTTCTACCTCAATCTTGAAGCGTTTTCCCCAGATTCGACGCGCTGCATTCACTGCTGCCGTTATGCCTCCCGCGGCATCCACATGATTGTCCTTGATCAGAATCATGTCGAAGAGACCCATGCGGTGATTTTGGCCTCCGCCGGTCGCGACCGCATATTTTTGCAGAAAGCGCATGCCGGGGATGGTTTTCCGCGTGTCGAGAATGACGGGCTTTCCTCTGCTGACGCGGACGAATTCCGCGGTTTTCGTAGCTACCCCCGAGAGGTGGGAAATCAGGTTCAGCGCGGTCCGTTCTCCCGTGAGGATGCCGGTGAGGCTTCCGCTCACCCGTGCGGCTATATCGCCTTTTTTAAGGAGGGCGCCGTCGCTGAAGTAAGCATCAACCTTGATCGATCGGCTGAGGGTTTTAAAAACGGCAGTGAACGGGGCAAGACCGCAGAGGATGCCGTCATCTTTTGCGAGCAGGGTGAAAACCGCCTGCTGTTTTTTCGTGAAGATTGCCCTGCTGGTAATGTCGCCGTTTGCGCCGAGATCCTCTGCAAGCGCGGTGCGTATCAGGGGCATAAAGTCTTTTTTGCGCAGCATCATTTTCCGGAGGTCAGTTTTGATTTGTTCTTTCCCGAGCTGAACCCGAGCCATGAGGCGACGACGATCGTTGTCAGTATTCCCGCCGCCGCGGCTTCGGGGAGACCGTTCGCGATAAAGATGGCGCCGAGCATTGTCCAGAGGGTAACGCCGGGCTCCGCGCCGACCAGTAAGCCTGATCCCTTGGTAAGAGCTATCATGGTGAGAACCAGGGCTGTGTGAACCAGGGATCCGGTAACCGCGGCAAGGATGATCGCGGGTATTTTTTTCCATTTGGAAACAAGGTAGTATACAAGCCAGGCTGCAAGGGGAAAAAGCACGCGGGGCAGAACGGATACCAGGGGGTCCCGAAACAGCACGTCGACGATTCCGTTCGGCATATTTGCCTGGATCAGGCTGACTATGCCGAATATGGCTCCGATCCCGAGGCCCACGAAGGGTCCCTCAACGATGGCTCCGATAATTGCCGGTATGTGCATCACGGTCAGGGATGCGCCGGAAAACCAGGGAATAAGACCGAGCCGTGTTATGCCGAGAAAAACGGCGAGAGCCCCGAGCGCCCCCGTAATGACCAGTTTGCGGATATATACACCTGTTTTAACTTCCATAATACACTCCTTGAAACTGCGTTGGATGTTCCTTGAAACTGCGTTGGTTCATCCTTGTCGATGATTTGATGCGATCATGACAATTTATACACAGAGTGTCAAGTTGAATGCATTTTCTCAAATTTATCTGATATCTATGGCGCCGAATGAAACGTTTCCATTGATGATGATTTTCGGGGCGAGCGGGTCGCGCGAGGACACATATTTCAAGTCAGAGCCGCCCAGGATCGGAATTATATTCGAGATAACCTGCACATTGTCCGGAAGTATAAGATCGACGCCTCCAAAGAGGGCCGTAACCGATATGATCACATCGCCGACAATGGTCACATTGCGCAGGTTGACAGTGCATCCGCCGAAGACTGCGGTATAGGTGGCCCCCGTAAAATCCTCAGGTCCATAGATGATATCTTGACCGCCGAAAAGCACCGATGCGGTTTTATAACTCGAAAAACCGCCCTTACGTTCGGTATTACCGGTATTTCCGGCGGTACTTCCCGTTCGGCCTCCAGAGCCCCCCTCACCGCCAGAACTGCTGCCTGTGCGGCCTGAACCGCCAGAACCACCGCCCGAGCCATTATCCGAACCGCCGCCTGAGTCTTTGCTTCCCCTGAATCTGGACGCGGTACGGTTTCCGAAAAGGAGCTGAAAGCCGACAACCAAAAGAACCAGCGGAAATATCAGTTTCCAGCTGAAGGAATGGGGCAGAATGCGCTGGGCGTCCAGGAGAAGAATAACTCCTACCGATAGAAGTATGATATTTCCGACGTTGAAGCCGCCCTGAACGATTGCGAGCAGGGCCGGGACGATAAGAAACACTGTCCACCAGCCGTCGAAATTTAACGTGAAATCAAAAAAGCCAAGCATGCTTCCGCCGACCGCGATGCCCGCAAGCAGGAAGAGAACCCCGATAATGATAGTGGTAATGTCTTTTCTCATAAATATACCTCCGTTTTTAAAACACCTGTCAGACAATAAATCGTCCCACCTGATGGGAGACTTCCGTAAATATTTCGCTGTTGTTTTCTTTTAGGGAAGAAACTTCTTCAAAAGTCGCCGTCATGCCGACCGTGTCGTTCCGTATTTCGTCCATTTCCTGCTGAACGCTTTTTGAGCATTCGATCAGGCGGTTGATGGCATTGTCAAGCTGGCCGGATTCCGAGGCGAGAACTCCGGCGGCTGTATTTACCACTTCGGTGGTCTGCTGCATCTGGTAAAGGGTTTGGGCAACCTGGTCGGAACCGGTACGCTGTTCCCTCATCGCGAGGGCGTTCTCCTGTTCCATCGTGGTAACCATGGTGATGAGCGAAAGCACGTCGTCAAAGCCCACGGAGGCTGCGTTTGAGGAGGTAACGGCGTTCTCTATGGAACGGCGCACCTCTTTCAGCTGTGCATTGACGATAGACGACTGTTTCGCGCTTCCTTCGGCGAGGGACCGTATCTCGTCGGCTACGACCGCGAATCCCGCTCCTGCAGATCCCGCATGCGCGGCTTCGATCGCCGCGTTCATTGCCAGAAGGTTTGTCTGCGACGCGATGGACGCGATCATTTTGTTTGCGTCAAAAAGCACGGCGGAGGTTTCGACGACTTTGCCTATCAGTACGTTCGAGTCGGCGATTTTTGTTTTTCCGAGATTCGCCGCGGCAAGAAGGTTTTCGCAGGTCGAGTTGATCCGCACTACGTTCGCGGTCACCGAGCCGATATTTGCTATCATTTCCTCGATTCCCGCGCTCGAGTTGCTGACGCTTGAGGTTTGCTCGGTCACGGCCGTGTGCAGCTCCTGCACACGAAGCGAGATTTTCCTGACCGCTTCCGAGGAATCGGTAATTGCCCCGCCTTCCTTTGAGATTTCCGAATTCGCCTTTTGGACAGACGAGTTGATCTCCGCAAGTTTTTGCTCGGCCTCGAACATGCTCGCCGACAGACCCGAGTCGTTCTCCTTCAGTGAATCATAGCCTATCTGGATGCCCTTTATCATCTGGTGCAGTACCTGCAGATAGCTGTTCAGGCTTTCGGTGATCCGGCCCGTTTCGTCAAAGTTGAGAATTGAAACCTTTTTTTTCAGGTCGGCGGATTCGCTTGAGGCGAGGCGCATTATCTGTTCATTGAGCAGGGTAAATTGAATTGTATCCTGTTTTTTTGAAAGCCAGGCAATATAGAAAATTACGAGAAGGATAATGGCCCCTACGGTCAGAATTGAAAAAACAGGCGCCCCCGGACCTAAAAACTCCGGCGGCTTGACGAGATAATACCAGCTGATGAAGGTCAGGTGGGTAATAATGATTATGCCGGTGGCAAGGGGGATAAGAATTGCCTTCAGCTCGATAAAGTGGTCCGTTTCCTGTTTGTTCATCGTGGTGATGCTTAATAGTTGTTTCGGTTCTTTCAGGAAGGCATCGATGACAAAGGCGTTGATCAGGGATCCTGCGAGTGATATGGAAAGTTTATTTATTAGGGCCCAAAAGAAGGGAAGGCCGGAAGGCATGTGGCCTCCGTTGATAAAGTAAAAAAGGGTAACCGCGAATGTCCATTGTGCGCTGTTGAACACCATAAGCGACCAGGGAAGCCTGACCGCCACCATGCGGGCTCTGGCAAGCTGTTTCCCGCTTCTTTGATCTTCCGGCAATTGAAGGGCACTCCATAGGGGCTGAAGATAGGCTTTTATCAAAAACCCTGTAAGGATGCAGAAGAGCAGGGCGAACAGGTATACTTTTACGTTCAACGCGAGTATAACCCTTCCCCACAGGTCAAGGCTCTTGGTCGGGTTATACATTTGCGAAAAGATTTCGCTGATGAATGTGGAACCAAGCTGGACATAAAAATACGAGGCAATAGAAAGCCTCGTAATCTTTTGTGAAAGCGCGGAAGGTTTCATGATGGGACCTCTTTTTATCTGTGTACTAATTGTACGTCCGATGTTTCCTATTTTCAAGCAAGATTTCGTAAAGATGATAAAAGTTTCATCGGATTTGCGCCTGCGCGGGCTTCCAGACGCTGGAAGTCTTTCGCGGTTTCCGTTGCAGAGCCTGAAAGGAGAAGTTCTTTCGGTTTCCTGAGAAACCAGAGATAGTGCATTTCCGGATGAACGAGTAAACTTTTTCGGGTGAGCGTCTCGAGCAGTTCAGTACCGATAGTGACATGGTTCGCCTGGCCCGTCTGAAAATAGAGAGCCGGGTCGCAAAAACACAGGACTACCCGGCGGTAGCCTTCTGCCAACGAATCGTCGTTTTTAAATCCCTTGACCGAGAGTTTTTGGAGTCCAAGCGAAAGATCATAGCCGTTCAGCCTGAGAATCTTGCGGAGAGTGACAATTTCGCTCCGTATCGTAACCAGTTCAGTGTCCGCGGTTGTCCTGTTCTGCAGCTTGGTTCTCCATTCCTTGAACTGCTGTTCATATTCGTGAAAGTCGGGGGTATGCGACAAAAAAGCCTCGGTTTCGGAAAGCAGTTTCCATTCAGGAGAAAAATGATCGGAAATAAAGTGGTTAAGTGCAGATCCGCTATTTTTTTGCATACTTGTTTTATAGTATAATTTAAACGAAATGAAAATACTGGTAGTTTCCGATATCCATGCGAACATTGAGGCTCTTTCCGCCGTTCTCGGCGCCGAAGAGGGGAATTATTCGGGTTTTTTGTTTCTCGGCGACGTGACGGGCTACGGCCCTGATCCGGAAGCCTGCATAGAGAGGCTCCGCGGCCTCCGGGATTCGGCGAATCCCTGTTTTTTTCTCGGGGGCAACCATGATGCAGCCCTGGTGGGAAAGGTTCCCTTGGAATGGTTTAACAACCTGGCGCGGAAATCGGTGGAAAAGACGGAAAAACTCCTGGCGCCGGAATCGCTTGAGTGGCTCTCTTCCTTGCCGGCATCCCTTGAAATCTTTCCGGGAGTTTGGGCGGCTCATGCGTCCCCGATGAAGCCCCTGACTGAATACATCAGGGGCGGGGACGAGACAGGCATCGCGCTGCATTATCTTGCCGCGAATCAAATCACGATTTGTTTTCATGGGCATACCCATGAAGCCGCCGTCTTCTCGATGAACCGGGCGCATCCGATTGTGTTTCCGGCCACGAATGAAGAGGTCTCGTTCGAGGGGTATCCGCTTTTGGTAAACCCCGGAAGCGTCGGCTTTCCCCGCGCATTTAACGGAGGCCGGAGACCGGGGTTTAAACTGCCCGGCGGAAAAATCAGCGCCGCTTCCTATCCCGCATATTACTGTATGTGGGATACCGTGACGACGGAGATCGTTTTCAGGGAAGCCCGCTATGACAGGCGTCCTGTTGAAAAAAAAATCAGGGGTTTATGAAAGAGAAGAGAGATATTCCCATCGGCTGTATTTTTCGTTCAGCTCTGTCGTAGCCTTCGCGAACTCATCGGAGAGCGAACGGAGTTTGACATGATCCGTCTCCCCGCCCGAGAGGTCTGCCTCGAGCTCCGCTTTTCTTTTTTCAAGCATTTCGATTTCCGCTTCAATCGCCGCAAATTCCTTTTCTTCCTGGAAAGTTCTTTTTTTGGTTTTTTCGTGTGCGTGTTCGGCGTCATGCGCCGCCTTTGCGGTAGCGACTGCCCAAGCGGCAGCGGCATGGGCCGCCGGGGCGTTTTTCGCGCTTCGCCTGTCGGCTTCTTCCTGGGCGCGCAGTGCTATGTACTCGGAACAGGTTCCGACAAAGCCCGATACGCCGCCGTTCTCCTCGAGGATGAACATGGTGTCGGCGACGCGGTCCATGAAAAACCGGTCATGGGAGACGACGAGGAGGCAGCCTGAATAGCCTGTCAGGAAGGACTCGAGTACCGACATGGTGTAGATGTCGAAATCGTTGGTAGGTTCATCGAGCACGAGGAAGTTGGGATTGCTCATGAGAAGGCGCACCAGGTAGACGCGTTTGCGCTCCCCCCCGGAGAGGGTGGTTACCGGCGAATACTGGACCTTCCCCTCGAAGCCGAACTGTTCGAGAAGGCGGGATGCGCTGATTTCTGTGCCGTCGGCGAGGGTGATGATTTCGGCCACGTCCTTTATGTACTCGAGTACGGTCTGGTCAATATCCGGAAAAACAAAATTCTGCCGGTAATAGGCGATGTGCGTATTGGCGCCGGCCGAGACTGTCCCCGAGTCGGGCTGTGTTATCAGGGTGAGCATGTTGAGCAGCGTCGTTTTTCCCGAGCCGTTGTTTCCGAATACTCCGATCTTTTCGCCCTTTTTGAAAATGTAGGAAAAATCAGAGATGATGCATCTCTTTCCCTCGGGGGTATCGAAGCTTTTCCCGAGAGAGGTGATTTCCAGAATTTTGCCGCCGAGCCGGCGTCCGGTAACCTCGAAGGAAAAGCCTTTGCCTGCGTTGAATTTTTCACGGTCCATCATGCGGTGAATGGAGTCGATTCTGGCCTTCGCCTTTGTGCCGCGCCCCTGGGGACCGCGCATCAGCCACTCGCGCTCCGTGCGCAGTACCGACTCGATTTTCGCGTCGGTGTTCATCGCGATTTCCTCGGCGATGGCTTTTTTTTCGAGGTAGCGGGAAAAGTTACCCGTATAGAGGTTCAGGTTTTTATTTTCAATCTCGTAAATAGAAGTGCACACCGCATCAAGGAAGTAGCGGTCATGGGTGACCATGAGGACGGTACGGTCCGTGGCGCGCAGGTATTCCTCGAGCCAGGCGATAGTCGTGATGTCCAGATGATTGGTTGGTTCATCGAGCAGGAGGAGCCGGGTATCCTCGATCAGAACATGGGCGAGGGCGACCTTTTTGATCATTCCCCCGGAAAGGGTGCCCATTACGAGCTCCAGGTGGATGATTCCGAGAGTTGTCAGGATTGACTGGATGTTATTCTCGTAATTCCAGAGATCCCGGCTGTCCATTTCGTGGGTCAGCTCCTCGAGTCTTTTTTCGATGGCAGGGGGCATTACCGAGTATTCTCCGAGTTTTTCGCATATCGCGTCATATTCCCGGATTGTCCTGAGTTTTGGGCTGTCCGACTTGAAAATATGGTCGCGGATAGTATCTTTCGGATTGAATTCGGGATTTTGCGGAAGGAAGGACACCCCTGCTTCCCGGTTGGTGACGACTATGCCTGCATCCGGCGAGACGAGGCCCATGATGCAGTTGAGCAGGGTACTCTTGCCCGATCCGTTTTTACCGATGAGAGCGGCTTTTTCGCCTTCCTCGAGACCAAAGGTAATATCATTGAAAAGAGGGGCTTCCCGCCCCATTTTTGAGAGTTTGCTTACAGAAAGTAGGTTCATGAGCGGGAGTATAGCAGATCTTGCCGGTCTCTGGAACACTGGGTTACAATGAGTGATTATGAAACTCCTTAATTCCGCCCATATCGAGCTTCTGTTTGTTCGCCTTTCCGCCTCAAATCCGTCTCCGGTGACCGAACTGCACAGTCTCAACGCGTATACCCTGCTGGTGGCTACGGTTCTTTCCGCCCAGATGACCGATAAAGGCGTCAACAAGGCGTCGCCGGCGCTGTTTGCGGCAGCCGACACCCCTCAAAAAATGGTTTCTCTCGGCGAAGAGGGTTTACGTTTCTTTATAAAAACAATCAATCTGTATCCGACCAAGGCAAAGAGAATCATTGCGTTGAGTCAAATGCTGATCGACGAGTTCGGCGGCGAGGTGCCGTCGGACCGCGCTTCTCTTGAGCGATTGCCCGGAGTCGGACGTAAAACCGCGAACGTAGTGCTGAATGTGGCGTTCGGCGAAGCGACGCTTGCGGTCGATACTCATATTCTCCGTCTCGCGCCTCGTGCGGGCTTAAGCGAGTCGGTGAAACCCCTCGACGTCGAGCGGGACCTGCTCCGGATCATACCTGCGTCTTTCCTGAAAAACGCGCATCACTGGCTGCTCCTGCATGGCCGTTATGTATGCACTGCGCGGAAACCGCACTGCGGGGAATGTTGCCTCAATGACTTTTGCCCCAAAAACGGGCTTTGAAAATATAAAAAGAGAAGGAGTAAAAATGCTGCAAGTCACCAACGTTACCAAGACATATGGCGAATTCAAGGCTGTCTCGGATTTGAGCTTTACGGCGGACAAGGGAAAAATCTACGGGCTGATCGGCCCGAACGGTGCCGGCAAGTCGACGACCATCAGGATAATCATGAACATCCTTTCTCCCGACTCGGGATTGATCGAGCTTGACGGGAAGGCTTTTGCGGAGGAGGACAGGAACCGCATCGGCTACCTTCCCGAGGAGAGAGGGCTTTATAAAAAGCAAAAGCTTATCGATGTGCTTTTATATCTTGCAGCCCTGAAGGGTTGTCCCGCCTCTCTTGCCCTAGAGCGTATCGATTACTGGCTCGCCCGTTTTAACCTCATTGATTGGAAGAATAAAAAGATCGATACCCTTTCAAAGGGTATGTCCCAGAAGGTTCAGTTTATCAGCACGATCATACACGATCCCGAGGTTATCTTTCTCGACGAGCCCTTTTCAGGCCTTGATCCTGTCAGCGCCGACGAAATGCTCTCGATCATCCGGGAGATGAAGGAAAAGGGAAAATTGATTCTGTTCTCCACCCATGTGATGGAGCAGGCCGAGAAGGTGTGCGATCACATCATCATGCTGAACAAGGGCATCAAGATCCTCGACGGGGACATTGGGGAAATCAGAAAGGCATACGGTCTCAATTCCGTTGCTCTTTCATTTGCGGATGCGGAAACAGGGGTCGTGTTTCTTGAATCGCTCGACACGGTTGCCTCCGCGTATGAGGAAGGGGATCATTTTATCGTAACCCTCGCCCCCGGCTCAGAATGCGATGACCTGTTTCTGTCCCTCGCGGGAAAGGCGCACGTGCGCTCGTTCATGATGAACGAGCCTTCGCTTCATACGATATTCGTAAATCTCGTCCAGGGCAAGGGAGTAATAAAATGAAAGGGACAGAAAAAAAACCGAGCAAGATGCTCGTCGTTCTCAAATATGAATTCAAGAAAATGGCCTTTAACAAAGTGTTCGTTATTATCACCCTTCTCGGCCCCTTTCTGCTCGCCGCCGTTACCATTCTCCCCTCATATATAGCGATGAAGACGATGGACAGAAGCAAGGCTTCCCTGCATATCGGAATATACAGTCAGGATGATGCCGTTCGGGGCAAGGCCGGTGAACTGATAGTTCCTCTCATAAGCGCGAAAGGATGGATTTCTTTCGTTTCGGGAGACGAGACAGAATTGCGCGCTCAGGTTCTGGACGAGAAACTGGACGGGTATCTTTCGCTTCCTGAAAACTTCCCCTCCGTTGATGCGAAGGGCAATTTCGGCTGGTATTCGAAAAGCACGACCGACGTGTCCGTTTTCGGTGCGGTCAAGGAAATCGTTTCCTCTGTTGTCGTGTCAGCCCGCCTTTCCGCCGCTTCGGTGGACGAGTCCCTCGTGCGTACCCTCATGGCGCCGGTGGAGGTTCCCGTGTATAAGGTTTCCGCATCCGCGGCGGACGATGGAACGGTGACAAACGAGAATGATTTTATCGGAGCAATGATAACCGCGCTTACTTTCTGCATGCTTATCTATATGACCGTGCTTCTCTACGGACAACAGATCGGCCGTTCCGTGGTCGCCGAAAAATCCTCAAAGATCGTGGACATCCTTCTTTCATCGGTGAGGAGCGAGGAATTGCTCTACGGAAAGCTGCTCGGCATAGGCCTTGCCGGTCTTGTGCAGTACGGCGTGTGGATAGGTTTCGCCGTACTTATCATCGGCGTCGTCGGGCCGGCGGTCAATCTGCAGATTCCGGTCAATATAGGAATGGACAAGGCAGTCTATCTCGTACTGTTCTTTATCGGCGGCTACCTGCTCTACTCCTCTCTTTACGCGGCATGCGGAGCTGCATCCGAAGATGACCAGCACATGGCCCAGCTGTCGATGCCCATCCTGGTATTCCTGATGATGCCGATGCTTCTTCTCCAGATGTTTATCCAGCAGCCGGGTTCTCCGTTTGCGGTTGTTCTGTCCTATTTTCCTTTTACGTCGCCCATGGTCATGCTGATACGTACCCTTACAAGCGACATTGCGCTCTGGCAGATAGCTCTGAGCCTTTTGGTCCTTGCTCTTTCTGTCGCCGTGATGGTAAAACTTGCAGCGAAAATATTCCGTGTAGGGATTCTGATGACTGGTAAAAATTTTACCTTTAAAGAAATCCTTGTGTGGCTGCGGAGCTGACACGCGGCTGCGGAGCTGACACGCGGGTTTTATTTTTTCTCGAGCAGGTACAGGTATTCCTTGACGTGCATGCTACGGTCGGAAAGGTTTCGGCTTCCGCGGAAGGTGTTGTATTTTGTTTCGAGTATGTCCAGTTTTCCATACCGGGCAAGCAGCCTTTTCATTTCTTCGAGCCCGATAAAGCCTTCCGAATTGAAGGATATAATCAAAAACTTTGCCTTGATTTTTTCTATGAGGGCGGTCAGGGCAGAGAGCGCATTTTTTTTCCTGTTGTACACCGAGCGGTTCCAGTCGGAGGGAATTCCCGAGATCGGCGAAACCGTTGACGGCTTCTCGTAGCCGAGCAGGAGATTGAGCATAAAATAATTCGAGCCGTAGGGATGCTGATTGTACGGCGGGTCGAGATATGCGACATCAACCTCGGGTACTGTCCCGCAGACTTCGTTCGCGTCGCCTTTTATAATAAGTGTCTCGCAGCTGAAATTGCTGAAAATGGGCAGGGGAAGCGATATGTCTCCCCTGATGCGGAGCAGTGCGTCCCCTCCCTTGCCCCCGTACTTACCTATGCCGGTATCGCTGTTTTTATAAAAACCCTTGAAGACACCGGAGGTATTCGCATGGACCGAGGCTTCGGCAAGCAGGGGGGCCAGAAAGTAGGGCTGCCATTCCGGGGGGACGCCGGTGATTCGCTTTCTTGCCGTATCGAGAAACCGTGCATTCCTCGTGGTATAGAAAACCCGCTCACCAGGGTCTATGTGCGTGTCATCATTTGGAGCATATAATTCCGAAATCAGACCGCCATCAAGCCCTTCCGTGTTGATCTGTTCAATTATCGAGGTGTGCAGACTTTGCAGCTGATGCAGATTTATGTTTTCGGGATTTGTCAGATAGCAGCGGTTAATGACCTCTGCATAGTTTTCAAGATCGTTTGCGACAAGGAGAGACGAGTACTGTTTGAGAAACCGGGAAACTACACCGGAACCGGAGAAAACGTCGAAGCAGCGGAGTTTCGTTTTTCCCAGCCGTGCACGCACCTCATCCAGCCCATTTCCTATAAATTGAAGCAGAGAGCGCTTGTTGCCTATATATGTAATCAACTGATCGGTAAGGAAACGCGGGTTTTCTTGCACAAATTGAAATATACAGGAAAAATTCCGTTAGTGCTATCGCACTGTGTTGACAAGCTTACCGGCATATGGTTAAATTATTGTGTAGGTAGAGAAACCGGTTTCTCTCGCGCGAAACAACTGAAAGTTCAAGGAGTATATATATGAAGAATTCAATCCTGGTTAATGCGGCTCCCCTTCCGGGAATGCCCTGGGAAGACCGGCCCACAAGCGGGCGTAAAGAGGTTCTCTGGCGGTATTCGGCCAATCCGGTTATCCCGCGGGACCTGACTCCGGCCTCCAACAGTATATTCAACAGCGCCGTAGTTCCCTTCAAGGGAGCCTATGCCGGCGTTTTTCGCTGCGATGATACCTCCCGAAGCATGAACATCCACTGCGGAAGGAGCAAGGACGGCGTCGCCTGGGTTCTCGAAGAAAAACCGATTGCCTTCATCAAGGCAAGCGCTGACCTGCCCGACTCGGAATATAAATACGATCCCCGGGTTGTGTTCGTTGAAGATCGTTACTACATAATTTGGTGCAACGGCTATCATGGGGCAAGCATAGGCATGGGCTATACTTTTGATTTCGAGAAATTTTATCAGCTTGAAAATCCGCTGATGGTGTACAATCGTAACGGCGTACTGTTTCCAAGAAAAATCGGCAAGAACTTTGCCTTGTTGAGCCGGCCGAGCGATTCGGGCCACACGCCCTTCGGCGATATTTTTTACTCGGAAAGCCCCGATCTGACTTACTGGGGAAAGCACAGGCATGTCATGTCTCCTCTTGGAGGCCAGAGTCTGTGGCAGAGCACCAAGGTAGGTGCGGGTCCTGCTCCGATAGAAACAACCGAGGGCTGGCTTTTGTTCTATCATGGCGTTCTGAACAGCTGCAACGGTTTCGTCTACTCTTTCAGCGCCGCGCTGCTTGATCTCGATGAGCCCTGGAAGGTTATTGCCCGCGCAAAACCGTATTTGATCTCGCCGCAAAAGAACTATGAGTGCGTCGGGGACGTGCCGAACGTTACCTTTCCGTGTGCGTCGCTCGTCGACGGCGATACCGGACGGGTGGCGATCTATTACGGATGCGCCGACACGGTTACCGGTTTGGCCTTCGGTTATATTGATGAAGTTGTCGATTTCGTAAAAAAGAACGCGATAAAATGAACGATCATGAACTAAGTGCCTGGGCGGAAAAAGAACTGACGGAAAATATTCTTCCCTTCTGGAAGAAATACGGAAGGGATATCAAAACTGGCGGATTTTATGGAAGCCTCGATAACGATAGCATCGGGGACGCTTTGGCGTCACGCTCCGTCGTAATGACTTCCCGTCATCTATGGGCATACAGCGCCGCGTCCCGTCTCCTCAACGATCCATCCTGGCTCGAAATGGCAGATTATGCCTACAGCGCGATCATGAAGGATTTTGTAGATCCCCAGTATGGCGGGGTATACTGGTCGGTGAAAAGCGACGGCACCCCCGATGTGTCAAAAAAGCAGATTTACGGCGAGGCTTTCGCGATGTATGCGCTTTCCGAATATGCCTGCGCGCGAAACAACAGCGCTTCCCTCGAGACGGCTTTTTCAATCTATAACCTTCTTGAAAAGCGCGCGCGGGATGCCGTATCTGGAGGATATACCGAGGCATTGTCCCGCGCCTGGACGACGACCGGCGATCTCAAGCTTTCAGACAAGGATATTGACTGCGACAAATCGATGAACACCAATCTGCACGTGATGGAGGCCTTGACCTGCTTCCATCGTGCCCTGAAAATCATGAAGCCGAAAGCCCATGAAATACTCGCACGGGTAGAAGAATCCATCTCGTCCCTGGTTTCTATAACGGTCGACAGGATTCTCGGCAGCGATAATCACCTGGATCTCTATTTCAACCGGGACTGGACTGTTATCGGCGACATCATTTCCTACGGCCATGACATAGAGGCAAGCTGGCTCCTGTGGGAAGCAGCCGAGGAAACCGGCGACCATGTGTTGTGCGCAAAAATTCGGCCTGCGGTTATCCGCATCGCCGAAATAGCTCTTGCTGAGGGTTTTGATCCCGCGACAGGCGCCCTGAACAATGAGCTTCATGACGGACATAAGGACTGCACCCGTATCTGGTGGTGCCAGGCAGAAGCCCTTGTCGGATTTTACAACGCGTTTCAAATGACGGGTGATAGCAAGTTTCAGAATGCCGCTTTCGGTTTGAGTCTCTGGATTGAAAAATATCAGAAGGACCACGTTCATGGAGACTGGTTTTGGGCGGTCTCTCCGGAAGGGAAGAGCGACCCTGGAGAGGTGAAGGGCGGGAACTGGAAAACTTCCTATCATAACGCGCGAAGCTGCATGGAAATCATAACTAGAATTTCGATAAGGGGTGAATAATATGATGATGAATAACTTTGATGATAGGCTGACCCTGCTGCAGGCAGATTACCGCGCGCTTATTGAAAAGCCGAACGAACCGGTGTTTCCCGGCAACGGCATTTTTGTCCGCTATAGAAATCCGATAGTGACGGCCGCTCACGTTCCTCTGTTTTGGCGTTACGACATGAGTCCTCTCTCGAATCCATTTTTGATGGAGCGCATGGGAATTAACGCAGCCTTCAATTCCGGAGCCATCATGATGAACGGCAGTTATTTCCTCGTCATCCGCGTCGAGGGTTCTGACCGGAAAAGTTTTTTTGCGGTCGCTGAAAGTCCCAATGGTATTGATAATTTCGTTTTTAAGGATTATCCCGTCGAACTTCCGCAAACGGATAATCCCGACGTCAATGTATACGACATGCGCCTGACCCGTCATGAAGACGGCTGGATTTACGGTATTTTCTGCTCTGAGCGGAAAGACCCCTCCGCGCCCAGGGGCGACACCTCAAGCGCCACCGCTTCGGCGGGAATCGTCCGGACAAAGGACTTGAAAACCTGGGTGAGACTGCCTGACCTCGGTACCAAATCACCTCAGCAGCGGAATGTGGTATTGCATCCCGAATTCGTCGCGGGCAAGTACATGCTGTATACGCGTCCCCAGGACGGTTTTATCGAGACCGGATCCGGCGGAGGTATTTGCTATGGATTTACCGACTCGATGGAAAAATCGGTTGTGCTTGAGGAAAAGGTCCTGGACGAAAAAAAATACCATACCATCAAGGAGCTCAAGAACGGCGCGGGCGCTGTTCCGATAAAGACCGCGAAAGGCTGGCTTCATCTAGCTCACGGGGTCCGGAATACCGCCGCCGGACTGCGCTATGTCGTCTATGCGTTCATGACCGACCTGAAGGACCCGACCAGGATTATCGCCACCCCGGGAGGGTATCTGATCGCTCCCGAGGGAGATGAGCGGGTCGGCGATGTTTCCAATGTCGCGTTTATCAACGGCGCCGTGGCCGATGAAAGCGGCAGGCTTCTGATGTATTATGCTTCGGCCGATACCCGCATGCATGTCGCCGAGTCGACGATTGACCGCATGCTGGACTACTGTTTTAATACGCCGGTTGATCCCCTCACTTCGCAGGGATCAGTCAAGCAGCGGGTCGAGCTGATCCGCAGGAATATCAAGAAATAGTTTTTACCCCATTCAGGTGAACACGATATTGAGGAACAATGAAAACGGCTAAATGAAGCCGTTTTCATTGTTTTAAAAACAAAGGGAAAATTAGTTTCCCAAATCAGGAAACCGGTTTTGTAAAAATCATCTAAAACAGTTGACTTCCGTAGGTATTGTG
The DNA here is from genome assembly GCA_043775705.1 of Spirochaetales bacterium. Taxonomy (GTDB): domain Bacteria; phylum Spirochaetota; class Spirochaetia; order Treponematales; family Treponemataceae; genus Teretinema. The sequence goes on along the minus strand of JAYVSC010000020.1, from coordinate 48,375 downwards.
GTATAATAACCTAAGAAGATAGAGAAACCGGTTTCTCTATTAATGAAAAGTAGACCAAAAGGAGAGACACATGATTATGAAAAAATTCCTCGGGACAGTGCTCGTTCTTGCACTTCTCACAGGCAGCCTCTTTGCCTCGGGACAAAAAGATGCCTCGAAAGACGATGGGTCCGTATCGGGTTCGATCGTTGTTTTGACCCACCGAACTGACTGGGTTGATACCAAGTTTCAGGATTACCTAAAGGCATTTCACGTAAAGTACCCGAACGTAAACGTTGAATTCGAGGCAATCACCGATTATAACGGTACTGTACGTACCCGCATGGGAACAAAGGAATACGGCGATGTGCTGAGCATGGTGACTGTTCCTCCGACTCCCTCCGACTTTGCCAACTTTTATGAACCCCTGGGTACCCAGGCGGACTTCGCAAAAAAATATGACTTCGTCGATACCAGCACGACAATTGCCTTCGGCGGCATTGTATACGGATATCCGGTAAACGCAAACGTCGGCGGCGGTTTTGTATACAATAAAAAAGTCTTCGCGGATGCCGGTATTAAAAAGATGCCCAAGACAACCGAGGAATTTTATAAAGACCTCGAGCTGATCAAGACAAAAACAACCGCTGTTCCGATATTCATGAATTATCCTGCGCAGTGGACTCTTACCCAATGGGAAGGCGGACGGCTCACCTTCGCCGGCGACGCTGAATACCTGAACAAAATGATTCATGACGACGCTCCCTTTTCTCCGGGAACCCCCCACTATGAACTCTACAAGATTATGTACGAAGTCGTAAAACGCGGCCTCAGCGAAAAAGATATGCTTACCTCCGACTGGGAACTTTCCAAGCAGATGATGGCAGACGGCAAGATTGGCGTCATGGCCCTGGGTTCATGGGCAATCGGCCAAGTCCGTGCCCTTTCCAAAAACCCCGAAAATATCGGATACATGCCCTATCCTGCCGCGGTGAAGGGAAAGATGTACGCTGAAGTCGCGCTCGACTACAATATAGCCGTGAACAAATACAGCAAGAATAAAAGCGCGGCCCTTGCCTGGGCGAAATTCTTCGCGAATGATTCCGGTTATGCAAAAGACATGGAATCAATCCCCGCTCTCAAGGGAAGCGCATTCCCCGCGGTTCTTTCCGCATTCAGCGAATCCGGTGTGGTGTATCTTATCGGTGCGGCTCCCAAAGCCGGTGAGGATGGTCTTTTCGACAAGCTCGACAAGGAATCCGAAATCGGCTTCTGGCAGGCTCCTCAGAAGATCCGCATCATTGATGCGGCTATGGGAACGACAAAAGAGTCCTATGACGACATCATGAAGGACTGGAATGCACGCTGGTCCAAGGCCAGAAAAACACTTGGGATAAATTAAAATAAAACCCGGTTGAAAAGGGGGGTCCGGACATTCAGTTGACCGGACCCTTTTTTATCTACTGCACGGATCGGAAGGATAAATGGTATGAAACGATTTACAGAATTGACCTACAAAAAGCAGCAGACGGTAATATCAATCCTCTTTCTGTTTGTTCCACTGACACTTATCCTGGTGCTGGGGTATTTGCCTATCTGCAACATGGTCGGGTACAGTTTCCTTAAATGGGATGGACTCGGAAAAAAAGAATTTATCGGCCTCGGCAATTATTTCGAACTTTTCAGCAGAAACGAAAACTTCGGCGTGTTCTTCGTAAGCATATATTATTTTATCGGGTCTTTTGTACAGCTCGGCTTCGCTCTTTTGTTCGCGACTCTTCTCAGTTTCAAGATGAAAGGACAGAATCTGTTCAAGGGCGTTTTGTTCTTTCCAAATCTCATCAATGGCGTCGCCATAGGTTTTATCTTTCTGTTTTTTTTCCGCGATACAGGGACTCTGAATACATTCCTCCGGATGATGGGTATTGAATCGAACGTTCTGTGGCTCACCAATCCGAAGCTGATAAACTATTCCCTTGCCGCGACCTCGGTTTGGCGCTATATGGGATTCAACATGGTTATGTTTCTCGGGGCAATGCAGTCCATATCGGGTGAAATTTATGAAGCCGCAGATCTTGACGGGGCCAACCGCTGGCAGATGTTCCGTTTTATCATATTCCCGAGCATAAAGCCGATCATTAAGCTTAATTTAATTCTTTCAATCAAAGGTGCGCTGAGCGTGTTCGAGATCCCGTACATCATGACGGGAGGGGGAAACGGCAGCTCGACTTTCGTGATACGGACCATGGATACCGCCTTCAAGTTCAGTAAAATCGGCCTTGCCTCGGCTATGGCCGTTGTGCTGACTATAATCATTCTGCTCATAACCGCAGTGCAGGAAAAAGCTTTCAAGGAAAAGGAGTAGCAGATGACCGGCATTACTTTGCACGCCCAGGAAAACTATAAAACCGCGAAGGGGTCGATGTTCACCTTTACGGTATTCAAATATATTCTGCTGCTTAGTGCTTCGTTCATTACGATTCTCCCCATTATCGTAGTGTTTTTCGGATCGTTCAAGACAGGTACGGAATTCAACTCGACGGGGCCTTTCGCCCTGCCTCAGAACATGTTGAATTTCAGCAACTATATCGTTGCATTTACAAAGGGAAAGATGCTGCTCGGGTTTGGCAATACCCTGTTTCTCCTGGTTTTTTCGTCAATCGGAACGGTGTTTACCGGAACCATGACCGCCTACGTCCTGCACCGGTACGATTTTAAATTCAAGAATTTCGTGCGCGTCCTGTTCCTGTGGATAACCCTGATACCGAGCATTACGGCCCAGGTCGCGACCTTTCAAATCGTGCAGGCGCTCGGCATTTACAACACCCGCCTCGCGGGGATAGTCCTTTCAATGGGAACCGACATCATCGCGGTCTACATCTTTCTGCAGTTTCTGGACAGCATCCCAAAGTCGCTTGATGAGTCTGCTCTTATTGACGGAGCGAGCTACTTCAGAATTTATTTTCAGATTATTCTGCCTCTATTAAAACCTGCGACCGTTACCGTACTGATCATCAAGGGTATTGGCCTTTACAATGATTTTTATACGCCTTTTCTCTACATGCCGAAACAGTCCCTCCGGGTAATATCCACCGCCCTGTTTACCTTCAAGGGCCCGTACGGCGCGAAGTGGGAAATAATCTGCGCAGGCGTCATGATCGCGCTCATCCCCACATTGCTGCTGTTCGTTGCCCTGCAGAAACAGATTTATAACGGTCTTGTAAACGGAGCGGTAAAACAATGACGCAATACGGATTCAACTTTTTATGGATGTTTAGCACGGGAAACAGGAGCGGAATAAAGCCGTCAGATATTCACATCGCGGAAAATGAACTTGATTTCATTCTTCAGATGGGATGCAATACCGTCCGCCTCCCGCTTGATTACCGTTACTGGATCCATGATTTCGCTTACGGCTCGCCTGATCAGTGGATGCTGACCCGGGTAGATGACTGCGTGAACGCGGTCGTCGGGCGCGGTCTGCACTGCGTGCTCAACCTTCATCGAGCTCCCGGCTACTGCATAAACGGGGCCGAACAGGAAAAACATAACTTATGGCTGGATAGAGCGGCCCAGGATGCTTTTGTCCAACAGTGGAAAAATTTCACACAGCGCTACGCGTCCGTCCCGGCAGAGCTATTGAGTTTTGACCTTCTGAACGAACCGCCGAATATCGGCCAGTATGGCATGACGCGCGAGAATCATGCGTCCCTCATGCGCCGCACTACGGAAGCGATACGAAAGGCCTCGTCTTCCCGTCCGATTATCCTTGACGGTTTGGGCGGCGGAAATATTGCGATGCCGGAACTCGCCGATCTCGGCGTGACCATGAGCACCCGGGGTTATCAGCCCATGCCTGTTACCCATTACCGGGCGGCCTGGTGCGCGGAAACGCAGGGCCTTCCCTATCCGGTCTATCCCGATACGATCTATGACGGAAAAAAATGGAGCAAAGAAACCCTCGTCGAGCACTATGCGCCGTGGAAGGCCCTCTCTGATGCGGGCGTGAATGTGCAGGTAGGGGAATTCGGCTGCTACAACAAGATCGACAACAGCCTTGCACTTCTCTGGTTTCGCGACGTGCTCTCCCTTTTCAGGGAATACCGATGGGGCTACTCTCTTTGGAATTTTAACGGCGACTTCGGAATTACCGGACACAACAGGCCGGGTACCCGGTGGGAAAAAATAAACGGGTTTATGGTGGATCGGGATCTGTATGATTTGCTGAAAGAGTATCGAATACCGCAACCGGATAGGGTTTTTTGATCGCCTTGTCAAGATTCCTCAATGCGTATATCTTTGGGTGTATATATGAAACTGACGATCAATGAAATAGCAGAAATCGCGCAAGTCGCAAAAAGCACCGTCTCGAAGGCGCTGAACGGCCAAAAAGGCGTGAGCGACGAAAAGCGAAAACTGATCCTCGACCTGGCGGAAGAATTGAAGTATGAACCCAGCGCATCTGCTCAAGCCCTTGCTTCAAGCAAAACCGGGAGCATCGGGCTTCTCATCCCGCATGAGGCCGGCTATTCGCTTTCGGGTTCTTATTGGTCGGCAATAATCACATCCATCGCAGAGGTCGCGAACAGGCACAACTATTCCCTTCTCATTTTAACACCGGCAAACGAGACGGATATTTCCGCTCCGATTGAATCGGTAATCAGAAGACGCAACGTGGACGGCCTGATAATCGGGGCCGAGCAGCTTGATCCCGCGACTATTTCCCGCCTGATCGAGGAAGAAATTCCCTTTGTTTTTATCGGACGGAATCCGCAAGTGCAGCATTATTCTGTCGATGTCGACAATGCGGGCGGAAGCGAGCGCCTGGTTTCCTATCTGGTTGAAACCGGATACCGAAAAATCGTGTGCCTTGCTGGTCCTGCTGAATATCTCTACAGTCAGGAGCGCGTGGAAGGTTATCACACCGCGCTGAAAAAGGCGGGAATCGACTGGTCCGTGGTGGAGCATACAAAGTATACCAGCGAACAGACGCGCAGCGCGACCGCGAAAATTCTTCAGGAGCATCCCGATATGGATGCGCTGTATGTAACCGCCGGCGGGGATTTTATCTTTGATTGTATAGATATCCTGCGGATTGCCGGTACCAACCTGAAAAAATTCGGGCTCGGTGCCTATGATGACTATAGGGTATTCGATTATGTGGATCTGCCCATATGCACGGTGCGTCAGCCCCTGAAAGAAATTGGCTCCACCGCAGCTGGCCTTCTTTTTACCTTTCTTGCCGGAAAAACACCCGATCACATGAATCACATTCTGGATGTCGAGCTAGTTCTCCGCTGAAATGATACTGAAATGCCCCTGAAAATCTTGACTATTGCACCCGATAGAAGGATATTCTCTGTATTAAGTTAGATAAGGTTAACTTTGAGGGAGGATACCTATGGCTACATTGATAATCGGTATTGTGCTTCTCGCTTCTGCCGGATTTGCGGTATTCCGTATAATCAGGAAGAAAAAAGGGTCCGGGGACTGTGCGGGCTGCGAAGGCTGCTCCGGCTGCTCCCGCTGATAGAAGAAAAAACGGCCTTGGTGTATACTTTTGGTAAATCTTGGAGGGTTTATGCAGGAATTCCAGAATGTAACGATAGTAAAAAAGGCCAATGTATATTTTGACGGGAAGGTTACCAGCCGTACCGTTTTGTTTCCGGACGGCGAGAAAAAGACCCTCGGGATTATGCTGCCGGGTGAATATGAGTTTTCTACCGGTGTAGCGGAAATTATGGAAGTCCTCGCGGGCTCAATGGATGTCAAGCTTCCCGGTTCAGCGGATTTTAAAACCTTCAATGCCGGGGACTCTTTCCAGGTAAGTGCCAATTCATCGTTTAAATTGATTTTGCGTGTCGTCGCGGATTATTGCTGTTCGTATTTGAAAGGGTAATGAATGAGCATTATATATTTGAATTTACTGGGATACGTTGCCTCTTTTATCATTTTAATTTCCCTGACGATGAAGTCCATCGTCAAGCTTCGCTGGATCAATGCCGTCGGGTCGCTTTTGTTTGTAGTTTTTGCGTTCTTGACAAATTCGACGCCGACCGTCGTGATGAATCTCGGTATTATCGCTATCGATTTATGGTTTGTTCTACGAATCACCGGCAGCAAAAAAGACTATCAACTGGTGAAGGCAGAGAGAGGCAGTGCTTATCTGGAATTTTTCTATCAAAAATACCAGAAGGAAATTTGCGAAACTTTCGGAGATGAGGTATTTCTTGAGGCGAAGGGTTTTTCCTATTTTGTCTGCGACAACGAGATTGCGGGGCTTTTCGCCTGGAAGGAAAACACCCCGACCGAATGCCAGATACTTATCGATTTTGTCACACCGCGTTTCCGTGATACCAAAATCGGAAAGTATTTTTTCATGCAGCAGCTTCCGCTTTTCCGCGAAAAGGGATATACCCGTTTTGTGTATAATAATGTCGGACAAAAGCATTGGCGGTATCTTGAGCAGATCGGTTTTACTCATGGAACGATAGGATGTTTTTCGAAAGAAATTTGATTCGTTCGGGCCCGTAGCCGGAACACGGCTTGAACGCGTATTCATTGCAAACAGGCATGCATACGCGTTTTTTTTACGACCAGGGGGGGGTTAGTAGATCGTCTCTCCGAGCAGGCGGCCTATAAGCTGCACGGCCATAATTGCCGTCATGTTCTGCGTGTCCTGCACAGGATTCACTTCTACCATATCAGCCGAGGTCACGAGTCCCGTCCTCGACATTTCTTCCATGATAAACAGAACTTCTCTGTAGGTCAGCCCGCCGGGAACCTTTATGCCGACGCCGGGAGCAAAGCGCGGGTCGATTGCGTCTATGTCGAAACTCACATGCAGCGTGTCCACCCGTTCCCTGAAGAACTCCGCCACCTCGGAGATGGTCTTTGAGATGCCGAGGCGGTCTATCTCGCTCATCGTGTACACACGTACCCCTGCTTCCCTCATCAATGCCCGTTCGGCGGGATCGAGATCGCGTACCCCGATGTAGCATACGTTTGCGGGATCGATCTTGCGTGTCGGGTTGTAGAAGTTGGTGAGTTCGGGTATTCCGTACCCGCAGGATGCCGCGAGGATCATTCCGTGGATGTTTCCGCTGGGCGTCGTCTGCGTCGTGTTAAAGTCTCCGTGCGCGTCGACCCAGAGGACTCCGGGTCGCTTTCCGCTGAGTGCATGCGCTGCCGACACTCCGGCGATAGAGCCGAGGGATATTGAATGGTCTCCCCCGAGAATAAGCGGGAAATCGCCTGCCTTCAGGACCGACTCGACGTGACTCGCAAGCTGGCTGCAGGCGTCAACAATCGGTCCCAGGTGTTTCGCGTTTTCCTGGGAAATCTCGGTGGCCGGCTCTATGTATTCCTGAGGAGGTATCGATATCGGGGGATAGAGGTCGTCCGAGACAATGCCGAGGCTGTTCAGTTTTTCGCGGAGGCCGGCGAGTCTTATTGCGGACGGACCCATGTCCGCGCCGCGGCGGCTTGCGCCGTAATCCAGGGGCATTTCGATTATTCGTACTTTCATTTCAATACCTCGAGTGCACTGTGGTCGTGCGTCAGATTTTTTAGCCAGCGTTCCGTGCCCAGCTGCCAGTGGGCTATGACGGTCTTGACGACATCGGTAAGCTTAACTATTGCGTACATCTCGATCGGCCCCAGACGCGTGAAAATCGAGAGAAGGAAAATTCCTGGAAGGAACATCGTAAGGTTGACCCCCACGTCGACCCATACTCCCATTATCGCGTCGCCGCCGGATCTTGCCGTCGCAAATTGCGCGTTCAGGTACGTCCAAAGAGGCATGTAGACGGCGATAACCCACAGCATGTTCCGGGTGATCAGCTGCGAGCTTCCCGAGAGATTTCCGAACACGACAGGTATTAGGAGCACGGATGCGACTTCCAGGACCGAGACAAAAACGCCGATGAAGAGCGATCCGGTGCGAAGCCAGCGCGCCTGTTTTCTTGCCTCGTCAAGCTCGTTCCGTCCGAGCGTGCCGCCGACTATAACTCCTACCGAGGTGTGTATTCCTCCGAAGACAAGGAAAAAGAGATTAGCGAGGGCCCATCCGGCGGCCATCCCGGACACGATTTCCGCCCCTCCGCGGCCGTTGTAAACCGCGGTCATGACCGTTTCCGTAAGCACCCAGGACATCTCCGAAAGGAATATAATACCCGATTTCCGAAGAATTGTAAAAAACAAATTGAAGTTGACCTTGAAGAGGTGAACGATTCGAAAGTAAAAGGGAGGCTTGGTTCTGCGGATATACACGAGAAAGATGACGACTTCCACGACGCGCGCGATCACTGTCGCAATGGCCGCTCCCGCGACTTCGAGACGCGGGGCCCCGAGGTTGCCGTAGATGAATATCCAGTTGAAGAAGGTATTCACGAGGGTTGCGATGATCGAGATGACAAGAGGGGCCTTCACCTTTCCGATTTCCCTGAGGGATGAACCGATTACCATCGAGATCGTCAGGGGGACGAAGGTGAGGATGATTATCGTCAGGTAGGAGGTGCCTTCATGGATAATGGCAGCGCTTTCCGTGTTGGTGTTGACTAGAATTCCGAGCAGCTGCTGGGGAAGGAATATGCAGAGACCGCTGACGAGGGCCGCGAGCAGGAGGGTGGTGAAGAGCTTGAAGCGGAATACCTGCTGCATACCTTCAGAATTTTTAGCCCCATTGAACTGGGACATGAAAATCCCGCCCGCCGAGGTGAGCGTCATCAGGGCGACGAAGAAGACGAACATGAGCTGGTTAGTAATATTGACGCCGCTCATCTTCACGTCCCCGAGTCCGGCGACCATGAAGTTGTCGATGAGGGAAACCAGATTTTGTACGAGCGCCTGCAGCATGACCGGAACCGCGATGGAGAGGGCCGTTTTATAAAATGATGCAGAGCCGAGATAACGATGTTCTTTCATGAATGAGACTATACCCAAAGGTCATAAAAAATGCTACCGCATTTTATACATATTCCTCGCGGCTTTTCACCTCGAGGCCCCGTGTCTTGTACCATTCGAGGGCATCGGTAAACTGCTTGGCGATCTTGATGTTCGTTATCAGAGGGATGTCGTAATCAATCGTCATTCTCCTGATGCTGAAGTCGTTTTTAAGCTCGGTCTCTCGGTTGTTCTTCGGTATGTTGATGACAAGGTCAACCTCGTGCTCGCGCAGGGCGTCGGCGATGTTCGGTTTTTTGTCCTCGAGCGGCCATGCCAGTGCGGTGACGGGTATGTCGTTGTTCTGCAGGAAGCGGGCCGTTCCGCTCGAGGCTACGAGCGTATATCCCATCGCGCAGAGTTTTCTGGCGCTCTCGATAAAATCAACCTTGTCCTCAAGCGGTCCGGTGGAAAGGAGTATCTTCTTTTGCGGAACGCGATACCCGGTAGAGAGCATCGCCTTCATGAACGCGTCGCGCACGCCGCGCCCTATGCAGCCTACCTCTCCCGTGCTGGCCATCTCGACTCCGGCGACGGGATCCGTTCCCTTCAGGCGCGAGTAGCTGAACTGCGCCGCGCGCACTCCGACGTGGTCGAAATCGAGCTGGCTGCCGTCGACCTTTTTCACCTCGGCGCCGAGCTGAGCGCGGGTCGCGATGTCTATCATGTTCGTTCGAAATACTTTTGAGCAGAACGGGAAGGAGCGGCTCGCTCTCAGGTTGCACTCGATGACCTGAATGTTCGTGCTCTTCGCGAGGAACTGGATGTTGAAGGGGCCTGTTATCTCGAGGGCCATCGCGATCTTTCTCGCCGCCTTCTTTATCGCCTGAGCCGTCGAGAGGTAGATGCGCTGGGCGGGCAGTACTACGGTCGCGTCGCCGGAGTGGACGCCCGCGTTCTCGATATGCTCGCTGATCGCGTATATGAGTATTTCTCCCTTGTTAGCGACGGCGTCTATCTCGATTTCCTTGGAGTTTTCAATGTACTTTGAAATGACGACGGGGTAATCGGGGCTCACCTCGGTGGCCTGAGTCAGAAATGTCTTTAGGCTCGCGTCGTCCCAGGCAACGTTCATCGCAGCCCCCGAGGACACATAGCTCGGGCGGATAAGCACCGGGTACCCGGTCTTGCCCGCGAATGAGTGCGCGGCCTCGATGCTCGAAACCTCGGTCCACTCGGGCTGCTGGATGCCGTACTGGTCAAGGAGCGCGCTGAATTTGTTCCTGTCCTCCGCGCGGTCAATATTGATGGCGCTCGTGCCGAAGATCGGTATCTGCAGGCGCGAGAGCGGGATTGCGAGATTGTTCGGCGTCTGTCCGCCCATGGAAAGGATCAAGCCGTCCGGATGTTCCGCCTCGTATATGTCGAGAACCCTCTCGAGGGAAAGCTCTTCGAAGTAGAGGCGGTCGGTCATTTCGTAATCGGTGGACACCGCCTCGGGGTTGCAGTTGAGCATGATGCTGTACTGACCCAGCTTGCGGATGGTCTGCAGGGCGCTCACGCAGCACCAGTCGTACTCGAGGCTTGAGCCTATATGGAAGGGTCCCGAGCCGAGTACCAGAGCGCCGCGGTCCGAGGGCTTTACGTCGTCGGTGACGCCTGAATAGGTCATGTAGAGGAAGTTGCTTTTCGAGTTGAATTCAGAGGCCACGGTATCGACCTGCTTGATAACGGGGCGAAGCGCGAATTCCTTACGCAGGAGGCGAACCTTGTCCTCCCGCGACTTGATGCAGAGCGCTATCTGCGCGTCCGAGAAGCCGGCCTGTTTTGCTTTTTTCAGAAGTTCCTTGGAGGGCAGCGTCTTTGATGAACCGACGGAGCGGAGCTCGGTCTCGAGGGCGAGAATGTTCGCGATGCAGTTGATGAAATAGCGGTCGATCTTCGCGTATTTGTAAATCCTGTCTACGGACCAGCCTTCCGCGAGCGCGGCGTAAACGGCGAAGATGCGGAGGTCAGTCGGGTTTTTAAGCGCGTCCTTGATGTCCTTGAAGACATAGGAGTGGCAGGCGATTCCGGGAGCGCCTGAATCTATCATCCTGACTGCTTTCTGCAATACTTCCTCGAAGGTTCTGCCGAAGGCCATCGCCTCGCCGACCGACTTCATCTCGGATCCGATGTGGCGGTCAACGTTCTTGAATTTTCCGAGATCCCAGCGGGGCATTTTCAGCGCGAGGTAGTCGAAGGCGGGTTCACTGCAGAAGCGTGTCCCGTTCGTGAGCTTGTTGTCGATTTCCGAAAGGGAAAAACCGAGCGCGATCCTGGTCGAGATGTAGCCGAGGGGATAGCCTGTCGCCTTTGAGGCCATGGCAGTGCTGCGTGATATGCGCGCGATTACCTCTATCAGGCGGTAGGCGGGCGACTCGGGGTCAAGGGCAAACCGGATGTTTGACTCCCCGATGATGTTGAGGGTTCCGGCGAGCGAGATCGCGACCTTTCTCAGCTTTTGCAAGTCTTCATTGGTGAGTGTCTGGCAGGGCGCGACGATGATGGACTCGCCGGTATGAATGCCGAGCGGGTCGACGTTTTCCATGGTACAGGCGACGATGCAGTTATCCATCGCGTCCCGGACGATTTCCACCTCAACTTCTTTCCATCCGCCGAGCCATTCCTCGATCTGTATGCGGGGCGAGCATGCGAAGGCCCTCTCGCATCGCTCAACGAGTTCTTCCTCGCTCTGGCAGACGCCTGAAGCGGTATCGTCGCGTGAGGATTCCGCGCGAATCATCAGCGGGTAGCCGGTCTTGCCCGCAATTTCCTTGGCTCGCTTGAGGCAATCTGCCTCAAAACTCGCAGGTACGGGTATTTTCAGTTCGTTCATCAAGGTGATGAAAAGATTGCGGTTCGCCGTCTTCGTGATGGTCTCGAGGGATGTTCCCAGTATCTGGATATTGTATTTTTCAAAAATCCCCTTTGCCTGCAGATCAAGGGCGCACTTGAAGGCTGTCTTTCCGCCGAAGTTGATCAGGATAGAATCGGGTTTTTCTTTTTCGATTATCTTTTCGACCAGCTCCGCGGTAACGGGGAGAAAATAAGTCGCGTCCGCAAAGCCTTCGGAGGTTTGGACCGCGGTCATATTGGGATTTACCAGGATGGTCCTGATGTTTTCGTTTTTCAGCGCCTTGATGGCCTGGAGTCCTGCATAATCGGATTCTCCGGCCTGGCCGATTTTCTGGCCGCCGGAACCAAGGATCAGGACCGATTTCGGCGTGGTGATGCGGTAGTTGCTCATGACAGTGTCCCTCCATTGCGGACCAGGGAAATAAAATTCGTGTAGAGAAACTCGGTATCCTGCGGTCCGGGATGTCCTTCGCTCTGGAAAAGAACCCCGCTGATCAATCCTTTCGCCGCGGCAAACCCTTCAAGAGAATTGTCCGTGTTGTTCAGGAAAGTAGGGTACCATCCTGCGGGGAGGGAGTCGTCGCGGATGCCGTAACCGTGATTCTGCGAGGTTATGTAGCAGCGTCCGTTTTCAAGATTGATGCAGGGAACGCTTGCGCTCCGGTGGCCTTGCGCCATCCGGAAGGCGGAGGCCCCTCCCGCCAGCGCCAGGATGACGGCGCCCTGTCCGACGGCAAACACCGGCTTTTTCAGGGCAAGGGCTGATTTCAGCACCGCGATTGTTTTCTCGCAGGAGGTCGGATCTCCCGGACCGCCGGCGATACAGAGTCCGTCGAATTCTTCTTTAGTATAGTCATAGTTGCAGGGCACCCGGATGACGGTTGTCTCCGGGGTAACGAGGGCACGGATGGTAGAGTTCTTGATGCCGCAGTCGACGGCGATGATTTTTTTAGCGCCGGTTCCGTAGCGGACAACCCTCTTTGTGGATAGTTGAAGGGTTTGGTTATGCAGGTTTGCTGAACTGAATGAAACGTCCTTGGTGTCGCTGACCAGAATTTTCGCCCTCATGGTTCCCCGGAGGCGGAGCCGCTGGATAAGGGCGCGGGTATCTATTCCCGAAATGGCGGGGACCTGCTGTCGCCGGAGCCAGCGGGAAAGGGAATAGCGGGCGGAATAATGGCTTGGCTCCTCGCTGTAGGAAGAGACGATGAGTCCCGCCACCTGGGCCGACGAAGATTCGAAGGAGCTCTCGAGGCCGAGCTCATCGAGGGATTCTTCGGGAATGCCCGTTGTGCCGGTTCCGGGTTGGGCAAGCACCAGAATCAAACCTTTGAGTGCGGGATCTGAAAGGAGCTGTGGAATGCCGGCTGAGCCGGTATAAAACACTATTTCGCCTGAAACCGAACTTTCATGGCCGAATGCGGTTCCTTCGAATTCGGTACCGTCTTCAAGAATTATACGCGCAGGTTTTTCAATTTCCGGCAAAGCGTGCCCCCTATCTCAGTACTATTACTGATAATGATAGTGCGCCGGAAGGGAATTTTCAAGAATAATCAGCGAAATTTAAGAATCAGCATGCGTGAGGCCCTATTTGGAGTCCATTTTTCGCGTCTTTTTACCGGAAGCAGGTCAATTTCAGCTGATTTAAATCCAAAACGTTCAAACCAGTCTGCAGCCTTGGTAGTTAATACAAAAACAGAATCGAAACCCTCTTTTTTTCCTTTTTCAATCAGCAGTTCCATCAGGCGCGGGCCAATACCCATGTGGGCATAGGCGTCATCGACGGCGAGGCCAGCAATCTCTGCCATGTTTTTGTCGCTGTACGCATGAAGGGCAGCGCAGGCGCGGATGCCGCCGTCGATTTCATATACCGTAAACTCGCCGGAGAGGGTTTCAAGTTCTTCGCTCGTACGGGGCAGAAGGCTGCCGTCCTCGACAAAGGGATTCATCAGGGACAGGACAGAAGGTATGTCATCCCTCGTCATTGTACGGAAAGTGCCGTAATTGTTTTTGAATATCATCGTGCCCGAGCCGAGGTCCGAGAATATTTCTGCCGGAATTACGCCCTCGATATCTCCGTCCAGGATGTGGGATCGAGTGACGCCCCGTGAACAGGCGTCCTTTCCCTGAAGCAGGAGGTCAGCTAATTCAATGGTGGGGCAGTTGTGATTTACGACATCCCGGTTCAGCTCTATAAAAGAATCGATGTCATCAATAGCGATTGCCGCAAGCCGTCCTTCGGGCGAAAGGGCGGCTTGCGGAGGAATCTGGTAATCGTCTACCGAGATAAAGGCCCCGCTGCCCATGAAAAAAAGTTTTTCGGCTTTCAACGCAACGGCAGCCGCGACCGCAAGCTCGGTCGATGAAATATTATAGGGCTTACCTGTCATCGTCCACCCGATGCAGGGGATTATAGGAATAAAGCCGTCTTCGAGAGCCATGGTAAGGGATTCGAGCTGCACTTTTTCGACGACGCCGGCGCTTCCGAAATCAAAGCCGTCAATGATGCCGCGTCCGCGCGCGCGAACCCAGTTTCCGATAACCGCGGTGAGTTTTTCTGCAGAAAGCTGGCTCATGATCCGGTTTGATACATCGAAGGCGGCCATCTTGATGAAATTCATGCCTTCTTCGCTCGTTGTCCGGATTCCGTTTCGGTAGTCCCACTTGACCTGATAGGCATCGAGCACCTTCGAGATATGGTTTTGGGCTCCGGGGACGATCACAATTCTGATCCCTGTTTCATAGAGGAGAGCGAGGTCATGCATGTGACCGGCGAAAAGGGGTGAATCGACGACATCATCATCGAGCCTGATCACGATGGTCGTACCCCTGAATTTTTTTATGTATCGGATAACGTCGCGGATCCGTTCGGTTTGCATCATAGCCTATGGTACGGCAGGAAAGAGGTCTTTGTCAAACGTAGGAAGCGACGTGCCGCGCGTCAAGTGTGTTCGTTTGTCGATTAATGGGATAGAATTGAATAATGGATTACACCGGTTATATAAGCGAACGGATAAAGCTGTACATTTTTGACCTCGATGGAACCCTGGTCGATTCACTTTTTGATTTATCGGATGCCGTCAACGGTATCCTCGGCCGATATGGATTGCCTTCTGTTCCTTCCGATATCGTAAGGCAGGGAATAGGCATCGGTTCGCGGAACCTGCTGTTCCGGTGTTTTGCCTGGAGTGCAAAGCAGTCAGGTAGAGACTGTCCCGTCAGAATCGCAGAAACGGGAATCCGGAACGATAGCGATCCTCTTACCTCGAATGAGCGAGGTGCCGCCTATCCCGGTTTTGATGCCGTGATTACCGATGGTCTGAAAGAGTATCACGAGCTGTATATGCAGCGCTGCACGCAGAAAACAGCTTTTTATCCGGGCATTGAAAAATGGCTCGCGCACCTTGCGGGACGGGGCGTCCGGATGGCAGTGCTGTCAAACAAACCCGAAACGGCTACGGTGAAGATACTTCGATCCCTCAACACCGTTCATTTGTTCGACGTAATCGCTGGACCGGAAAGCACCGGCGTCTTGAAGCCTGACCCGGCCGGGATAGTGCAGATTATAAAAAAGACCGGTATCCTTCCTGCGGAAACCGCGATGATAGGCGATTCGACAGTCGATATTGAAACGGGGCGGAACGCGGGTGTTTTAGTCTGCGGCATAACCGGCGGCTATGGCGATGACAAGGCTCTGCGTGAGTCCGGATGCGAGGTGCTGATCGAGCGGTCCTTGGGCGGTATTCGGTAAATTTGACAAATAGCGGTATTTCTTCGAATATTATAGAAAACAGTTTGTCGAAGGCAAGGATGAGAATGCAAAACATAACTCAAAATAAGTCCGTGCAGCGTAAAACACTAATTAAGGAAATTCAGTACTTGACCATCTTTATTCCCGCTTTCATCATTATCAGCGTACAGCTGGTATCCCTGTGGATAATATCTGATTCGATGCTCCAGGATCTGCAAAAAAAGGCACAAATTACACTTGGGCAAACCCGGGATTTTTTGGAAGAACCTCTGTATAACCTGGACAATGCTCAGGTTATACGGATCGGCGAGGTGCTTCTTTCATCCGGATTGATTTCGGGCATGTATCTTGAATCTACGGCTTCCGATGTTCTCATCGATAAACCGCCATTGAAAGAATCAAAAGCGCTTCCTCCGCTCCAAACGGATATTTATTATAACAAGCTCCTGATCGGGAAAGTCATCCTCTATTACAATGATAACGAAATAATCCGCACTCGCGCTCTGCTCGGCCTTATCGCGGGTATTACCGTTCTTGCGGTTATTCTCGCAAACCTGATGGCAAACCGCTTTATCATCCGCGCGCGCATACAAAAACCGCTTAACGCAATTGTTTCCGGTATCGATACTATAGCGGCGGGAAAATACGGAACGCTGATTCAGGAAACCGATTATTCGGATGTGAATCTTCTCATCGGCATGATGAATGATATGACCTCAAAGATCCAGATGAAAAGCATGGAGCTGCAGGACTCGAATAATCTTCTTGAGCTGCGCGTTTTGGAAAGAACTGAACGGCTTGAAAATTCCATCAGGGAATTGCATCAAGCTCAGGACCTGCTTATTGAATCTGAAAAGCTGACCGCTCTCGGTCAGCTGTCAGCGGGATTGGCGCATGAGCTGAATACTCCCCTTGGCGCCATATTGTCCTCAAACCGGACAATGATTGAATTCCTAGACAACAAACAGCGTGCCTTGATCGATTTTCTTCCCGCCCTTGAAGGAAGTCAGAGGCTGTTATTCGAGCGTATTTTGGAATACGGCATGAAGCGCAGCGTTATACTGGAATTCCCCTCGACAAGCCTGAAAGAAAAAAGGGAGCTGTCGAGCCTCTTGGAGAAAAGCGGGGTGCCGAACAGCAGAAATGTCGCCGAGGCGCTCCTGGATATCGGAATTCCGGATAAGCTTCCGGAATTGCTTGAAGTCCTTCGCACCGGAAAAAACATTGAAATAATCGAGATTGCGAATGCATCGGTGATAGCAAGGCGAATGGCGGAAATCGTCGATGTCGGGACAAAGAAGGCGGCCTCGGTTATCGCCGCGCTCAGGTCCTATCTGGAGCCCGATATACAGGGGGAAGGACAGGTTGTAGATATCGTCAAAGATTTGGAAAACGTGCTTGTTTTGATGCATAATATGCTCAAATACGGAATCAAGATCAAACGGGAATTTTCCGAGATTCATGTTTTCGGATCCTCGGATAAACTGAGCCAGGTATGGATTAACCTGATACGCAACGCGGCTCAAGCAATGGAATTCAAGGGGACTATGGTATTGCGGACCGGGACGAAGGACGGAAAGGTTTTCGTTTCTGTCATTGATACGGGCTCCGGTATTCCGGACGAAATCAAGGACCGAATATTCGACCCATTCTTTACCACCAAAAAAAAGGGTGAGGGAATGGGCTTGGGGCTGGATATCTGCAGGCGGATACTTGAAGCTCACGGCGGGAGCATTTCCTTCAATTCCCGTCCCGGGCATACTGAATTTCGTGTTGTTTTACCGGAAATCGCGTCCGGCGAAACGGTTATTTCATAAACTGCTTAAAAATCGAAGAGGATGAACTATACTTATTCGAGAGGCGCTTACCGGTGAAAAAACAGGCAATTCTATGCGTAGATGACGAAAAAATCATTCTTTTCTCCCTGATTCAGGAATTAAAAAATTCTTTCGGCGACCGGTTCATGTACGAAAAAGCAATGAATGCCAAACAGGCTTTTGAGGTTATCGATGAGCTGGTGTCCGCGGGGATCGAAATAATCCTGATAATTTCCGACTGGCTTATGCCCGGAATAAAGGGTGATGAATTCCTCGAGATCGTTCAGGAAAGCCATCCCGGCATAAAAGCCATTATTCTGACCGGTCATGCCGACGAGGAAGTTTTGGCCCGATTCAAACGAAATTCTTCCGTGTGCGCCGTGCTGCCAAAGCCCTGGAATGCCGACACTTTGAAAACGATGATAATAGACTGCTGCCTGGATACCGGTACACGGGATAATCCATGATAAGGCAGGAGCACATAATATGTGTAGATGACGAGTTTATCATCCTTGAAAGCCTGAAACAGGAATTGAAGCATGATAAATTTTTTGCCAATATGCAAATCCATGTTACCGACAGCGTCCCGGAAGCACTGACCCTGATCAGCGAAATCCTGAAAGAGGACGAGGTAATCCCTGTCGTAATCTCCGATCAGCGGATGCCCGGAATAAACGGAAATGAATTCCTCGCAAAGGTTCATCATCTTGTTCCCGAGACACGGAAAATACTCCTGACAGGCTATGCAGATATCGGCGCCGTGGTTTCCCTGGTCAATGAGAGTGCCCTGTACCGGTTTTTGACGAAACCTTGGAATAAAACGGATTTTCTTCTGACCATCCGGGAGGCTTGCCTCTCCTACCACCAAAAGCAACTAATCGAGGAACAAACACGAAAAATCGAGGGTTTGACGCTTGCCATGGTAACCGCCCTGGAAAGCACCAATTTTTATTTTGATGAGGATACGGGAAACCATATCCGGCGCATCGCTAAAATATCCGAATTTATCGCGATCAAGGCCGGATGCGACACCCATTTTATCAAGATGCTGAAAATGTATTCTCCTCTCCATGATATCGGAAAAATCGGAATAGATAAGCAGATATTGTTGAAGCCGGAAAAGCTTACCCCGGAAGAATTCAGAAAAATCAAGGACCATGTTCTTATTGGGTACCGGATTCTGGACAACAACGCGATTGATGTAATGGCAAAAAATGTCGTGTTATATCATCACGAAAAGTGGGGCGGTAATGGCTATATTGAGGGTTTAAAGGGAAGCAATATTCCTCTGGAAGCACGGATTGTCTCGATTGCGGACGTTTTTGACGCCCTTATCAACAAGCGCGTATACAAGCCCGCCTATCCCTTTGCGACGGCAATCGACATTCTCAAAGAGGAAAAGGGGAAAAGCTTCGACCCCGACCTGGTTGAGCTTTTTATTCAAGGAATGGCGGAATTCTCCGACCCCGAGGCAACCTACCGTTCAATGCAGTTTTAGGGAGAAAATGCCGTTATGGGCGGCAGCAAAGGCATCAACCTTTTAAAAAAAAACAAGCGCAGAGGGACTGTATAGTCTTGCCTGCGCTTGTTTGATTTGCGGGGGTTTGCCTGCCCCTCTTTTATTTTTGCCTGAGCTGATACCTGGTGTGAA
The DNA here is from genome assembly GCA_043775705.1 of Spirochaetales bacterium. Classification (GTDB taxonomy): domain Bacteria; phylum Spirochaetota; class Spirochaetia; order Treponematales; family Treponemataceae; genus Teretinema. The sequence continues at coordinate 29,396 of JAYVSC010000020.1, read as the reverse complement.
GCAGTTCATGCGACAGCTCGCCAAGCGGCTTTCCGAGAAATTCTGTGTACAAAGCGTGAACCGCGGGATTGTCGTGGCTCTTGCGCTGGGGCATTCCTTTGTCCTCGCGGTATATTGCGTTCTTCCGGTTTTCTCTCTTTTCCCAGGTCGGGCTGACCGGTTGTCCGCCGCCGCCTATGCAGCCGCCCGGACAGGTCATGATCTCGACGAAGGCATATTCGCTTGTTCCCGCTTCTATTTCATCCAGTATTATCCGCGCGTTTTTCAATGTATGTGCCACTGCTACCTTGAGCGGCTTTCCGTTGACATCGAGGCTTGCGGTCTTGATTCCGGTAAAGCCGCGCAGGGCTTCCAGCTCGAGCGAGGGAAGGGGCTTTCCGACCGCCAGTTCGTAGGCGGTGCGGACAGCGGCTTCCATGACACCGCCCGTTGTCCCGAATATTACGGCCGCTCCGGTGCTCTTTCCCAGCGGATCATCAAAGCCTTCTTCGGGAAGGGTTGCAAAGTCTATGCCTGTACGGCTGATCATGCGGGCAAGCTCGCGCGTGGTAAGCGCGAAATCGACGTCGAAATACGGGGCATCGGTTTTGCCCTTTGCACGCCACCAGGCGCTTGCATCCCGCATCTCGAGACGTTTTGCCTCGAACTTTTTGGCGGTGCAGGGCATGATGGAAACCACGATCAGTTTTGACGGATCAACGCCGGCCTTCTCTGCCCAGTAAGTTTTCGCCAGGGCTCCGAACATCTGCTGCGGAGACTTGCAGCTGGACAGGTGCGGAAGGAGGAAAGGATAGAACGTTTCGATAAAGGTAATCCAGCCGGGGGAGCATGAGGTGATCATGGGAAGCACGCCGCCCGATCCCAGCCTCTTTAAAAGCTCGGAGCCTTCTTCCATTATGGTAAGGTCTGCCGAAAAATCAGTATCGAATACCTTGTCAAAACCGAGTCTCCGGAGAGCCGCTGTCATCTTGCCTGTCACCAGGGATCCCCCGCTCATTCCGAGCGCTTCACCGAGGGAGGCGCGGATCGCGGGCGCCGTCTGGACTATCACGGTCAGGGACGGATCGTTGATCGCGGCGAATACCTCATCGGTCTCGTCGCGCTCGGTCAGGGCCCCTGTCGGGCACACGACCGTGCACTGGCCGCAGGAGACGCAGACTGATTCGCTCAAGGCCTTGTCCATGAAGGGAGCAACGCGGGTGCGTATGCCCCGGCCCGCGAAGTCTATCGCGGACACGCCCTGCATTTCCCGGCATACGGCAATGCAGCGCCCGCACAGAATGCATTTATCGTTGTCCCGCATTACGCCCCAGCCGGCGAAATCCGGTTTGGAAACCTTTTTTGTCCGCGGGAATCGCTTTTCCCGCACGCCGGTGCGTTCGGCCATAGCCTGCAGCTCGCAGCTTCCATTGCGGAGGCAGGTAAGGCAATTGTCAGGATGGTTTGCCAGCATGAGCTCGACGACGATCCTCCTGGCCGAGAGAACCCGTGCGCTGTTCGTCGTGATCTTCATGTTGGGCCGCGCTTCCTGCACGCAGGATCTTACGAGGCTTTTTGCGCCTTCTACCTCCACGACGCAAACCCCGCAGGAGGCGTTGGAACACACTCCCTCAAGATGGCAGAGGGTCGGGATGTTGACGCCTGCGTGACGGCATGCATTCAAAATAGTGGTGCCGGTCGGTACCTTTATCATTCTGCGGTCTATGCTTACTTCAATCTCAGCTACTGTAGTATTGTCCACTGTATTTTTCCTTTACGCTATTGCATCGCGTCTGTATTGCCGGATCGCCCGGGGCATCCCGCATCTGCTTCTCATTCTATCGCCATGGGGTCAGTGCATTTATACGCACGTCGCAGCGGAGACAACGCCCCGCTTCCTGCTTGGCCTGGTCACCGTTATAGCCGAGAGATATTTCCTGAAAACTGCTCCTGCGCTGTTCCGGGGGAACCTGCCTTGAGAGATTGATGTGACTCTTTCCCGGCGCAGGGGGGATAACCATGGTGTAGGTGAAATTGTTGAACAGGGACGAGAATATATCCCGATTCATAAGCTCGGCATCTATCGCCTTTGCGGTCCGCTTCCCGAGACCCATCGCTTCGGCTGCGGTCGCCGGCCCCGTGACTGCGTCACCGATTGCATAGATGTTTCCTTCGAGCTTTCCGGTAAAGCCGGTGCAATTGAGCCGGCCGTCTTTGTGCATAGGTATGCCCGTTTTTGAAAGATATGAGGAGTCGACCTTTTCGCCGACCGCTATGTACACATCGTCACAGGGAATGTCGACTGTCCGTTCGGTCGCGACGGGCTTCGGTCTGCCTGACTCGTCGATGCCTCCCGATTTCATGACTCGGAAGCGGACGGAAGTGGCCTTGCCTTTTGTCCCGAGTATTTCCTCGGGCTGGAGCATGTATTCAAAGCGGATTCCTTCTTCCTCGGCTCCCTTGAGCTCGATGGAATTCGCAGGCATATCCGCCCTTGTGCGGCGGTATGCGACGGTGACTTCGCCCTCAAGGCGGAAGAGGGTTCTCGCCACATCGATGGCAACATTGCCCCCTCCGATTATCAGGGCTCTGCGGCCCGGCTCGACTGTTTTCCCCTTGGCAAATTCGTCAAGCCATTCGTATCCGGGATGAACACCCGCGAGGTCCTCGCCCGGAACGCCTAGGGGTTTGTCGCTCTGCGCGCCGATCGCGATGATAAGGGCGTCGAATTTTGATTTCAGGGCGTCAAGCATAATGTCTTTTCCAAGGCGCATGTTGAAATTGAATACGACGCCGAGGCGTTTCCAGAGTTCCAGCTCCTTGTCGAGCACGTCTTTCGGCAGCCGGTAAGAAGGAATGCCGTACCGGAGAATGCCCCCGGCTTCTTTGTTTGCTTCGAATACCTGGACTTCATGGCCGAGCCGCGAAAGGTAAAAGCTCGCGGCAAGCCCTGCCGGTCCCGCCCCGATAATCGCGATTTTTCTGCCGGTGTCGCTCTTTTTTTCCTTGACGAGCTTGTTCCAGACGGTTTTTTCCCTTCCCATTTTATACATGGTGTCCGCGAGATAGCGGTGAATTTCTCCCTGCGCGACTGGCGCATCGAGACTGTCGCGGCGGCATCTCATCTGGCAGTGGAAGTGGCAGATGCGTCCCATCGAGCCGGGCAGCGGATTGTCGCGCACGGTCAGCTCGAAGGCTTCCTCTATGCGGTCTTCCTGGAGCAGGGCAAGGTAGCCGGGGATGTTCATATGCAGCGGGCAGGAATTTTCGCACAGGGCCTCGAAGAGGCTTTCGCAGACGCCGGCGTCGCATCTTTTTTCGACAATATGGCGCTCGTATTCCTCATGGAAATACTTGAGCGTGGTGAGCACCGGGTTGGCCGCCGTCTGGCCGAGGCCGCAGAGAGCCGCGTCGCGTATCATCAGGGCGAGCTGTTCCAGCTCTACGAGGTCGTGCATGGACGCCCTTCCCTCCGAGATGTCGGTGAGGATGCGGAGCATCTGGGACAGGCCCTCGCGGCAAGGCGCGCATTTTCCGCATGACTCTGCGGCGGTGAAGCTGACGAAATAGCGGGCGACGTCGACCATGCAGTTGTCCTGGTCCATGACCACCATGCCGCCCGATCCCATGATGGCTCCGAGGGAGGCTAGGGATTCGTAGTCAATATGCGCGTTGAACTCATGGGCGGGTACGCATCCGCCTGAGGGGCCCCCTGACTGCACCGCGCGGATGCGTTTTTTCGCTCCGGCGCCCTCTCCCATGCCGTACACCATATCCTTCATCGGCGTTCCCAGGGGCAGTTCCACGAGACCGGTATTGCGCACCTTGCCTACCAGGCTGAATACCTTGGTGCCCGGGCTTTTCTCGGTGCCTATCGCGCGGAAATACTCAGGTCCATTCGCGATGATGACGGGAACGTTGCACCAGGTTTCCACATTGTTGATATTCGTCGGAAAGCCGAGATACCCCTTCTGGGCGGGAAACGGCGGACGCGGCATGGGCCTTCCGGATTTACCCTCAGCGCTCGCGATCAGGGCGGTTTCCTCGCCGCAGACGAAGGCGCCGGCGCCGCACACGACTTCAAGATCAAAGGAAAAAGAACTGCCCATCACGTTCGGTCCCAGAATGCCCGCCTTTCGGGCATCCTCGATCGCCTTGTTCAGTCGCTGGACCGCGAGCGGATATTCTGCCCGGACATACACGAAGCCGCCGGTTGCGCCCGTCGCGTATGCGCCAATTATCATGCCCTCCAGCAGCATGTGTGGATCGCTCTCGATTTCATTTCGGTTCATGTAGGCGCCGGGGTCTCCCTCGTCGGCGTTGCATATGACGAACTTTTGCTCGGCTTTATTGTCTCGCATCAGTTTCCATTTGGTCCCCGTGGAAAAGCCCGCGCCGCCGCGGCCGCGAAGAAGCGAGAGGGAAACTGCCTGGATAACATCCTCGCCTTTCATCGAGTTCACCGCTTTCTGCAGGGCCGAGTATCCTCCTACCGCGATGTATTCTTCTATGCTCTCTGGGTCGATAAGACCGCAGTCGCGGAGCACGAGTTTTTCCTGTCCCTTGAAAAAGGGAATTTCATTCCACTCGGGGATCGCTTTCCAGTCAGAGCCGAAATCGATTTTGCTGGTCCTGAAATCCCACCGGCTGATCTTGGCCCGCGCCGTTTTGGCAAGCTTTTCGAGGGCAGCGGCGTCTTCGGCCGCCGCGATGAATTTCGCGGCGGAAGCGGGTTTGACTTCAGTAAAAAGGAGTACGGGCTTTCCGGGGGTATAGAGCATGAGCAGTGGCTCTTCGGCGCAAAAGCCGAAACACCCCGCGCGGCGTACCGTCACTTTTGTGTTTTTTGCCGAATCCTGGAGAGATGCAAATAATTCCTGCGCGCCGTTTCCGATACCGCAGGTACCGAGGCCGACGGAAATGGAGGGACTGGAGGGATGCACGGCGGCAAGTCCGTCCTGAATCATTTTCTGCAATGAAAATTCTTTCATGAGTGTTTCTCCTTGCGTAAGCCGTCGATCAGGGCACAGAGGTGATTGGCGGTTATCCGGGAATGGATCGTGCCGTCAATCGCGACTACGGGGGCGAGGGCGCACTGACCGAAACACGCGACGGTGCGGACCGTAAACTGCTTGTCTGCCGTGGTAAACGTCGGCTCCTCATCTTCGCGGAAATCAGTTTCGCCGAGCTGAGCCATGGACTCTTTCAGGAGGCCCAGCGAGCCGCGGGTATGGCATGCCGTTCCCCTGCATACGACGATCGTGTGCTTTCCCTGGGGCCGGAGGTTAAAGTAGGAATAAAAAGTGGCAACGGAATACACCCGGGAAAGACTCTCCCCTGTTGCTTCCGTTACCGCGCGAAGGGATTCTTCGCTCAAGTATTTATGCTCATCGTTATTTTGTATTTTTTCCAGGATTGATAAAAGCGCTCCCGGTCTGTCATGAAAACTGTCCGCGATAGCCGAGACTCGCGTCTGCAGGTTATCAATGGGTGTAGATATCCCTTTTTGCATAAACCCTCCGTCAAATCTGTTGATTTCCCGGGGATGAAAGCATCGAAGACTGTTTATGTATAGTTTTTGTGCGGTATGCGGCCTCAAATGAACTTTCAAGCCTGATATACCAATAATAGACCTGTCGGGGGAAAATGCAAGCTTTTTTTATCAATATCTTTTTACCGGCTTAATCTATCGGCATAACGGGGACTTGCACCTCGGTAAGCCAGTCTTCATCGCTGTCGGCGTTCCAAATGCCGTCGATGTAGGATTCTCTCGGGTTGTCCGCGGGTATGAAATTGTTGTCCTCTATCCATTTGAATACAGCGGCATAGGCCTGGGGGAGCGCCGAGTAAGGTCCTTTGTGGAGCACGCAGGCGGCCTGTTTAACCCCTTCGATAGTCTTGAATTTGATGGTTTCGGTGTCTGTCCCTGCCTGATGCACCGCTTCGCAGTATTCGACATCAATGTCCTTTTCTTTATATTCCCCATCATGATAGATGATAAAAGAGTAGGGCGTTTCTTCAAGGCATTTCAGGGCAGGATTGACGGCCGCGATTTCCTCCCCGATGTTCGGTATTTCGGTGAAATAACTGTCATAGGATTCGACTTTCATTCTTTTGCTGAAAACGGTAACCCGGGGCAGTTCTTTTATGACGATTTCGTATTTCATGAGAGATCCCTCCTTGAGAGAATCGATATAATAATTGATTGATGAGAGCTGTACCGAGGTTTCTATGGCTCTGCTTTCCAGCTCCTTTTTTTGTTCCGCGAAGAGGGCTGCAATGTTGCGCCCGGCAAGTATCTGCCTGATTTCGGGTATCGAGAAACCGCACTGCTTCAGGGCCGTGATTTTATGGATGCGCGGCAGCTGAACGGAGGAATAATAGCGGTAACCGTTCACAGCATCCACGAAGGCCGGTTCTATCAGTTTTTCTTCCTCGTAGAAACGGAGCGCCTTTACGGTTACTTTCGTTATTTTGGAAAACTGTCCGATGCGGTACATGCCGGCCCCCCCTTGTTCTTTTGCCGTCAGCTTTTTATTCCCAGCGGAAAAACAAAAGAGACAGGATATAGGATACCACGGCTATGAGGGAGAGAACAATGATACGGGAAAAATCCGCCGCGGGGTCCAGGCCGAACACCGCGCCTTTGAGCAGTTTGATCCCCTGGGTCAGGGGGAATACATCGGCGAAATACCGAAGCGCGCGGGGCATGATCTCGTAGGGCACGGTGGCGCCGGAAAGGAAGAGCGTCGGGAAGTAGACGATGGCGCACACGAGGTTGGCGGTTTTCGTGTTCGGCACAAGGCTCGCGATCATGAAGCCGAGCGAGTACACCGAGAACTGCACGAAGAGAAAACTTATCCCGAAGCGGAGGAGAGAACCGGTCATTTCGAGTTTAAAGAATATCCGGGCAATTAGGTAGACGGCTAGAGCTGACGCCCAGGCAAAGAGGGTTTGGACCAAGGTGACGGACAGAAACAAAAGCAGCGGGCTTACCGGGGTGACCTTGAGGCGTTTGAGAATCTTTTCGTGCCGGTAGGATGCGAAAGTCAGCGGTATGCCCATGAGTCCCGCCGCGCATATGCCTATCGCCGCGATGCCCGCGAATCCCGCTCGCATCGCTTCCGCTCCGGAAATGCAGCCGACGAGCAGCATGACGGCCGCGGGAAATATCACGCCGAAAAAAACCATGTCCCCGCCGCGAATCGAGAGTTTCGCCTCGGTTTTAAAAATTGTCCAGAATGCGTTTTTCATAGTTCATCCTCCTCTTTGTCCATGTATTTCAGGAAAGCTTCTTCCAGGTTTTTCGTTCTGTGCGCGCGGATCAATTCCTGCGGAGTGCCCTGGGCTGCGATACTGCCGCTTTTCAGGATGGCGATGCGGTCGCACAAATATTCGACTTCATCCATGTAATGCGATGTTAAAATGATTGTGACCCCGCTTTCCTTCAGCGCCTGGAGATACGCCCAGATTGTGCGCCGTGCCTTCGGGTCAAGGCCCGTCGTAAGTTCGTCCAGGAAGAGCACTTCAGGGTCGGGAATCAGGGCCATCACTACCGACAGTTTCTGCCTTTCACCTCCGGACAGTTCGTTGATACAGGTTTTTCTTTTATCAGAAAGGCTGAACTCTTCAAGCAGAGCTTCCCACTTTTTTGTGCGCGGGTAGAGGGAAGACGTCACTTCGCAGGCTTCTCTCACCCTCAGTTTGTCCTGGTAGCGTGTTTGCTGGAACTGCACTCCCACGCGCGCGAAAAGTTCCCTGCGCGAGCGCTCGGATTCCATGCCGAGCAGGGTGACTGTCCCCTCGTCCCGTTTTCGCGTTCCGAGTACGCATTCAATCGTCGTCGATTTTCCCGCCCCGTTCTGTCCGAGCAGGCCGAATATTTCTCCCTTCTGCACGGTGATATTCACCCCATTCACGGCGACCAGGGACCCGTAGGCTTTCCTCAACCCCCGAATTTCGAGTATTGTTTCCATATAAACCTCCATCTGACTAGAGACTACTGTCTCCCGTTGGAGGAGGGTCAAGGAATATTTTAAAGAAAAGCGAAAAAAAACAACAAATATATCATAGATAATTCATATGGGTTCTAATAACCGTGTGCGTTATCTTCAGCAAACAAGATACCCGGCATCAGGAAGATTGTTTTTTTTGAAGCTTTATGCTGTATCCTTACTGTAAGGAAGCCTTACATATGTCGCCAAGCATCGCAACCATGACAAGTAAAGGTCAAGTGACCATTCCTCTTTCAGTGAGAGATACTCTTGATTTACACCAGGGCGAGCCAGTTCTTTTTGAAGAACGGGAAGGATTTATCGTCATTCGCAAGCGCCCTCGCCCGGACCCGACTTGGGACGCAAGCGTTTCCACCCCTCCTACCGAATGGGAAGACAATCTCGATGATGACTTGTAAACCCGGAGATGTCGTCGATGTGCCTTTCCCGTTCCTCGATTCAAGGGTAAAAAAATGCGCCCGGCTCTCGTGCTTTCCCAAGCCCAATTTCAATTTACAACCGGAGCGCGCATCCTGGCAATGCTCACCAGTGCCGAACGAAGTCATTGGAAAAGTGATATCGAACTTGAAGATTGGCAGAACGCCGGTCTGCACAAACCGACCATTCCCCGATGGAAGGTTTTCACCATCGATGAACAGAACATTCAATCCTGTCGCGGCAGTTTGAGTCAGCGCGACCATCAGAAAATATGCGAAGCATTTCAAAAACTCTTTCCAGACTGGATTGTTGAATAAAAGGAGTATCGCGGCCCTGCTGCTATAGCGAAAGAAAATAAAATTTAAGCTTAAAGCATTTCCAAATGCACGCGAGAGGATTCGCAACTTTTTTAAAATAACCGCATTACACCGCACGAAAAAAAGTTCTTATCGCTTCCGTCTGACCCCGCGCAAGGCCGGCTTTTGAGGCGAAATCCGGCCAGCATTGGATGACATCAGAAACTTCCCGGATGATCGCATCAGGGTTTTTTACATCTGCGGCCCTGGACGCCGAAAGCAAGTCATCCCGGGTAAAGGCGTCCCTTTTTCCGTTACAGCACATCTGCTGCAGATCGACCCACCGGGATCCCTTTTTGTATGAAAAAACGATATCGAAGGCCGGCGACAAAAACCAAGACCCTGTTTCATCCATAATGAACCCATGGTTTTTCGAATGATCGTCCTGGTTTCTCGCCAAAATATTAAAGACCATCCTCCGGTATAATTCATCGAGAGCCGTCTGCCCGAGGCCTATTTTTCGCGCGACGGAAAAAAGAGTTTCGTAGTGCGTATTGCCGGGAGGATTTCTGTCCTCGTGTGCAATGCCGCAAAAGGAATGCACATGCAGTTTTTGGCCGCCGATCCGGTCAAACCGTCGCGTCATAAAATGCGACCTCGAGCCATCATGAATAAGGCGGCTCTCCATCATGCTTATTCCCGCTTCCACGGCCATCAGGTAATAGGCGTATTCCAGCCGTCCGATATCCTGATCCGCAACATGTTCCGGATTCTCCACATCGGATAATTTCAACAGCCAGTGCTCGAATCCGGGCAAACAGGGACCCTGTCCGGACTTCAGTTCATTAGTACTTTCATTCAGGGAAATTATTACTTTTGCCTTGGCGCCGCCGGCACTGGTTCCGATTTGTATCAACTGATCAAACCGCTCGAAATTATCAAGGTCCATACGCGCACTGTTGTGCTGCTTCATGATTTCCTGCGCAAGGCGGACCAATTCATTCACGTCAAGCTGAAACATTTCATTTGCTTCAATATCAAAATCCGGCTCGAATTCGAGTGCGCCCATCCCGCGGTTCCCTATATAACACAGGCGTTCTACCGGGGTCAAATCTGCAAAACTGATTCCTTTTTTTGCCAGCCACTGCTTCATCAATGTATTGCCGAATTTTTCGGGCAAGGAGTCGGCCAGTAATCCTGGAAGGCCGCTGTATGTCTCGCTGCGGGAGAGCTCGGGAAAACGGTAAATCTTGCCGGTTAACGGCATCATGAGCGGGCTTATCTCGAGTCCCTGTTTTATAAATGCGGAATCGTACTGGAATTCGCCCAAGTTATTTCTGGTGTCCCAGGCCACCGCCCCTACTGTCTCTTTCCATAATTTTACCTTGATGGCAGCAATCTCACTCATCGCTTTTCTCCTGGTTCTTTTTCCCGAGTTTCAAACCGCTCAACACCGTTTTTTCTGATACGTTTTCACTTTGCACCCTCGCAGAAGGTGTCCGCGCCATATTCTGGTACTTTTGCAGCTTCTCGAGCGGAGTCTCGGTAACGGGTTCAATAAGCAGCGCGAGCACGTTGTAACGGCCAAGTGTTCGTAAAACCCGGAATAAAGTGTCGGTTCCCGTATTTTCTCCGCCCAAAAGCCGATACAGAGTTGCCCGGTTGATTCCCGCTTCTTTTGCGAAATCGCTCTTGTCTCCCCATTGATCAATCAAAGCTCCCAAAACATGCCCCATCTCGACTTGCAGCATTTCTATAGAAGCCCCACGAATGTTTATCTGTCGCATATATTATACATAACCGCCTTTTTATAGTGTATATGTATAATATAAGCGACAATTATGCTGATTGCAAGTGATTTATGGAAAACCTGGAGTTGTTCAGAAGTTCGGTCCAGGATAGCCCGATCGGCAGGATATCGGTAGTAATATACGTTGTGCGGATAGTCAAGATTTTCGTGGGGCATGGGAGGGGCATTGTGAGCAAATCCCGCACTGTCGCCTACTAATTCTTGAGGCAGTGCGGGGTATTTTCAGGAAGGATTAGTTGAAGAAATCTGCCGCGCCGTTACTGATTTTTCTGATGACGTAAAAATCGGGATCGCTTTCTTCCAGGGTAAAAGTATAGGTAAGTCCGTTACCGGTTGCAACAGATGTTGTTCCGGCAGAGGTGACGGTCCAGGGAATGCCTGCGCTGAAATTTGTTTCCCAGAAAGAATCGCTGGCCAGATAATGCATAAGCGAGCTCTTTGAGGTATGTCCATTGAGGGCGCCCCAGTTTGAGGCGTTCACGTCCGCGATAAAGCCGTCCATCCGTTCTTTCGCGCTCTTTGTTTCACCGGGCACTTTGCAGGCGGACAAGGCGATTCCGGCGGCAAGTACGGCCAGAAACAGAAACAGCACTGATAGTTTTTTCATTTTCATAATCTCCTTATAGAATCAATAATCGTTCGGATTCAGCTCGGGAACAATCCCTGCTTCGTATGTAACCAGCAATTCGGCGTGCTTCGCGAAAAACTTCTGTACTGCGTCCGGTCGGTTTGCGGGATAGCGGCTCTTCATTTCCATATACATGTTCGAAAGCACATAGCGGCGCACGGAAAGATAATTCAGCGCATAGTAGCGGATGTTCAGGATGATGGTGGAACGCGCGTCCTGTGCGGGGAAAAGCCTGTCGGTCTGGAATGCTTTTGCCTCGTCTGCGTTTCCGCCTGCGACCACGGTTTTGTAGTCTTCGACTGCTTTTTTCCAAACGGCTGTCGTGTCTTCATACGGCTTTTTCAGGGCATCGAGGGCTTTTTTATACGTTTCAAGCTGAATTGCGGCCTGGTCAATTCCGGCCGCGGGATCGAGAAAGAAACTGTCCATTTTTCCCTGGTTCCAGCTGCTGAAATCAAGTTCCTTGCCGAGGAACGTAAATTTCTCGCCCGGGGCTTTGCCCAGAGCGACTTCGACGGCCTCGTCCTTGTTCAGGGTAACGAGCTGGCCCTGGGACTCGACATCGACGATGCCGCCGGTAACCGCCAGAAGGACTGAGCCGTCGCGGCCGGCAAATACGGTGAATTCGGTTCCGCGGACGCCGGCGACCATGCTGTTTGTCTGGATTACGGGTGATTTTCCCCCGGTTGCCTTGTTCAGTTTGTAGGAAACCTTGCCCGCCGTAGTCGCGAGAACGTTGCGGGATTCGCTACCGGTTCCTGTCGTCGAATAACCGAACACCGAATTCTGGGTTACCTTGATGACGCTGCCGTTTTCAAGCTGCAGCTCTACAAGTCCGTCCTTTCCGGTAATCACGGACTCGCCGTAGGTGACCGCACCGCCGAAATCGGCAGCACGAAGTTTGCCTGCGGCCGATTTGACGTGTGCGACGCCTTCTACATAGGTAATGCTGGCCTTTTGGGCGAACAATCCTGCGGAGGCAAAAAGCGCGAATGCGAAGAGGGATAGAGCGATTCGATTGGATGTTTTCATTTTACGGGCCCCTTTAATCCCTGGATGCGGGGATATCCCTTCACCTTCCGGTCGAGAAGGAGAAAATAGGCGCCTTCCCGGGTTTCTACCGTCACGGCAGAGGTATTCGCTCCGGTATACTTGGCAAAGTAGTTTTTCATGTCAAAGGTGTCGGCAAACATCTTGTAGGAATCGGATGTAAGGTGCTCGGTGCGTACAAAACGGGCATCCGCCATGACAAAGGACGCCTCTTTCAGGTTTTTCCACATGGTCGCTACATCGCTTTCGAGATATAGGGTTTCGGTATCCAGCACAAAGGGTGTCTTGCTCAAACCCTCTACGCTTGAGACCTTTCCTTCATTTATAAGGGTTACCAGTTTCATAACCCCGCCCTCTGTTTGGGCATAGGGTGCGCTGGCGCAGGACAGGGCTAACAGAGAAATGCACGCGACAAGAGCGGGCAAAATCAGTTTCGATCGGTTCAAATTTTCCTCCTTGGGAGCTACATTTTCATTTCTTATGAATATAGTATAACACAAAATAATCCGGAATTATATATTTCCCTTGTTGACTTGGCCCTTGGGGCAGGGTTTATCCATGTTGTATGGAGGATTCTATGAAAACACTGATGGTTTTATGTTCCGCTATGATGCTTGTTTCGTGCGAAAAGGAGTGGAAAATCGGGAATAGCGCGGGGACAGTGCTCCTGCCCGATGCAAAGGTTATCCCGGGCGGTCACTGCGAAAGTTCGGCCATGCTCAACGCGCTGGCCTATCAGGGCTATGAGGTGAACGAAAGTCTGATTGCGGGAGGAGGCGCGGCCCTGTCCTTCGCTTTCGAGAAGGGGTCGTTTCCCTGGCTCAGCGCGCGGAACGGCGATATGAGGGAGCTCTTTTTCGAGGCTTCCGGTATCCCGTGGCACAAGGTGGTCCCCGCAGACGCCTCGTTCGGATGGAAGGAAATCTACGCGCTTCTGAAAGAGGGAACTCCGGTGGTGCTTCGCTTGGACATGCGCTATCTGCCCTATCGGTACAACGGCAGGTACGGCAGCGCAAACCAGTCCTTCGGCTGGCACATGATAACCCTTTTCGGGATAGATGCGGAAAAGGAAACCGCGCTTGTCAGCGATACGGAATACAGGTCGATGCAGACGATAGCCCTGAAGGACCTGCACAAGGCGCGAAGCTCGGACACGAAGATGTATCCTCCGAAGGGGGAATTCTATTGGGCGGACAAAAAGAAGGCAGGCTATGCGCTTGACTGGAAGGTTCTGGTTTCGTCATCGCTCAAGAATGTCGTTGCGAACTATGAATGGAGGGACGACGGAAAAAACGACAAGAGGATCGCGGGTATTGCCGGGATGAAGGAGTGGGGCGGCGTTCTCGCAGATATCGAATCGTACAGCAATAAAAAGTTCCTTCTTCCCTATGTGTTTGAATTCATGGCGGGGAATATTGAGGATTTCGGGACCGGTGGCGCTTCGTTCCGCATCCTGTACCGGGACTTTCTCGTACAGGCCGCGCTGCACACTTCCTCTGCGAAACTTGCGGCGGTCATTCCCCTGCTGGATGATGCCATCGTTTCCTGGCACGGCCTTTCCTCGGAATTCCGCGAAGCCGGGAAGACGGTGGGTCGTCTTTCCGAAAGCGAGCGGAAAGCCCTGTACGGGAAGATACAGAAAACAGCCGACGAGCTGTGGGAAAAAGAAAATAAATTCTACAATGCGCTGAAGATCGTATATACTGAAGGGTAACCATGTTAACAATCAGTGAATTTTCAACAGCCAGCCGCCTGACGGTCAAGGCGCTCCGGATTTATCACGAAGAGGGAATTCTCGTGCCGGAAAAAATAGACGGGGCGAGCGGGTACCGGTACTACGGCGATTCGTCGTTCGAGAAAGCCGCCTCGGTCGTACTTCTTAAAGACCTCGGTTTTTCGCTGAAGGAAATGAAGAATATTTTTGATGACTGCAGCGATGACGACCAGATGGAGGCTTTTTTCCGCAAACGGCTGGAGGCGGTCAACGGCGAGCTCGCGCACGGTTTGGCAGTCAAAAACAGAATCCAGAATTTTCTGGAAATCGACAAGGGAGAACACATTATGAAGGAAAATTTTATCATCACCGAAAAGAATATCGCGGATTCGTATATTTGCAGCATTCGGTACAAGGGAAAATATCCGGACATCGGGATGTATTTCGGCCAGCTTTTCCGCAAGGCCGGCCGCTACTGCAAGGGAAGTCCCTTTGCCCTGTACTGGGACCGCGAGTTCCGCGAGGACGACGCCGATATCGAGGCGGGGGTGGAGCTCCGCAAAATGGTCGAGATAGCGGGAATGTCTTGCAGATGTTTGAGCGGAGGGAAAGCCGTCAGCATCCTGTTCAAAGGTTCCTATGACCACCTCGGCGATGCGTACAAGAAGCTGTTTGACTACCTGAAGGATAAAGGGTATGAGGCGAAAATCCCGTGCCGCGAAATATACCTGAAGGGGCCGGGCATGATCCTGCCGCGAAGCCCCAGAAATTTTATCACGGAGATTCAGGTTTTCGTGTGAGAGGCCGGGAACAGCAGGTAGTCTTCGAAGGGCAGATCCCTGCTGTAGAGCCATCCCTGCGCGATGAGACAGCCTTGTTTCCGCAGATATCGGGCCTGGCCCTCGTTTTCCACTCCCTCGGCGACTATGCTCAGCCCGAGGGACGTGCCCATCGAAATGATTGCGTCGACAACGGGAAATTTGACTGCTTCCTTTCCATAGGATATATCCCGGATAAAACTCTGGTCGATCCTTAGGGTGTTGATCCTGATTTTATTCAGATAGCTCAGACTCGAATAGCCGGTGCCGAAATCGTCGATCGCGACCCTGAAGCCGAGACTCTGGATGGCGTCCAGGGTTTTCAGTATCTGGGAATCGTCATCGATGATTATGCCCTCGGTTATCTCAAATTCAATAGAATCCGCGCTCCTTTAAATCCATGACGGACAGATTGACCGCATGGACCGCTCCCGTTCCGTCCAGGCCTGTCTTTCCCGCGGCAGAGCATATATCGGAAAGAGCGCGTCGGATTACCCAGCGGGTGATTTTCCTTATCATTCCCGTCTGTTCCGCCAGCGGGATAAAAACGGAGGGCGAGATGGTGCCCCTGGCCGAATCCGTCCACCGCAGCAGAACTTCGGCTCCAGTGCAGGAACCATCTGTCATGTGTACCTTCGGCTGGTAGCCGAGGGTCAGGTCGCGGTCGAGATCGATGCGGTTCATTGCCTCGATCAGGCTGAAATTGAACTGCTGTTTTTTGAGGTCTTCCTCGTTGAAAAAAATGATTTCATCGGGCAGGTTTTTGTTGCGGTCAAGAAGGGAAATAACGTTTCCGAACAGCTGTTTTTCCGTTATTGCGTCTTCGGGATAGCGAGATATGCCGATGGTGAACAGCATGTTGATCGTGCGGTTCTCGATTATGTAGGGCTGACACAGGGCGTCCAGAAGGCGTTTTGCGAAAAAAACGATTTCCTGGTAGCTGCTTTCGTCGATTACGGCAATAAAAAGGGATCCGCCCCAGCGTCCGGTTTTCATCGCGGCCTTTCCATGGGTTCTAAGCCGGCCGGCGATCGATGCGAGGAGAATGTCTCCCTGATCCGTTCCCATCATGGCGTTTATCCGGTTATAATTCAGCACCTTGATTCCCACAATGGCGAAGGAGCGGTTTTTTTTATAATCCGCCAGGATGTTTTGCCTGATCGAGTCTTCCAGCTTCAGACGGTTCGGCAGGTTGGTCACCGTGTCATAGTAGGCGAGTTTTGAGAGATACCGTATGAGCATGTCGAGGCAGACGCTCGCGACTATCGCAAGGATGCTCGCCACCGCGATGATGAATACCATCCGCGCCGCTATCTGCGGATTGTTGTAGATCGAGGATGTGGAGTTGATATGACCGCTCAGGAGGCCTGCCGTTATTCCGATCCAGTAAGATACGATGAAAATAACGCCGGTTTTCAGGCCGAAAAACATATAGATGATTGGGAAGCACAGTAGAAAGTAGAGAATCCCCAGGCCGTATATTCCGCCAGTTTCCAGAAACTGCTGAATGGTGAGCAGTGCTACGATGCACCCCAGGGGGGGCTTTCGTAACCCGTATGGAACGGGTGATCCAGAAAAGGACCAGACTCACAACAGCGAGAAGAATATAAAAATAGTAAAAGCAAAGTGGTAAGATACAGTGCATTTTCCAGTGCGATGCTGAGATTGAAAAAACTGGTTGCCAAAGCTCCTATTGCCAGGGAATAGAACATGATAAGGGAAATACGGTCAAGGAGGGGCAGGTTGCCTGCTTCCGGTTTGACGAAAAAAAGGAAGGAATAAACTTTCGCCCGCAGCCGCTTGGTGTTCATACCTTCACTATAGGTGATAAAAGTTCAAACTACAATAAAAAGTGAAGTTTTACACACAATCGATACTTAATCTGGTAGAATGCTGGGAGTGAAGGGAGTCATTCTGTGGGAAAGGAAAACGTTAAACCCGGGACAATCGACGAATACATAGCTCTGTTTCCCCAAGACGTGCAGGCAAGGCTGCAGGCGTTGCGCACGGCAATCAGAGAGGCGGCCCCAGAAGCTGTTGAAAAAATCAGCTACGGGATGCCGACCTTTTTTCTTTCCGGCAACCTGATTCATTTTGCCGCGTTTACCCGCCATATCGGCATTTATCCCCTGCCGAGCGGAATAGAGGAATTTAAAAAAGAATTGGCATCCTTCGCAAGCGCGAAGGGCTCGGTGCGGTTTCCACTTGACGGGGACATCCCGCTGGACCTGATAAAAAGAATCGTCAAATTTCGGATAACGGAAAACAAAAAAAAAGAAGAAACGAAAAAAACGAAAAAGAAGGGCTGAACCTTGCGGCTCCCCATAGGCATACGAAAACAGCTGCTCCTCTCCTTTTTTGCCGTCATCATGATTCCGATGGCTTCTCTCGGTATTCTTGTTCCCCTTTTTTATACGCGCACCATCACTCGGCAGAGCGAGGTCTCTACCGCGCAGATACTGTCCCGGACCGTCAAGAGTCTGGACCTTGCGATCAGGTCCATTGAAAACAATATCGATCTGGTTTTAAGGGACAGGGAGGCTTCCGCATTTTTGATGGACAGAAAAGGCGGGAGGGACAACTCGGCGCAGATCGGTATTATCGATTCGGTGTGCGCGATACATTCCGAGATAACGGGAATTCTCGTGGCCAATACGCTGAACGACAGCCTTGCCGGGGACTTCCGCCGGGTGAGCCGCGATCCCCTGAGGAACGAAGCCTGGTTCATGGACGCCGCTGCAAAGAGCGGCTCCCTCACCGTCATGACGCGTCCGGTCGGGCGCAATATCCGCAATACCCGCCGGTCCGACATCACTCAGGTCGCGACCTTCGCGAAGGCCGTTTCCGGGACGGACGGCAAGGTAGCCGGCGCCGTTATGATCGACGTGGACCTCGCCTATTTTGACGGGATTCTTTCCGATGTCACTCCGGGTACGGGAGGCTTCGTGCTCGTGCTCGATGCGCGGGGAGGCTTTGTGTACGCGCCGGCGAACCCCGTTACCTATCGCATCAGGAGCGGGATGCTGGGGACGGCGGGCACCGGCGTGAACGTGGTCATCGGCAAGGAGCACTTTCGCATCCTGTATGAGGAATCGATAACCGGCTGGAAGGTAGTCGGCGTTTTTTCGATGAAGACGCTGCTGCGCGAAATCGACGTGCTGATCTTGATGGGGCTGTTCGTGAGCCTCTTGACCATGGGGTTCGCCTTCATGCTTTCCATCGCCTTCTCGGCAAACTTCGCACGGCCGGTAATCCACCTCAAGCAATTGATGAAGCGCGTCGAGGGCGGGGATCTCGCCGTCCGCTATTCGTCCTCGTCCTCCGCCCCGGGCAACGGTTCGCTCGAGATTCTGGAGCTCGGGCACGGCTTCAACACGATGGTCGAGGAAATCGGTAAGCTGATTGACCTCGTGTACTTCGAGCAGCAGAACAAGCGGGAGGCGGAACTGAAGGTCCTTCAGGCGCAGATAAAACCGCATTTCCTGTACAATACCCTCGACACGATCCAGTGGATGGCCAAGGAAAAGGGCGCTCTCGATATCGTGCATATGGTCGGCGCGCTCACGAGTCTGTTCCGCATCGGCCTGTCCAGGGGAAAGGAAACGATAACAGTGGCCGACGAGATCGAGCACGTGAAGAGCTACCTCGTCATCCAGAAAATACGCTACGGCGACAAGTTTGATTTCTTTTTCGAGATTGAGGAAGGGGTTCTGTCCATGCAGACGATCAAGCTGATCCTGCAGCCCGTCGTCGAAAACGCGATCTATCACGGCGTAAAGGAAAAAGAGGGGCACGGGACGATTCTCGTGGGCGCTCGTTTCGCTGACGGCCTTCTCGAGTTCGTTGTGCGCGACGACGGCGCCGGCATGCCGGTAGAAAAACTCGAGTCGATCCGGAGGGGTTTCGAGGGAAGAGAGCCGCCGCCGGATTCCGGCTATGGCCTGTACAACGTCAATCAGCGGATATTCCTTACCTGCAACACCGCGCACGGTATTGTCATGGAAAGCAGCGAGGGTCACGGGACCATCGTAAGAATTTCTCATCCGCCGATAAAGGGAGAGTAAAGTATGTGGAATGTATTGATCGCCGACGATGAGCCGATCATAAGGCGGGGACTGGTGAAAACCGTCACCGAGGCCGGTCGTGACCTCGTCGTGACCGCGGTCGCCGAGGACGGCAGACAGGCGCTCGAAATGGCGATCGCGCAAAAGCCCGACCTCCTCCTCGTCGACGTGTGCATGCCATTTTTGTCGGGCCTGCAGTTTCTGGAAAAGCTGAAAAAGGAAACATCGGACTCGGTGATCATCATCGTCTCGGGTCATGACGAATTCGAGTATGCGCGCGAGGCGCTGCGCCTCGGGGCTTCGGACTTTATCCTCAAGCCGATAGATGAAGGCGCCCTGCTCGCCGCGATCGATTCGGCCATCGGCACGCTCAAGACGCGACGCGACGCGTCCCGCTACATGGACTGGGCACGTGCCCAGATCGGGCAGCAGAAGGGCGAATATCGCAGGCGCTTTCTCTGCGACCTGATCGGCGGCCGGCTGTCATCGGGCGAGATCGCGCACTCGGCCGAATTCTTCAGCGTTGCCCTGCCGAACAAATGGGGCATGGCGATGGCCCGCATAAACGAGCGGATTCTTCCCGGCAACGAAAGCGAGCAGGACCGCCTGACCCGCTTTCTTTCCCTCGAGTCCCTGGTAATCGAGCGTTTTCCCGAGGACAAGGGGAATTTCGCGTTTGAGGATGACGCCTTCAATCTGATTGTCCTCGGCGGGGCCGAGGATCCTTCGGAGTGGATAGACGCCGCGGTCGAGATAACCGAGAGAGCCGGGCGGCGGCTTTCTCTCGAGGTATTTGCCGTGCAGGGTTTTGCGGACGGGTGCGAAGCCCTTCCCGACTGCTATGCGGAGCTTTCTGCTCTGCTTTCAAAGTCGGCAAATACCCCGGTGCTTGCCGCGTCCGCGATGGAGTACATGAGGGCGGGCTATTCCCGCTTTTCTCTCTCCCTTGAGGAAACGGCCGAAGCCCTGAAGATATCCCCCGGCTATCTGAGCCGCGTTCTGCGGCGCGAGAACAATGCGGCCTTCACCGAGAGCCTGACCCGAATGAGAGTCGACAAGGCTCTTGCCCTTCTGCGGGATCCCGGGATAACGGTCTCGGAGATAGCGGCTTCCGTCGGTTTTTCCAGCATTCATTATTTCAGCCGCACCTTCAAGAGGATTACCGGCATGAGTCCGATGGAATTCCGCCGGGGCGGGCACCTATGAAAAAGATTTCCGGCGTCTTTTTTCTGCTGGCGTCCCTTTTTATCTGCGCCTCATGCGCGCCGAAGGAAGAAGACGGATACCGTTTTCTGATCGGGGTGTCCCTCGCAAACCTGTCGGAACCCTGGAGGGTCGCCATGTACCGCGAGATCGAGGCGGAAGCCTCGAAGCTCAAGGACGTGCGCTTTATATATATGGACTCCGGAGACTCGACCGCGAAGCAGACGATGGACGTCGACAGGCTTCTCTCCTCCGGCATCGACTTGCTGATTATGTCACCCGTCGATTCGGCAAGCCTCGAACTGACGGCGCGCCGCGCGTACCGGGAGGTTCCTCTCATTCTCATAGACAGGGCCGTCGACGGATACGACTATACCCTGTTCATCGGTCCCGACAATCATCAGATCGGCCGCGAGGCGGGCGCCCTGGTCCGCGATCTCCTGCCCTCTTCGGGAGGTTCCGTCGTCGAGCTGCAGGGCCGCGCCGATTCCCTGCCGACCATCGAGAGGGACGCGGGATTCCGCGAAGCCTTGACCGCCGGCCGGGGCATCTCGATTACCGCCCTGCCGGGAAACTGGCTCAGGGACACGGCACAGGACGTGCTCGCCTCCGATCTTGCCGGCGGCCGTCCTCCCGATATCATATTTGCGCATAACGACGCGATGGCCTACGGCGCCGCTCTCGCGCTGCGCGGAAAGAAACGGGAGGTCCCTACCCGCATCGTCGGGGTTGACGGTTTTTCGGGCGCGGGAGGCGGGCTCGAGATGGTTGGAAACGGCATTATAGACGCGACCTTTTTGTGCCCGACGGGGGGCAAGGAAGCGGTGCGCTTTTCCATGGATATCCTCGCGAAGGCCGAGGGAATCCCCAAGAAGGTGATCCTTCGCTCGCGTCTCGTTTCGAAAAAAAACCTGAGCGAGATACTGAACCCGAAAATGCGTAACAACCCCCGGCCGGACAATGCCATTCTTTTCGGCTTCGCGCAGACCGGCAGGGAGAGCGACTGGCGCGCGGCGAACACCGCGTCAATCAGGCAGGCCGCTGAGGACTTCGGCATACAGCTGGTATTCCGCGAGGCGAACCTTGACCAGGGGCAGCAGATCGAGGCAATCAGGGAATTTATCCGCATGGGCGTGGACGTTATCGCTTTCTCGCCCCTGGTAGAGACCGGCTGGGGCGAGGTCCTGAAGGAAGCCAAGGACGCGGGCATTCCGGTCATCTGTTCAGACCGCACGGTGAAAACCGGGGACGAGAATTTATTTTCCACTTTTATCGGGGGGGACTTTACCGAAGAGGGTCGCAGGGCGGGGCGCTGGCTGATCAACGAAACCCGGGACCGCAAAAACCTGAGAATATTTGAGCTTCGGGGAACCGAGGGCTCCGGGCCCGCGATCGAGAGACGCAGAGGTTTTGCGGAAGTCCTTCGCGAAAGGAGCGGCATGGAGATTGTGCGCTCCGAAATGGGCGACTTCAAAAAATCAGAGGGCTACCGGATAACGAAAGAGCTGCTGAGCGGGCAGGGTTTGTTTTTCGACGCGATCTACGCTCACAATGACGACATGGCCCTCGGTGCGATACAGGCACTTGAGGAAGCCGGCTACAAAAGCGGTACGCAGGTGATTATCGTTTCGATTGATGCGGTGAAGGCGGCTTTCAAGGCAATGCAGGACGGAAAGCTGAACTGCTCGGTTGAGTGCAGTCCCCTTCTCGGCCCCCAGCTTATGAAGGCTGTCCGCGACTATATGGAAGGTAAGGATTTGCCCCTGCGCATCATTACCGACGAACGCGTTTTTCCCGCAAGCATCGCGAAGAAAAGCATCAAGGGCCGAAAATACTGACTCGTCCAATGACCGTCCTGTGCAAAAAATAGCCGAACTGTCCAAAGACGATTTTTGAACACCGGGCTTATCATGACTACAGGTTCCTGTAAGGAATCGAAAAGTACTCATGGAGGTTTGGTATGAAGAGAATCGTTTTGGCCGTTATGCTGGTCACTCTCGTTCTTGGAAGCGCGGTCGCCGCTCCCAAAAAATTGGTTGTAGGTTTTTCGCAGATTGGTGCGGAAAGCGGATGGCGCGATGCCGAGACGGCGTCCGTAAAGGCTACCGCCGCTGCGCGCGGAATCGACCTGAAGTTCTCCGATGCTCAGGGAAAACAGGAAAACCAGATCAAGGCAATCAAGTCCTTTATCGCGCAGAAAGTGGGCGGCATCATTCTCGCGCCGGTCGTCGAAACCGGTTGGGAATCAGTGCTCATGGAAGCTAAAAAAGCCGGTATCCCCGTAGTGCTCGTAGACCGCGGAATCAAGGTAACGGACCCGTCCCTCTACACAACCCTTATATCCTCCGATTTCATCTATGAAGGTCAGAAAGCCGCCGAATGGCTCGCTAAGGCCACCAACGGAAAAGCAACGATCGTGGAACTCCAGGGAACGACCGGAGCGTCAGCCGCGACAGACCGCAAGAAAGGTTTTGAGCAGGGCATCGCAAAGTTCCCCAACATGAAAGTCATCAAGAGCCAGACCGGCGATTTCAACCGCGCCGGCGGAAAGCAGGTCATGGAAGCTTTTCTGAAATCGGACGGCGACAAGATCACCGCCGTATATGCGCATAATGACGACATGGCCCTCGGCGCCATCCAGGCCATCGAAGAGTACGGCAAGAAGCCGGGCAAAGACATTCTTGTAGTTTCAATCGACGGCGTAAAGTCCGCATTTGAGGCGATGGTCGCGGGAAAACTCAACGTAACGATCGAATGCAATCCGCTTCTTGGACCCCTCGCGTTCGATTCGATCGCCCGAGCGATCGCAGGCGAGACCCTCCCGAAATGGATCCAGCAGGTTGACAATGTATTCCCGATGGAAGTAGCAGCCGACACGATCGGTTCGCGCCTCTACTAAAAAAAAGTACAGCCCGCTCATCCCGGTGAAAACTCGGGGTGAGCGGACTTTTTTACAGTTAGCCGGGAGGATGCTTGTATGGAACAATCGATAATCAGAATACAGGGCGCGACCATGCGGTTTCCCGGGGTACTCGCGCTTGATGCGGTGGATTTTTCTCTTCACCGCGGCGAGATCCATTCGCTCATGGGCGAGAACGGCGCCGGAAAATCAACTTTGATAAAAGTCCTTACCGGGGTCTATACCCCGGACGCGGGAGAAATGTGTTATGACGGAATGCCCTTTTCGGCCAAGTCACCGGAAGAGGTAAGGCAGAAAGGCATCTCGACCGTATATCAGGAAGTCAATCTCATCCCCACCCTTTCGGTGGCGGAGAATATATATATCGGGCGCCAGATGCGGAAAAACGGCGCGATCGCCTGGCGTCTCCTGTATGAGAAGGCAGAGGCAGCCCTGGCCGATCTCGATATCAGGATAGATCCGAGAAAGGTCCTTTCCTCCTGTTCGACGGCGATACAGCAGATGGTCAGCATCGCGCGCGCCCTTGACGGCGAGTCGAAGGTGCTTATCCTTGACGAACCGACTTCAAGCCTTGACGCCGCCGAAGTGGAACGCCTCTTTCTCGTGATGCGCCGCCTGAAGGAGCGCGGTCTCGGAATTATCTTCGTCAGTCATTTCCTTGACCAGATTTTTTCGATCACGGACCGCATCACTATCCTGCGCAACGGAAAGCTCGTGAGCGTGAGGGAAACCGCGTCCATCGACAAGCTGGAGCTCATTTCATTGATGCTGGGTCAGGAGGGGAACCGAGACATGGGACTGGACGGCAAGGATTGGGCGGCCTACTTCGGCGCGCCTAAAATGTCCGACGCCCCTCCCATTGTAAAAGCGAAAAAAATCACGCAGGGCAGCGAGGTCCGAGGCGTCGATCTCGAGTTTCGCCCCGGCGAGGTCGTGGGCTTCGCCGGCCTTTTGGGATCAGGACGGACTGAAACAGCACGGCTGCTTTTCGGCGTCGACAAAATAGACGAGGGGACGCTGGAAATCGACGGGCGCGATTCCGTGTTTCCGTCTCCGCGCTCCGCAATCATGAATGGCTTCGGGTTTTGCCCCGAGGACAGGAAAGCGCTTGGAATTCTCGACGACCTTTCCGTGCGCGAGAACCTCATCATCGCGCTTCAGGCAAAGATGGGCATGTTCAGGACTTTGAGCCGCAAGAGGCAGGAAGAGATCACGCTTACCTATATCAAGGCCCTGAATATCAAAACCCCGTCGATGAATCAGAAGATAAAAAACCTTTCCGGGGGCAATCAGCAAAAGGTGATCGTCGCCCGCTGGCTCGCCGCCGACCCGCGCTTTCTCATCCTTGACGAGCCGACGCGCGGCGTGGATGTCGGCGCCAAGGTCGAAATTCAAAAACTGATAATACAGCTCGCCGAAAAGGGGATGTCGATCCTCTTCATCTCCTCGGAGTTGAGCGAGATTATCCGCTGCTGCTCGCGGGTCTCAATTTTCCGCGATCACACGAAGCTCGCGGAGTTTTCCGGAGCGCATATCAACGAGGCCGAAATCATGGAAACGATAGCCGGAGGAATAAAATGATCATTACCAGAAGAGCAGGCGTACCCTCGATTATCTGGCCCCTGCTGATACTTGCCGCCCTCCTTGTGTTCAACGCCTTCTTCACGAAAAACTTCTTTCATCTCGAGATCAAGGACGGAAACCTGTTCGGGACCCTGGTCGACATCATGGAGCGGTCCTCCGTCACGATGATCATCGCGATCGGAATGACGCTCGTTATCGCGACGAAAGGAATAGATATTTCGGTCGGCTCGGTCACCGCCATCTCGGGTGCGCTCGCGGCGGTGCTGATTACGGGTGGCGCGCCCCTTTCCGCAGCGATCATCGCGCCTCTCCTCCTGGTGACCGCCATCGGGATCTGGAACGCGTTTCTCGTGACGAGAGTCGGCATACAGCCCATCATCGCGACTCTTATCATGATGGTCGCAGGGCGCGGAATCGCGCAGCTCATTACCGGCGGAAAGCAGATTTATTTCAAGGGGGCTGGATTCGCCGGGTTTGATTTTTTCGGTTCAGGCTTTCTGTTCGGCCTTCCGTTTTCCGTCAGCATGGCGGCGTTCCTGCTCGTGCTGATTCTTCTCCTTACGCGCAAGACCGCCCTCGGCCTTTTTATCGAGGCACGGGGCATCAACCCGGTGGCCGCGAGGTACTCGGGTGTCCGCGTGGAGGCGGTCACCGCCTTCGTGTATATCCTTTCCGCGCTGTGCGCAGGGCTGGCCGGCTTCATCGTCGCCTCCGACATCAGGGCGGCTGACCCGAACACCGCGGGACTCGGCTACGAGCTGGACGCGATCCTCGCGACGGTCATCGGCGGAACTTCGATGGACGGCGGAAAATTCAACCTGACCGGAACGATAGTCGGTGCCCTGGTTATCCAAACCCTGACCACTTCCATCCTCATGCTCGGCGTTCCCGTCAACATTACCCTCGTGGTCCGATCTCTCGTTGTCGTCGCGATCTGCATCCTGCAGTCCGACCGGTTCAAGCGCTTTATCCGCGCGGAGGCAAAATAAATGAAGCTTAAGATAGACTCCCGTTCCATGCCGCTCGTCGCTACCGGACTAGTGTTCATCCTTCTTTACCTTGCGGGATCGATTATATTCCCGGGTTTTTTCTCGCTTCGGGTTTTATTTGACCTGTTCAACGACAATGCCTTCCTCGGGATATCGGCGGTCGGCATGACCTTCGTCATTCTTTCCGGCGGCATAGACCTGTCGGTGGGCTCCATGATCGCCTTCTCGGGCATGCTCACCGCGACTCTTGTCGAGAACGCGCATTTCAATCCGGCCCTGACCATTCCGATAGTCCTTATTGCCGGCGGCCTCATAGGCCTCGCGCAGGGCGCGATAATCCAGTTTTTCAGCGCGCCGCCGTTTATCGTGACTCTCGGCGGCATGTTCTTCGCGCGGGGCATGGCGCAGGTTATCAGTCTAGACTCGATTCCGATCAACGATGAATTTTTCGGCAGCTTTACCCGCATCGGGCTTCAGCTCGGTGACGGGCTTCTTGCGATGACTTCGCTTATCTTCCTTGCCGTGGTAGCTCTCGCGATTTTTATCACGCGGATGACGGGCTTCGGCCGGAATGTGTACGCGATCGGGGGCAGCGCTTCTTCCGCCATTCTGATGGGCCTGCCCGTCGCGCGGACGAGGGTAAGCGTCTACGCGATCAACGGCCTTCTGTCGGGCCTGGCGGGGGTGGTGTACACCATGTATACCTCGGCCGGCTACAGCCTTTCCGGCGTAGGCATGGAGATGGACGCCATTTCCGCCGTCGTCATCGGGGGTACTCTCATCTCGGGCGGCGTCGGCTTTATCGAGGGTACCCTGATCGGCGTCCTGATCATCGGAATAATCCAGACCTTCATAACCTTTCAGGGCAGCCTCAGTTCCCACTGGACGCGCATTTTCATCGCGACGCTGGTGTTCGCTTTCATCATCCTTCAGCGGAGCCTGTCGAAAATATCCTCGCGCCTCGCCGGAGGAAGCGGCAAGTAAAGGTGCGCCTTCAGGTCCGCGAAGGAGACGGTGCGGATACCGTCCCCGTCGACCGGGAGGGAGTCGGTGTCGACGAGTATCTTTTCCCAGCCGTCCTGGATGCCGAGCAGGGTATTCTTCAGCGAGTACCTTGTCGAGTCGGGGAATGATGACGCGCAGAATTGGAGGTAGGTAAAGATGTTGTTTTTGTGACATAGGAATGTCAGCTGGCTTGAGGTATTCTTTTTTGCCGTCTCGAGCCTGCCCCTGGATACCTGAAAGCCGCAGTCCACGAGAAGCAGAAAAACCGCGTTTTCAAGGGCGCGGTTTCTTTCATTTTCATCCTCATCCGCGCCTGTTTTCCGCACTCCGTATTTCCCGCATACCGACCGGATCCCGACATCAGCAAAATACCAAACCCGGCTTCCCTGAACGTTTTTTTTTTCCGCGATGTTCCGCACCGGAATGGATATCAAGAGGTTCGCTTCCTCGCTGATGGTTAAAAAATCCAGCACTGTCTGCGGGGAGACCGTCATTTGTCTCTGCTCGAACCATCTGCATATCATGCGGGTGGAAACGGCCTGCCCCGAGTAATACGTCATAGCCTGAAGAAAGGAGCGGTATTGCCTTGGGTCCCGTACGCGTACAGGCTCTATAATCTCGTTCAAAAGAATTGAATCCGTGCATTTTTCCAGATAGTCAAGGCTATCCGCGCCCGGAAACGCGAGAATGCGGGGCAAGCCTCCGGTGCAGAGAAATGCATGGAGAGCCGTGATTGAATGGCGTGTTTTTCTGTATTTCAAAAAAGAGTGATAATCCATCGGGTGTATCCTGATTTCCTGAACCTCCCGGAGGGAAAGCTTTTGCACCTTTTTCAGGATAAGGCCGGAATTTTTCCCCGAAATAAATATCTTGAGGGAGGTCTCCTCAGCGAGAGGAATCAAGGCTTCCTCAAAACCGGAAATTCTGTCTGCATTGTCGATAAAAAGGGCCGACGAACCGATTCCGAATCCTTTCAGGGAGGCGGCAAGTTCGGAATAGCCGGTGATATGGGTCCATCTGCTTTCTTCGGGATTTATATACAAAATTTTGACCGGCGGCTGTCTGTCGCGGAGGAGGAGCATGATTTTCTGCAGGCACGCACTCTTTCCCGAGCCGGGAAGTCCGGTAATAACCGTAATTTTACTGGAATTCAGCGCCTCTGCGATCAAGGTATCAATATTGGTATCGCTCATATTGTCCATCATAAAAGATAAAATTAATTTTATCAAGATAATGTCCAATAGATAAGATAAAAAAATGACTTTATGAAAATATTTTTAATTGTTATAAAAAGGCCATTGTGGTTTGATGAGTACAGTTATTTTCAAGACGCATAAGGAGAACTATTATGGCCAGAAAAATCAGAATCTTTGACACCACCCTCCGGGACGGCGAGCAGTCCCCCGGCTGCAGCATGAACCTTGCCAGCAAACTGGAAATAGCGAAACACCTTGCGCTTTTGGGGGTTGATGTAATTGAAGCCGGCTTTGCCATCGCCAGTCCCGGAGACTTTTTGTCCGTTCAGGCTGTCGCCCGCGGTGTTAAGGGCGTGACCGTCGCCTCTCTCTCCCGCGCCCTTGAAAAGGATATCGATACCTCATGGGAGGCGATTCGCGACGCGGACAATCCCCGAATTCATACCTTCCTCGCAACCAGTCCCATCCATATGGAATATAAACTGAAGAAAACGCCTGACCAGGTCTATGAACAGGCAGTCAAAATGGTCAAGTACGCGAGGAATCTCTGCGGCGACGTGGAGTTTTCCCTTGAGGACGCTTCCCGCTCCGATCCTGTGTTCATGTACCGGGTAATCGAAGGCGTCATCAACGCAGGCGCCTCTACGGTAAACATTCCCGATACGGTCGGCTACGCGGTGCCGGAGGAATTTGCGGCCCTGATCCGGAATATCCGCTCCAGTGTCCCGAACATCGACAAGGCGATCATCTCGGTGCATTGTCACAATGACCTCGGGCTCGGCGTGGCGAACAGCCTTGCCGCCGCGATGGCGGGAGCTGACCAGATCGAATGCACCATCAACGGCCTCGGTGAGCGTGCGGGAAACGCGGCTCTCGAGGAAATCGTGATGAACCTGCATACCCGGAAGGACTATTTCAACATGATCACCGGGGTGGATACCACAGCGCTGTACACGGCGAGCCGCATCGTTTCCAAGGCGACGGGCGTCAAGTGTCAGCCGAACAAGGCGATCGTCGGCGAAAATGCCTTTGCCCATGAAGCCGGTATCCATCAGCATGGAATCCTCGCGAACCGCGAGACCTACGAGATTATGACGCCCCAGTCGATCGGCCTGCCCCAGAGTAAGATGGTACTCGGAAAGCATTCGGGTAGCCATGCGTTCGAGGAGCGTCTGGTGCACCTGGGCTTTCACCTCGATGACGCGCAGGTCGCCCTTCTTTTCGACAATTTCAAGAATCTCGCGGACAAGAAGAAGACGGTCTCGGACCGCGACATCGAGGCACTGGCGTCGGGTTCGGTCGGCGGCGTACCCGAGGCGTACCACCTTGACCGCTTCGTGATCAATTCGGGCTCATCGATTACCTCAACTTCAGTGGTACGACTTCTTACCCAGGATGGGACGGCAATCGAGAGGGTTTCGATAGGGGACGGACCGATCGACGCGTCGCTGAACGCGGTGGACAAGATCATCGGCTGCTCCGACGTTAAAATGGAAGACTTTTCGCTGTCGACGGTCGATGTCATGGATACCGGTCCCGACGCGCAGGGAGAGGCTCATGTGCGCATAAGCAGCGAGGGCCGCACCTGGAACGGCAGCGGCGTTTCTACGGATATTGTCGAAGCCGGAATAAAGGCGTATCTTTCTGCTGTCAATGCGATGATCTACGAAACCAGAAACGAACAAAAGGGAGCGAAGCATGGCTGATG